>JBIICS010000034.1:0-24389 GCA_044238735.1 Bacteroidia bacterium
ACTAGGGCTCATTAGTTGTTCAACGCAATTTGTTCCGTAACCCTGCCGGGCCGCCTGTAACGCTTACCGGGGCCCGCCCGAAAAAAGCACACTCAAAAGTTACGGGCTTTTTTAGAAGGCCGCGCGCGGTAAACTAAACTACGCTTCCTTTAAATTGATTTAAAAAGCGAACATCGTTTTCAAAAAATAAACGCAGATCTTTTATTTGATATTTTAGCATGGTAATACGTTCAACGCCCATACCAAAAGCATATCCTGTGTATTCTTTGGGGTCTATACCACAATTCTGCAAAACGTTAGGGTGAACCATACCGCAGCCTAAAATTTCTACCCAGCCACTGTATTTACATACATTGCAACCACTACCTCTGCACAAACTACAAGTTACATCAACTTCGGCACTGGGTTCGGTAAACGGAAAATAAGAAGGGCGCATACGTATTTGAGTTTTCTCGCCAAAAATCTCACGCGCAAAATATAACAGGGTTTGTTTTAAATCGGCAAAGGATACATTCTTATCAATATACAATCCTTCAATCTGATGGAACTGAATGTGAGCCCTTGCACTAATGGCCTCATTTCGATAAACCCTGCCGGGCATTACAATTCGGATGGGTGGTTGATTTTTCTCCATCACTCTAACCTGTACCGAAGAGGTATGAGTTCTTAGTGCCATTTCCGGATTTAAAGAAATGAAAAAAGTATCCTGCATATCACGAGCAGGGTGTTCGGGCGGAAAGTTGAGTGCAGAGAAATTATGCCAATCATCCTCAATCTCTGGGCCATCGGCAACCACAAATCCAAGTCGGGAAAAAATCTCAATTATTTCATTTCTAACTAATGACAAGGGGTGTCTGGAACCCAAAGTAGTTGTATCTACCGGTAAGGTGAAATCGAAATCTAAACCTTTTAAATCAGAACCTGAATCTGTAAGTTCTTTTAAGGTGTTAATTCTTTCGGTTAATTTGTTTTTAAGCTCATTAATTTTAACACCCATTTCTTTTTTTAGAGCAGGTTCAACTTTTTTAAAGTCCTCAAATAGGGCATTTAGAGCGCCATTTCTGCCTAAATACTTAATGCGTAATTCTTCAGCTTCAGCAGCAGTTTTAGCCACTAAATTTTCAGCTTCATTTAACAACTGAGCGATCTTATCGTTCATAATGATTAATCAATAATTTTCACAAACATTCTTACATCTTTAACCGGACGATCGGCGCGATTTCTTTCCACTACTGCAATTTTATCTATCGTATCAATACCTTCAGTTACTTCACCATAAACGGTATACGCACCATCTAAGTGAGGTGAACCTCCAATAGTGGTATATGCTTTTCGGGCTTCTTCGCTAAATTTAAAATCCATTTTAGCCATTTCGTAAGCTACATTAAGTTTGGGTTCTATTTGGCGTATCAGGTTTTGAAATGCATTATTGTTTTTAGCCTGTTGATAAGCAACTAGCGAATCAAATTCAGCTTTATTTTCAGGAAGTCTGATCCAGGTATTAAAATATTGTTGTTTGCGTTGCATATTAATCTGTCCTTCAATTTGGCCTAATTCCTGCTCGGTAAAAACACGACCATGTACAATATAAAATTGGCAACCACTTGAGTTTTTCAAAGGATTTACTTCATCACCTAATCTGGCGGCGGCCAAAGCTCCTTTTTTATGAAAATAAATTGGATTTATTTCTGCAGGAACAGTATAGCCATTTTCTCCATTTCCGAGTGGGGCATCTACCAAAGCTAGTTTAGAGTTAGGGTCTCCACCCTGAATCATAAAATCTTTAATTACTCGATGGAAAAGGGTACTGTCGTAAAATCCTTCTTTAACCAGTTTAAGGAAATTTTCTTTATGTTTAGGCGTTTCGTCATATAATTTCAGTTTAATTTTACCAAAATCGGTAGTAATTTCAATTTGTTGGTTTTTTTTGGGTGCATCCTTTACTTTTTTCTGAGCAAAAGCTCCAAGGGTAAATATCCCAAATAAAAGGAGGGTAATTAATGAGTTTTTAATATTCATTTTTAATTATTTAGCTTAAAATTTTGACTTTTATTTAAAATAAATTAGCTTTACCAATTAACTAAGGCACCAAGTTAGTCTTTTTTATTGATATGATGAAAATGAAAATCTCAGTCTCAAACATTGTCTTGTACATTGCAATAGTATTTATTGGTACTTACATTAGTGCTTGTAAGCCGGGCGATCCCCCTAAATTAATTGTTACTGTTTTGGACAGTGCAGGTGCTAAAGTTTCGGGCGCTAATATAGAAATTACCAGCGGTGGTTATTATAAGAGTGGATCGAAGTCCAATACCTATTCACCCGGAAACGTAAAAGCTACAGGTACCAGTGGAAGCGATGGAACGGCGTCTTTTGAATTTAAATTAGATGCCGTGTTAACGGTAAAGGCCTATAAACTTAATGCTAACGGCGATTCTTTAAAGGGCTCTCAACTAGCAAAGTTAGTTACGGATGAAACAGCCGACTGTAAGGTTACAATAAGAAAAGGCATTTAAATTCCTCCTTCTTTCTCAAAATAATCTAATATAGCCCGTTTCATAAGTTCAACTTGTTCGCCGGGTTTTAAAAATGGCAACGTTTCTTTTGCCTTAAAATGAGGCCATCCCTCTTGGTCTTTTCCTTCAAATTCATAATAACCGTAAGGTTCAAGTAAACTACATATAGCGATATGCATAATATTTACTTTTTCATCTTTTTTATATTTTTTAAAACCTAAACCCAGCTCCTGCAAACCTATTAAAAAAAGAATGCCCTGCAGGTCTAAATCACTTTCAAATCGTTTATTCAGTTTTTCCACTAATTTTTTCCAGGATTCCTCCAGTAGTTGTCTCTCGGTCATATTCAAAATTAACCATTAATCGCTAATAACTTTATAAAAATAGATTGAAACAAAATCGGTTAAACAATAATTTTAATCCATGTCGGTTTCTGTATTTGATATTATTATTATAATCCCACTATTATGGGCAGCCTACAGAGGGTTTATGAAGGGTTTAATTATTGAACTAGCTTCTTTTGTAGCCTTGGCTTTTGGCGTTTATGGAGCAATAGGTTTTTCTGAGTTTACTAATACTATTTTAAAAGAAAATTTAGGTATTAATTCTGAATACAATTCATTAATTGCTTTTGCCATTACCTTTATTGTTATTGTAGCGGCCGTTTTTTTTCTGGCTAAATTGCTGGAGAATGTAATAAAAATTGCAGCATTGGGAATTGCCAATAAAATTGCAGGCGGATTGTTTTCGGTATTAAAATTTGCGTTGATAATATCAGCTATAATATACCTGATAAACAGTTTTGATAATAAGAATGTAATATTTAATAAAACTTTAAAAGAGAAATCTTATTTATACAAACCCTTACAAGTTATAGCTCCCACATTATTTCCAAGTTTAAAAAACTTAGTGAATGATAACCCGGTTGAAAATTTAATTAACACCACTAAAGTAAAATTGGATAAATTAAATGAGCAATAAATATAAAACCGGACTCTATTCTTTTTTGAAATCTAAAATTTTTAAATCCATAAAGGCTGCAAAAGTTTTACTTATGTTAGTGTCTTTTAATTTAAGTGCTCAGGAAGTTTTACCTGCTTCAAAATTTAACGAATACAAGCTTTCAAATACGGTATTAGACAGTATATATAAACCCGCTTTACATAGCGATTCATTAAAAGCTGTTTTTTTTAAGCATGATGAACAATTTACAGATGCCTGGACCAAGATGCTACAAGACTTAGGCGATTATTTAACCATGAATAATTTTAAATGGGATAAACCCACCTGGTGTTTTACAAAAGTGTATTTTAACAAAAAAGGGGGTGTAGATTACTTTATCTATAATTTTAAAGAGGATGCAACTCCCCTTTTTAAGCAGCGAGAGTTCGATAGACATTTAAAAGATTTTTTAAAAGGATATAAATTTAAGAGTAAATATAAACCCGGTATACCTTTTTATCAGAGCGGGCCCGTTACCTTTATAGATCAGCACCTTAAACCTTAAATTAGTTGTAAGGATTAGTGACTAGAAATTAGGATTGGTTGCCGTAAAAAGAACCTCTGTTTGTAAAGAATAAGAACTCCCGATTAAACTAGTAAACTGAACTAGTAAACTCTATTGCTGAACCTCTTCTTTGTCTTGCAACATGATTTCGCGGGCCATTTTCATTGGAACAGAAATACACTTTTTCTCCATATAGCTTAAAACTTTCTCAAATAAGAATTTGGTTTCGTCGTCCAACTGATTTATTTCGCGGGCAAAAACTTCGTTAAAAATATTTTCTTTTATTTCTCTAATTCTAACGGGTACTTCTCTCATTTTAAGTTCTACCTCGCGTTCTTTAACTATGTAATTAAATTCTTCTAATCGGCGGTTAATAATTTTATGACAAGCTTCAATCTCTTTTCCCCTTTCGCTTAAATTTTTTTGAGCAACCGCTTCGAGTGTTTTTACTTCAATTAATTCAACCGGATATTTACGTTTAATTTCGATATCAAAATCGTTTGGCACAGCTAAATCAACCACAAATTTTAGAGCTGTGTCATTATTTAGCAGGGAATGATAAATCTCTTGGTTAATGATGGTATGGGGGGCACCTGTACAGGTTATAAGTATGTCAAAACCTTCTTTATAAAGGGTTAATTCATCAAGTGTATGGGCACTTCCCCTAAGTTGAACGGCTAATTCTTTTGCTTTAGAAAGGGTGCGGTTAAATACGGCAAAATTTCTAAACCCATGTTTATACAAGTATTTGGAAAGATTAGTGTTTGTAATACCTGCGCCAATTATAACAACGCGCGCATTTGTATTTACATTTAAATCGCGTAATTCTCGATAGGCCAATGATACAACTGATACTGGTTTAGAAGCGATTTCGGTTGAAGTGTATATTTCTTTTGCGGTTTCTACAGCTTGCTTAACCAACAATCGGATTAAGTCGCTACAAAGGCCCCAATTTTTGCAGTTTTCGTATGACTTTCTAACTTGTGTTATTATTTCTCTTTCTCCAACAACCAAAGAATCTAAAGAGGCTGCTACATTTAATAAATGATTAACGGCCTTTATTTCGTAAAACTTACCGGCATTTTTAGCAAGCTTTTCTATCAGTATTTCAGGCAATGCAGGATTGAACTGTTTTATAAATTGTTTAATTAAATAATAATTAACTTCGTTTTCAGTAACAAAATAAAGTTCAACACGATTACAGGTTGCAATGTAAAGAAGTTCTTCAAGTTTGAATTTATTTTTTATTTCCGGTAAACGTTCTTTTTGTAAAGTCTCGTCAAGAACTAACTGTCCCACTTCTTCCAGGGAAGCATTTTTATGTGTGAAGGTGATACAGTATAGCTTGTTTAACATTGCAAAGCAAATTTCGTTAAACAGTTAAGATTAATTGTCATATTTTTGTCATAATCCTTATTTAGATTTTTTCTAAACACGGGTTTTTTATTCAGTAAAATCAATAGTTTCAGCCATTGAAATCGTTAAAGGAAATATCAAATACAATAAAAATTAGTTCCAAGGAACTAGGCTTTGATTATTGCGGCATTTCCAAAGCTGAGTTTTTAGAAGAAGAGGCTCCGCGGCTCGAAAATTGGCTTAAAAAAGGAATGCATGGCAAAATGCAATACATGGAAAATTATTTTGATAAACGTCTCAATCCAACATTATTGGTAGAAGGTGCAAAATCAGTTATTTCATTAATGTTAAATTACTATCCTGCTCAGGAGTTAACGGAAAGCGATTATAAGATATCCAAATACGCATACGGTAAGGATTATCATGAGGTTATAAAAGACAAGCTTAAATTATTGCTGGTTAAATTAAAATCGGAGATTGGTGATATAAATGGCCGGGCATTTGTAGATTCTGCTCCGGTTTTAGATAGGGCATGGGCAAAAAAAAGTGGTTTGGGCTGGATTGGAAAAAACACTAATTTGATTAATAAACAATCGGGTTCTTTCTTTTTTCTTGCCGAACTTATAGTAGATGTTGAATTAGAATATGATAGTCCTATTGCCGATTATTGCGGCACTTGTCGTAAATGCATAGATGCTTGTCCTACCGACGCTATTGTGGAACCTTATGTGGTTGACGGGAGTAAATGTATTAGCTATTTTACTATAGAACTAAAGGATGCCATTGATAATACGTATAAATCAAAATTTGATAATTGGATTTTTGGATGTGACGTTTGCCAAGATGTTTGCCCTTGGAATAGATTTTCAAAACCACATCACGAACCTTTATTAACTACCAATCCCGATTTGCAAAAGTTAACAAACCGGGATTGGGAAGAGATTACAGTAGAAGTTTTTAATCAGGTTTTTGGAAAATCGCCTTTAAAAAGAGCAAAACTTGAAGGACTGAAGCGAAATATCGATTTTATTAAACGATATTCCTAAACACTTGATTAATAATAGGGCGATACATTGCTCCAAATTGAGCTATACACCACACCTTAAGCATTAATTTTTCATCTTTGGTAAGCCATTTAACTGCTTTAGTTAATTCCTTACGAAATAAATGCTTGTCAAAGCTTACCTTTTCTAAAACTAGTTTGGTCATTTCTACCATGGCATTGGCTTTTAAGGGTTAAACAATAATTGTATACTAAATTTAGTTAGTTAGTTTGCTAATGTCAATTAATATTTAATTAATCCTGTAAAATGTTTTAAACAGGCCATTTAAAAATGTTGAAAGCTCGTAATATAAAAAGGCTAGTATTTAACAATTAAGTGCTTGTAAATAGTTAAGCAACAAAATTTCGAAAAGACCTGAAGGTATTATTTTTATTAAGAAGAATAAGATGGAAACACCTAAGTCGAAAACCTTTATTTTATGGCGATTTTTAAAATGGTCCTTTTTAGTTGGGTTATCCGTATTTCTTTTACTTTCTTTTTCCATCTGGATTATTACTACTTTTTATGCCGATGAAATAAAACAACAAATTGCTAAACAGGTAAACCAGTATCTGGCGGTTCCGGTTGATGTTAAGGAAATTGATTTCACCGTATGGAAAACCTTTCCGTTAGCTAGTGTAGATTTTAAAGAAGTAACTATTTACGACGGTTTAAAAAAAGATAAAACTGCTCATTTTTTAAAAGCAAAGGATCTTTATTTTTCGTTTAATGTATTGGATGTAATTAATAAAGATTATAAACTTCGCTCGTTTAGTTTGGAGAATGGCGAGATCAATCTGGTTTTTGATGAGCATGGTAATGGAAATTATAAATTCTGGAAAGAAACAAATAATGCAGACAAGAAATTACAGCCTTACCATATCAACCTAAAGAAAATAAGTGGTCATAATGTTAAGTTTAACTTTTTGCATAAACAATACAATCAATCCTACAAGATAAATCTGAAGGAAATAAATTTTGCAGGTCAGTTTTCGGAGAGCAATTATTCACTTAAATCGGACTTAGTTTCTTATGTAAGCTATCTGAATTTAGGAGGAATAAACTACATCCGCAATAAACCGGTGTCTTTAAATCTCGATTTGGATGTTGAAAATAATTTAGAGTACACGATCAAATCCGGGGATCTGGTTGTTGCTAAAGTTCCTTTTAAGTTAAGCGGTATTATAAACAATAAAGAGAAAGAAACTTATTTGGATATAGTAGTATCAGAAAATAAAACCACAATTGAGCATCTGCTTTCAGTGCTTCCCGAGCAATATGCCGATCAGTTATCTAAATACAGAGGCAATGGTAACATAAAATTTAAAACAAAGATTAAAGGAACTGTATCCGATCGTAAAAACCCCGATGTAAGGGCTGATTTTGATATTAGTGATGCTCAGTTAAATTATAACAATGTTAATTTGAGCGATTTTAAACTCATTGGTTTTTATACAAATGGAAGCGGACATAGAAACAATACATCCATTTTAAAATTAACTACTTTTTCAGGAAAATTGCAAAACCAACAAATTAAAGGCGAACTAACTATACAAGATTTTGATTTGCCAACAGCCAAAGGAAACTTATATGGCAAATTAAATTTGGCAGATTTAGGTATGTTTACCGATGCAGATACTCTTAATAATTTAAATGGCGAGTTGGATTTAAATTTAGATTTTTCATGGCCGCTACATGGTGCTCAAAATAAAGAACGCATACTATCTGATTATAAAACAACGGGCTATTTAAAATTTAAAAATGTAAATTTTGGAATTAAACAACGGCTGGCTGAATTTATGAATCTTAATGCCGATTTGGTTTTTAATAATCAGGATATAAAAATAAATACTCTACAAGGAAAAGTAAATAAAAGCGATTTTATTTTAAAGGGATACTTTGAGAATATCATCCCGTATTTCACGGGTTTAGCCCGTAAATTAACTGTGGATGCCGATCTAATTTCCAACAATTTAGAATTAGATGAGATACTGGCCTTTCAGGGGACGGGTTCCAGCGACACTTATTTTAACGTGATTTTTCCTGAGGATATCAATTTTAATATCAAATCCAAAATAGGAAAGTTTAAGTTTAATAAGTTTGTTGGTGAAAATTTAAGTGGTAAACTAACCCTACAAAACCGAAAGATTGCAACACAAGATTTAAGTTTAAATGGATTTGACGGTTATATAGTGTTAAGCGGATTAATAGACGGTACAGATACTACCAAGCTAAAAGTAAGCTGCCAGACTAAAACGGAGAAACTGAATGTTACCAAAATGTTTTATCAGTTAGAGAATTTCGGGCAAGAATATTTAACAGATCAAAACATCAAAGGGATTCTTTCTGCCGAAACTCAATTTCAGGCGGTTTGGTCTAGTGGTCTGGTTATAGATCAAAAATCAATACTTATGCATACCGATATCACATTGGAGAACGGCGAATTAAATGATTATCAAGCTTTGCAATCGCTTTCTAAATTTATAGAGGTAAACGAACTTAAACAGGTTAAATTTTCAACACTTAAAAATCAGATAGATATAAAAGACCGTTCGGTAACCATACCGATGATGGAAATTAAGTCGAGTGCTCTCAATATTTCCTTGGCCGGAACCCATTCTTTTGATCAGTATTTAGATTATCATTTTAAAGTTGCCTTAAAAGATTTATTGGCCAACAAGGCCAGAAAAAAGAAAGAGAATAGCGAGTTTGGCGAATTTGAAGAAGAAGGGAAAAGAGTTAATTTATTTATTCATGTAAAAGGACATATTGATAATTTAAAATTTTATTATGATAAAAAAGGATTTAAAGAGCAATTGAAAAACGAAATAAGCAATGAGAAAAACACGGTAAAAGCATTGTTAAAAGAAGAGTTTGGATTGTTTAAAAAAGACACAAGCATTAAGGCTTTAGATAAATCCGACAAACGCCCTCCATTAGAAGTAGAATGGCAGGAAAGTGGAGCTAAAAATAACGATAGTGAAGAAAATAAGGTGCCTCAAAAAAAATCGTTTGAGGGTAATCAAGAAAAAAAGACCGATAAAAAAGAATTGAAAAATAAAACGTTACAAAAAATCCTAAAGGAAAAGAACGAAACAGAAAATGTTGAGGAAATAAACTAGTGATTAATTAATTTTAACTACTCTTAGTTGAAATAAGATTTTTAGCTAGGAGTTTAATTAATGATTAGTTGAACTTCCTTATACTCAAAACAGTTCATTTTTTAAACAATAATATTGGTATTAGTTATCAATCGTTATTTAAATTTATTTTCAAGTTCTGGTAATTAGCTTAATAATATTTGTAATTTTAAATTGTAAATTAAATAATTATGTAAAAAGTTAGGCACATATAAATATTAGCGTTAGTTTATTCTTGCTTCGGAAAACTGGTAATTTAAAGAGCAACGAGAATTTAATTAAAACGCTCACGTCAAAGGCGTGGGCTTTAGATTATTCCGTTGTTCAGGTATACCAGTACCACCGAGGCAGATAAGCTAAATGTCCCACGCTGATTTTTTTAATTAATACCTGTTCGGGCCGTTGGGGTTTAAAAAACAAATACCCATGAAAAAAGTCACTAAGTATGCGATATTCGCATTGTTTGGATTATCAATTTCAATTTCATCTTGTCAAAAAGACCCAGTTATGGGCCCTAAAGGTGACAAAGGCGATACTGGAGCAACGGGAGCCACAGGTGCTCAAGGTAATGCTAACGTATTATCGACATCTGTATTTGTTGCTGGTTCGGAATGGATTAGCAATGTGGAAGGTGCTTATGTTACAAAGCTTCAAAGTAACATTACCACAGACATCTTATCAAAAGGAATTGTTATGTGCTATGTTAGCGATGGAGGTAGTACTTATTCAGCTTTACCAACTACAAAAACTGGAAGTTCTGGAGTGGTGTTAACAATAGGTTTTAATATAGACGTAGGAAAAGTTGTTTTTACATTATCTCATAATACTGGAGTAGCATTAACACCATCACAAATAGGCGATGCTACATTTAAGATCGTAACTGTTTCGGGTAATTTTATAAAAGACCATCCGAAAGACTACAAAAAAAGAGCAGCTGAATTAATAGACTATCGCTAATATCTCAAAAAACTAATCTGTAAAAGTGGATTTATAAACGTTGCCTAACTTTGGATAACCACAATTACTTGAAATATTGGCTGAAATATTTGTGTTAAATTTAAATTATGGGGGGCTAAGCTCCCCATTTTATTTACTTCAAAATATTAATGCGCTATTTCCATTTTTAATAGATTGGTGCTAGTAAAAAGTTTTTGTCATTAATTTTTAATAGCAAGCAATCGCAAACCTCTATTATCTTTTAGTTAGCATTTAATAAAACTCAACTATTAAATATCAGCTCAAATCTATACCCAAAAGTTACACCCGTCGTCATCCCGAGCCTGAAAATTAATCTATCGCATACAAAGATTGCCGCTCGGAGGCCTCAATGTAATAATCACACGCCACGTCATTCCGGCGTATGCCGGAATCTATTACATCTAATATTCTAAAATTTCAAATTTTTCTAATCTTCCAAGTCAAAAACCTAATTCACCTTATCTCCCCTCAGCTGCCTGTATGCTCGTCTGGCTTCAACAACATAAAGACTTCCAGAGAAGTCGGTAAGTAATTTTTGGTAGTACTCTTGAGCTTTAACTTTATTATTTAAATATTTTTCATTTATTCGAGCCATATTGATGAGCGCATCATCGGCGAGTAAATCGTAATTATAAGTATTAAATACTTCGGCATATAATTTTTCGGCAAGTATATAATCACTCTTTGTTTGTGCAATTTGGGCTTTTTTAAATAAAATATCATCTGCCAGCGCGTGTCCGCTAAATTCCTTGTTAACAGAATCCAATGTTAGCAGGCATTCATCGAATTTATTCTGAAAATATAATAATTCACTTCGGGCATACATAAGGAGCGGAGTAGTATTGGAATCGAGGCCGGAGTTCTCAATAATTAAAAGCGAGAGGTATAAAGCATCATTCGCAATAAATTTGGATGTGCTGGCCTTGAGAACATCCAACTGTGCCTGTGCCCATGAAAATTCTCCTCTATAAAAAGATAGTTTTGCATTTCTATATTTAGCCTCTTGGCCTAAAGGGTCCTCTTTAAATTGTTTTTCTACTTGTCCGTAAAGCAAAGCGCTTTCCCATACTTCACCTGTAAAAACCAAAATATCGGCCAATTCCATCTTGCATTCTGCTTTTGCTCTTTCATTAGTAGCTTTAAACTCGAGACATTCATTTAACAATGCGATTGATTTTTCAGGCTGATGTAAATAAAATGCATAAAGATGAGCAAGATCTTTAAGAAAAAAGAGTGTATTCTGATTCTTACCTAATTCTTCTATGGTGGTTAGGTATTGTATTTCCAATTGTTGAAGATCAATTGAGGTATACTGCCCTGCCGTTAGTTTTTTTTGCAAGGTTTTTACCAGTTCCATTTTGGCCTGAGAGTAATAGAAATTATCTTTTCCCTTGGCAATCACATATTCATATGATTTTACAGCCACGTCATAATTTTCATTGTTTAAGGCGATTGGGGCTAATGCCATGAGTCTGCCGCCTTCCTCTTTATTTCGCTTATCCAGTGTTTTAAGCTGTACAAAAGCGCCGTCAAAGTTTTTTTCTTGCATTAGAAGCCAGGCATAGAACTCATTGTAAAGAGTATTTTCTGCATTAGTTTGTATTTTTTTTAGTAACTGCGATTTTAAAAGTTGATTTCTTTCTGAACTCGGGTCTTCATCAATACGGTTTTGAATAATAGATTGCACCTGCTGTAAATAACCTTGACCCAGATCCAATAGCGATAAATATTCTCCAAACATACCGGAATAATCCCCTTTTTGTTGATATACATCAGCAAGTTCTATTGAAAAGGGATAGGTACCTTTTAAAAGTTTTCTACCTTTAAATAACGTTTCAATACAATAATCATATTCCTGAATATTAAAGAAGGCCTGATATAATCCAAAAATTTGTTCTTGTTGTGGCTCTAACAAAGAAATACTTTTTTCGTATTCTTTCTTGCTTTTTGCGAGATCATTTTGTAGTTCGTATAACTTACCCAGCTGAACACGCAATGCTAAATTATATTCTTGTTGCTTTATTTGTTTTTTAATTAGTTTTTCGGCCTTGTTGTATTCTTTTAATTGAATGCAAGCTTCTATCCACTCCTCCAAATAAAATTGATTTGGGATTTTTGAATATAATTTTTCGTATTCGGCAGCTGCCTTTTCAAATTCACCATTAAGCATAAATTGCCGCGCGAGTTCTTCGTTAGGCAGTTGTGCATAAGCAAGAGAATAAATTAAGATAGATACAAGTATTATAATTTTATTTAGCATTGGCGGGATAAAAGCTTAAAATCTTTTGTTGAAATTGTATGCTATTAGTTTTACTGGTCATTAAAGTCTGTTTATGTTTATTTAGTTCTGTGTTAACTTGTTTAAGAGCAGAATATTCATGACACAAGCCCTGGAAGACTCTATCAATTTCTTTGTTATCGTTAATTAGTTTTTCGAGCTTTATAAGCTGTAAGGCAATTTGTTTATTGGTTTCATTTAGTATTTGGAGATTTTTTTTAAAATGATTCATCTTATCATTTTGTTTATTCAAATTGAGAACTAAAAGGGCCTGATCTTTATTAAGTGTATCTTTAAAATTTAGGGAGAAATCTATCAGGAATTTTTTATTGTTTATAATCTCTCCATTAATAACAGAGGTGTCTATACTTTTAATTTGATTTTGAATTGCAACTTGTGTTCTCTTAAGCGCTGACAGGTAATTTAAATTAGTCTGGTTGGGTTTATTACAAGACCAAAGGAACAGCATTACTAATAATATACATATCACCTTACACATCACTCCTAGTAAAAGTAAGCATTTAGATTTGTAGTTAAAAAATAAATAATCTTAAATAAGTGGGGCCAACTTAAACTTTAAAAGCAAATAGAAATATTGAGACGTTTATTGTAATTTAAAACGGTATATTCAAAACCAATAAAAGAATAATTTTTATCTAATAAACCAAGCACTATATTCTGCTCGATTATTTTTTTCATCCTCTACAACTAACTTAAAATCGTGCCGTCCTTTTTCTAATGTAGGCTCAAATTTATGTGAAATTACATTGCCCCGGTTTCTCGACATCAACACCCAATTACCATCAATATATGCTTTGTAAGATTTTATACCCGATAAATTATCACCAATCTTAAACATAATTCCCCCCGCCTTACTTAAGTTTTTGCCGGGTATCAGGTTTAACGATTTTATGCTAGGTGCTGTTTTATCTATGGAAACTTTAAAAGTTCCAAAACAGCGGGTTTTTGACTTAATCCAACCATTTTCATAAAACCCACCTTCGCATTTACCCGAAAAACCATCATTACTTACGATTACCGCTTTATCCCGATACTCCTCCGGTAAATATTTACCATTTATGGCTATATCGTAATAACTATGAACCGGAACCAATCCCGAATGCACATAATGATTTTTATTCCAGCTAAACCCTTTGTTTTCATCTGCCAAACTGGTTTGATATTGAAATTCAATATCGTTATAGATGGTATAAGGCGGCATTTGTATCAGAATTTCATCATTCTTAAATTCATTAAACTGGTCGAATTTAAACACTTTTTGAAATTGGGGTTTTAAAACAGGATTAGCAGGAAAACTCGGACTAGGTTCATAATTAACTTTAAAAAACAAGGATGAAGTATTTCCATTGATATCACTAACATAATAAGATATTAGGTGCTCACCGGCAGATGTGAAGGAGATCTTACCATTATTAGTTGTGCGTTTATATATTCCCAATTTATTTCCGGGTTCAATAAAACATTTCTGTATCCAGGTTTTAGCCTTTTTATAGGCCAGATAATCGCAATGTGAATTAATGTAACGATTTTCATCAAAGCCTACTTTGTCGAGTTTCATAAAATATACCTGCTGACCATCCACTCTAATCTCGATAGAATAGACTCCATTAGGATTTGGTGTACCAGTAACCTGATCTATTGCATCCAAGCCCATCCCAAAACTTCCTGTTACATTTATGTTGACAGGTGCTTTAAGTCGATAATTACCCTTAAGACCTGTGCATGGCAATTTGGTATAAATGGGTTTTCCATTTACAAAACTTCCTTCATCAATTGGATAAACATACGCATTTCGGATAACGGGAGGTACCGCATCCGGGATATCAAAACCAAATAGCAATGGATTAACCGTAACTTCTGTTTCCTCCTCTCTAATTTCAAAATGCAAGTGAGGTCCCTGGCTGCTGCCCGTGTTACCCGAAAGTGCAATAATCTCTCCTTTTTTAACCGGCAATGTTTTTTTATCCGGAAATAGCTCGATTTCCCAGGTCTCGTTTAAATATTGAGCCTTTTTAATGTATTTACTTATGGTATCGTTAAAAGATTTTAAGTGAGCGTAAACCGAAACATATCCGTTTGGATGGGTAACATACATAACCAAACCATATCCAATGTGCGAAATTTTAATGCGGGAAACATAACCATCGGCCACCGAGTATATATTTAACCCCTCCTGACCATTAGTTCTAATGTCTAAACCATTGTGAAAGTGGTTATTACGAAGCTCTCCGAAATTACTTACAATAGCCAGTTTAATGTCTACCGGCGATCTAAAATAATTCTTATCATAGTTTTCCGAGGGCAGAGCCCTGTTTAAAACCAAACTAAGTGCTATCAAAAACAATAATCTCCAAATCATATTTTACAAAAGTATTTTTCAAAACACTACAATATTTTTTAAAGCCGACAGATTTTAAACAATTGATTATTAAAAATTATATTTCTTACAAATGAAATACGGCAAAAAATGAGTAAACTTGCATAAGAAACAGAATGTGGGGAAGATTTAAATTGTTAAAGAAATTCAATTTTAATATATATACCGGACCGAAGGGAAGGACATAATTAAATGAAACGGCAATAAATTGCTGTTTTTCTTTAGGTTTAAATCTAAACCAAATTTAACTAACTAATTAATTATGACGCTATTATTATATGTTTTGATTGGTCTGCTTGCCGGTGTGGGTGTGGGTTATTTTGCCCTTAGCAGTATCGTAAAAAAAAATATTGAAAAACAAAACAGTGCCCACATTAAGGAAGCAGAAAAACAAGCGGAAGTGCTTAAACAAGAAAAAATTCTGCAAGCAAAAGAGAAATTCCTTCAATTAAAAACAGAACACGAAAAGTTTATTAACGATAAAAACAATACAATCTCGCAAACCGAAAATCGATTAAAACAAAAAGAGACGGAATTAAATAAAAAAATAGAAGAAATCAACAAAAAAGACAGAGAACTTCATTCGGTTAAAGAAAACTACACCTCACAACTCGAGATTTTAAACAAAAAGAAGGCCGAAGTAGAAAAATTACACAAACAACAAGTTACTCAACTAGAAACTGTTGCCGGTTTAAAAGCCGACGATGCAAAAGCCCAATTAATTGAATCATTAAAGGCAGAAGCTAAAACCGAAGCGTTTGCCTACATCAAGGAAATTCAGGAAGAAGCTAAAATTAATGCCAATAAAGAGGCTAAAAAAATTGTGATTCAAACCATACAGCGAGTTGCAACCGAGCATGCTGTTGAAAATTCGGTAACCGTTTTTAACATAGAAGGTGATGAAATGAAGGGTAGAATTATTGGTAGAGAAGGAAGAAACATCAGAGCTCTTGAAGCTGCTACCGGTGTAGAAATTATTGTAGATGATACTCCGGAAGCTATTGTTTTATCTTGCTTTGATCCGGTTCGCAGGGAAATAGCCCGATTAGCCCTTCACCAACTTGTAACTGATGGTCGTATACACCCTGCCCGTATTGAAGAGGTAGTTACGAAGGTAAAAAAACAGATTGAAGAAGAGATCATTGAGATTGGTAAAAGAACGTGTATAGATCTTGGAATTCACGGCTTACACCCTGAGTTAATTCGTTTAGTGGGCAAGATGAAATATCGTTCATCATACGGTCAAAACTTACTGCAACACTCTCGCGAAGTTGCTAATTTATGTGCTACCATGGCCAGCGAACTGGGACTAAATGCCAAGATTGCTAAACGTGCCGGTTTATTGCATGATATTGGAAAAGTACCCGATGATGAACCGGAAGTACCACATGCCATTTTGGGTATGCGCCTTGCCGAAAAATATAAGGAAAATGCCGAAGTTTGCAATGCAATTGGCGCTCACCACGACGAGATTGAAATGACCAGTTTAATTTCTCCGATTATTCAAGTTTGCGATGCCATAAGTGGTGCGCGACCAGGAGCAAGACGCGAAATTGCTGAACAGTACATTAAACGTTTAAAAGACCTGGAAAATATCGCCTTAACTTATCAGGGAGTTGAAAAAACATATGCTATTCAGGCCGGTAGAGAGTTACGTGTAATTGTTCAGGCTGATAAAGTAGATGATAAACAAACAGAACAATTGGCTTTTGATATTTCACAAAAAATACAAACCGAAATGACTTACCCTGGACAGGTAAAAATTACGGTTATACGAGAGACCAGAGCCGTAGGTTACGCCAAATAAAAAATCCATGCAGGTTGTAATTATAGATTATGGCTTAGGTAATTTACTTTCAGTAAAAAACATGTTCAAGAAAATCGGGGTTGATGCCACTATCAGCTCCGATTTTTCTGTTATAAAAGATGCTCCAAAGCTACTTCTTCCGGGAGTTGGTGCATTTGATTATGGAATGCAAAAAATAAAAGATTCGGGGCTGCAGGAAGTTCTTAATCAGAAAGTTTTAATAGATAAAACCCCCATTCTTGGGATTTGTCTTGGACTGCAAATAATGACTAAAAGCAGTGAGGAAGGGGTATTACCCGGACTGGGCTGGTTTAATGCCGTGACGAAAAAATTCAGACTCGATGATTCCAGTTTAAAAGTACCGCACATGGGCTGGAATGAAATTTCCATTAAAAAACAAAGTAAATTACTTGATGGGATGTATGATGATGCACGCTTTTATTTTGTTCACTCGTATCATTTAGATTCTCAGGATGCCTCAGATGTTCTGTTAACAGCCAGATACGGCTACGATTTTGTTTGCGGTTTAGAGAAAGAGAATATACTAGGCGTGCAATTTCATCCCGAAAAAAGCCATAAATTCGGTATGAAACTTTTAAGCAACTTTATTGTTAACTACTAAAAATAACTTGCTATGAAATTCATTATTCCCATTATTATACTGGGATGCCTTTGTTTTTCTAAATCAATGGCTCAGTTAAAATTTAATCAACATGACAGCACCAGCAGATGGAGTTTTGAATATCATTTTGGAGGCGTGCTTAATGCTGAATTACCCCTAACTATAGTTCAACAAGGGTATCCAGATCTGCATATTAAACGAGCTGCATTTTACTCAGAACCATTTACCAGTCCTCATTACTGGGCCTGGCGTTTTATAAAATGGCATAAATTTAACGGTTTTAGCTTTGAAGCTATCCACCATAAAATGTATCTCACCAATAAACCACCCGAAATTCAACGCTTCGGAATTTCCCACGGATATAATATGTTGGTTTTTTGCTACACACGAAATTTCAAACATTTTAATGCTGCTGTTGGAAGCGGCTCCGTGTTAATGCATCCCGAAAGTAAAATACGTGATATGCAATGGCCGGAGGGACCCGGCTTTGATATTCATGGATACAGGCTTAGAGGGTATGTAATTAATTTAGCTATTAGCAGACAATTCAGAATTTACAAACGTTTTTATATTAATACTGAAGCTAAGGTAACTTTCTCGCAAGCTAATGCCCCCATTGTTAATGGCTACGCAAAAGTTAACAGTCTTGCTTACCAATTTATTTTTGGTCCGGGTATTGACTGGGGTTATAAAAAGAAATAAAATCCACAATAATTTAAATTAATACTTTAAGGACAACCTTTTTAACGTTTTGGGCATACCCGTCAAAATGCATACAAGGTTTATGAGCATCATGAGGAAATAAAATATAAAACTGTTCTTCTAACACTTTATACAAAATACCATCCGCTGTATAAAATGCAACATCTTTATCGAACACATATTCCTCTATAATATTACAACGCGATTTATCCATATGAAAAAAAGATTCATTACCTGAAATCATAAACTGTATATCAATATATTTTTTATGCGCTTCGTATCTCAACTCACTTTCGGCTTTAGTAGAATAGGATTGTATCAATGCAAAAAGTTTATCACCTTCTATATCAACCCTGCCGTCTGGAAGATTATTAAAATTTGTATTTATTAAATATTCGAATCCTTTTTTAAATAAGGGATGAATATTCAAATACGTTTCATAATTTTTTAAAGAATCGATTATCATATATCAAAGCATTAAATTTTAATCAAAATTAAGGATGAATCGGTTTCAAAATTTTGATGTATCTCAGACTTAATTTCATCAAAATCAGTATCCCTGTTTAATCGCTCAATTAAAGAAGCAACGGTTAAGGCCTGAGTACTTTCCATAATAAGCACATCATTTTTAATAAGCTCTAGAGAATTATCCTGAAAGTTATAACTGAGATCACTATTTCCGATTACGGCATCATCACCTTTTATATCGTATGCCTTTCCACTCCTAACTACCGAAATATTTAGGTTAGAGCCACAAAAAAGTAATTCTTTATTATCGCTATTTATAAAACATAATGCAAGTGAGCACTCCCAATTTTGCTGAGCAACTTTTTTATACTCATGGAACATTCGGTTTAAGTGATTAAGAACTGCAGAAGGTTGTAATATATTTTTTTCTTTAACAATTCGATTCAAAAAATCATAAAGCTGAATATTTAAACATGCTGCCGATTCTCCGTTTTCGTTTACGCGGGCAAGAGCTAAAAACACTCCGCGAACGGGACTGTTACGAGATAATCTCAAATCGGCCATCCAGGCAAAAGACTGCTGATGGGTATCAGAATTAATAAGTAACGACTCCTTGAATACTTTATTAAGAGAAGTTCCATTTAAATTTAAATGATTAAATAATGTGATAAGATTTTTGTTAGGGCCCGTTTTATTAACTTCTACCACCACCTCTTTTACAATCTCCTTAGCGGGTAGCACTTTTTCTATTATTATCTCCTCCTTAATTGTTAAAGGTCTTTTTTTAAGATAAATAAACACAAAGATTACCAATAAAATAAATATCAGACCAACTAGTACAATAAGTACATTTATATTTAACCACGCACTTTTCTTTTCTAACTTTTCACCTAAAGCTTTATAACATTTTTGTATTTTATCTTCAAAAACCAAACTATAACCAATGTTACTGCTATTATTTGCAATTAAACGGCCCGAGCTGTATATCAGCATTGAATCGTTATAAATTTTAGCCAATGATGAATTTCCGATGTAAGAATAAAAATTAGCCATAAAAGAAAATTGTCCTTTAATTAAAGAGCTATCACCAGAAACCAATGCCACTTTTGATGCCCGGCTTAATGCTTGCTGTGTTAAAGGCCATTTTTTATGAGCAAAACAAATTTTAGCATATTCATTTAACGCCTCGATTAACAATGAATATGATTTTAAACTATCAAAAATGGAGATAACCGGAACAATTAGAGCAGATGCGTTTTTCAAATCATTAGACTCGCGATAAAAGCGAGCATACAATAGTTTAGACTCAGCCCTTTGCTGAATTGAACTAAGATTATTTATAGTATCTAAAACTGAATTAAGATAAAACAATGCTGAATCTTTTATGTTTTTAAGCAGAAAGTAACGAGCCATAAAAATTTGATCGTTTAAAGACTCGGGTAGCGATAAAAATATTTTTTCTTGCTCAACGCTTAGCTCTTTTTGGTTAAACGCTGATTTTAATAATGCATACCACTCGGCTCTATGATTTTTATCGTTTTTATAAAAATCAAAAAGTAATGAATTTACTTTTAAAGTATCGCGTTTAAAACGATAACAATTAAGTAACTCTTTATTTATGGAAATTAAAATAGGTTCCGTTGTTAAACCTTTTCCGGCTGATAATAAATAAGACTCCGCTCTAACGTAACTATTATAGAACATAGCACGTTTGGCAAGTCGGTAATTAAAAAAAGATAAGCCCATTATAAAATTAAGTTTTTCAGAAACAGAAAGTCCGTAAACCTCATGAAGCAAAGCAACGGAAGAGTCTTTCTGCTCCTGAGAAAACATAATTAACTCTTTAACTAAAATGGTGTCCTGATTACGATCAATAAATGCTGGAGCCAGTGTGTTTTGTGCATAGACTAAAGAATTGACCAACAACACCAATATTAGAATCAAGTTTCTCATCTTAAAAAAATTTATCATTAAAGTTAACCAAAAATACGGTGTTTGTAGCACGTGTTAAAGCGGTATAAAGCCATCGGTAAAAATCTTCATTAATCATCTCCTCTGTTAAATAACCCGAATCGATATATACATCATTCCATTGCCCGCCCTGCGATTTATGACAAGTAACACAATATGCAAACTTAATTTGCAAAGCATTAAAATAAGGGTTTGCTTTTAAAAGAGTTTTACGTTTATTTCGATCAGGTTCATCCGCATAATCTTCCATTATAGTATCGTAAAGCTTTTTAAGATCAGATTCACTTAAGGAGGGGCCATCCACATCTAGTACATCTAACAAAAGCATAACATCAAAAGGGGGCTGATCGGGATAATCTATTAACTGAATATGTGCTTCTGCAAACTTAAATCCGTAAATTTCTTTTGTTGTTTTAATTTTTAGAACTTGAAAAACATCTCCATTTGCAATAAAACCCGCCTTAGAAGTTTCATCCAACCAATAATAATTATTCTTCACCACCATGCAATAGTCACCTCCTTCAATAATACTGTCTAACCACTTAATACGTGAGCGAATTTGCCTGTTGTATAAATTAGCATTTTTATTAGAACGGGTAATTACAATAGTACCCTCTTCGCCATAATTGCTGTAAGATGAATCTAGTAAATCGGAAAACTCCGAACCTTCAATTCGTTTAATGTCATTAAATCCCTTTAAATCGAACTTAGGATAAACATCAGGATTTTGGATTAACTGCACCCGCAAATGAGTTGCATTAAATAACACACCCGAATCTTCCGCCTGGCGCATCACCTGTCGCAAAACACTTTGGTGAATAGACAAAGGATAAATACTTTTGAGGTATTCTGCCTCTAAGGCGGGGCTCTCGCTATAACCAACCGGAGGTAACTGGGCGGTGTCACCAATAAATATTAAACGACAATGATGTCCCGAATAAACGTATGAAAGCAAATCAGCCAGCAAAGAATTAGAAACATCTGTTCCCGAATCGCCCACCATGGAGGCTTCATCCACAATAAAAATGGATTTTTTAAACATATTTTGTTGTAATACAAAACGATTATTTCCAAATTTATCAGTGTTTCTAAAGTAAATCCGCTTGTGAATGGTACTGGCCGGTTTACCGCTGTAATTTGCCAGAACCTTGGCTGCTCTTCCGGTTGGAGCCATCAAAACAGCTTTAACACTGTAGAGATCACACGTTTTAATGAACGCCGAAATCAAGCTTGTTTTACCGGTTCCGGCATATCCCTTTAAAACATAAAGCGGATTTTCCTCAACATCAAAAACAAAACTACTCAACACCTCTATTGCTTGATGTTGATCTTGGGTTGGAGTAAAACCAAAATTAGCCAAGACTGTTTGTTTAAATTTATTTTTGCGTTCGATTAACATTGCTCGTATCTTAGCAAAGATATTAGCAATAGCAGGCAAAAAAGATGAGTTTAGAAAATTTTTTCAACCAAGAAAACCCATTAAGCGAAAGCATAAGTTCTCAACTAGCTATCGAAATAAGTGCAAATCATCTTATACTCTCCGTAAAAAATAATAATGGAGAAGTTACAGGTCTTAAACATTATTTTCTCGCTCATCCACTTTCAAATTCAAAAGGTATTGAAGAAATTACGGATATTTTAAAAAGCAATCCCGCATTAAAAAATCCATACAAAAAAACCATAGTTGCTGTAAATACTCCCCACAGTTTAATTGTACCCGATAGTTTTTTCGATGAGAGTAGATCATTAACATTATTACAAAGTCAGTTTAAAATAGGGAATGATGTTAAAATTATAAGTGAACGAATTGATACCGAAAACGCTTTTATTATTAGTGCCATTAACGATTCAATTTATAATAAACTCACTCAGCTTTTTCCTACTGCACACCTTATTACTGGAGCATTTGTTTTATTTAACATCCCAAACCAAGGCGCTGATTACATAATAAATATTTTTGCAGATCAGGAAAAAATAGTATTAAATGCATTTAAAGGTGGGAAACTAATACTATTCAATATTTATTCCATTTCGAACGACGAAGATTTTATATATTTTATTTTAAATGCTCTGGATAAATTAAATTTTGAATTAAGTAATACTCAAGCCAACCTAATGGGCTTAATTTATGAGTCTGACTCTAAATTTAATTTATTATCAAATTATATTGGTACAGTAAAATTAGTCAATCTTAATAACCAGTATATCAATAACTCCCAGGTATTTTATACCAATATCTATTCTCACTTATGCGTATTATAGGAGGTCAATTTAAAGGACGAAAAATAATTGCCCCAGGAAATTTACCTGTTAGGCCTACTACCGATTTTGCCAAAGAAGGACTATTTAATATATTAAGCAACCGAATTAACTTTGAAGAAACCAAGTTCCTTGATTTGTTTTGCGGAACGGGAAATATTAGCTGGGAAATAGCTTCAAGAGGCTGTAAAAATATTACATGTGTAGATGAAAATACTAATTGCTATGCATTCATAACAAAAACAGCCGATAAGCTGGGTTTAAAAACTGTTAAAGCTTACCGATCGGATGCTTTTAAGTTTTGCACTACTTCTTTAGAGAAATTCGATTTCATTTTTGCTGATCCACCCTTTAATCATGAGAAAACGGTTTCGCTTCCGGATCTTATTTTTGAAAAACAATTACTCAACAATGATGGAATTCTGATTATAGAACATCCAAAAGATTATGATTTTAGCAATCATCCCTTCTTTAAGGAAGAGCGAAAGTATGGTAAAATTCACTTTAGTTTTTTTGGAAACAGCTAAACATGAGTGAAGAAAAGAAAAAGAAAGTTATAACACCTGATATTGCTCTTCTTCATGCGATGCGCTATTGTGCATACCAGGAGCGTTGCCAGCAAGAAGTTAGAGATAAGCTATATTCATTTGGTCTTTGGACAGATGCCATTGAAAAAATTATTAGTGAACTTATTGAACAAGGATTTATAAACGAAGAACGGTTTGCGAAAGCATATGCCGGTGGTAAATTTAGAATAAAACATTGGGGGAAAAGAAAAATAGAACTTTCACTAAAAAAAAGGGGAATAAGTTCCTTTTGTATAAATAAAGGGCTACAGGAAATTAACGAGAAAGAATACATTGAAACTTTAAAAGATATTATTTCTAAACAAACTAAAAAAAGTAAAGAAACAAATCCTTTAAAAAGAAATTATAAAGTTGCGCAATATTGTATTTCGAGGGGATTTGAGGGAGATATTGTTTGGGATATATTAAAACTTGAAGGCAATTAAAACAACACCTAGATTATTTCCTTTCTTATTCTAAATTCTTCGGGTAAATAATTATTCTGACGAGTTGCGCTTATCACCTTTAACCAACCCAATCCTAAATTATTATATTTTACCAGATACCATGAAGGTTTAAGCGAATTAATATTTATATTCTCTTTACGCAAAAACTTAATGGCTTGATCTAATTCCAGATTTAATTCCGGAAAAAATTCATTAGTAAAATCAGGTGAAAGGGCCAATGCATGTGCGGGAATAAAATCGCTTCCCTTGATAGTACCCAGATGATTAGGCAGAAAGACCACTTTTAATTTCGAACTTAGTTCCTCCAAAAC
>JBIICS010000138.1:0-7276 GCA_044238735.1 Bacteroidia bacterium
TTTGCAGTTCGGTGTAATGAGGCTTTGCAGTGCCTATTGACATTTCTTTATAGAACTGCCTACTATCGGCACTAATTACTACTGTATTAAGCTCTTTTGCTAATTTAATTGCTAATTCGGTTTTACCTATTGCAGTGGGTCCTGCAACAACAATCAGATATTTTGTATCAACACTCAAAAATTCGGATAAAATAATTTGAAATATAAATAAATCGCATTTCATTTAAAATTTTAAAAATCTAATTTTGAAAAACGAATCTATTCAAAGATAATTTTTTTAAGGAAAACATTCTGAAATTTAAGTCTTTACTGAACATAAGGCAGTATTATTTGTTCAAAAGCAAAATATAAATATGTTTAAAAATTCTATTCTTTTAGTTATTGCATTCTTATTATTAAGTAAAATTACAAATGCTCAAACGGGCATCATTAAAGGTCAGGTAAAAAATATTAGTAACAACGAACCCATTCCGTTTGCTAACATTGGTTTAAGCGGAACAAATAAGGGAGTTGTAGCGGATATAGATGGAAATTTTATGATTAATGAACTGAATCCGGGTTATTATAACATACAGGTAAGTAGCGTCGGATTTAAAACCAAGCTTATTACCGAGCAGCTAGTAACTAACGCCCAACCTACAATTATTGTTGCGGAATTGGAAGAAGAATCGGCTCAATTAAAAGAAGTTGAAATTACAACCAGTGGTTTCACCAAAACGGAAGAAAGTCCGATTAGTTTAAGAACACTGAGCATTAGTGAAATTGAACGAAACCCGGGATCTAATCGTGATATTTCCAATGTAATCCGTTCATTACCGGGCGTAGCCTCTACTCCTGCTTTTAGAAATGATATTATCATAAGAGGCGGAGCCCCTAACGAAAATCGATTTTATTTGGATGGAGTTGAAGTTCCCAATATAAATCACTTTTCCACTCAAGGATCATCTGGCGGACCAGTGGGCTTAATAAATGTAAACTTTATTAGAGAAGTGGATTATTACTCGGGTGCTTTTCCGGCAAACAGAGGAAATGCTTTAAGTTCGGTATTTGAATTTAAACAAAAAGATGGCAGAAATGACAAGCTTGGATTTTCCATTACTTCCGGAGCAACCGATTTTGGTTTAACTGCCGAGGGGCCACTTGGAAAAAACACCACTTTTATAGCTTCTGCTCGAAGAAGTTATTTACAATTTTTATTTAAAGCAATAGGATTACCATTTTTACCTATATACAACGACTTTCAATTTAAAGTTAAAACACGATTTAGCGATAAAGATGAATTAACGTTAATTGGTTTAGGAGCAATTGATAATTTTGAACTTAATCTGGATGCGAATGAAACCGAAAATCAGCGATATATACTCAACTATCTTCCCATTCAGGAACAATGGAATTATACCAATGGTGCTGTTTACAAGCGATTTTTTAAAACAGGTTATCATACTTTTGTATTAAGCCGCAATATGCTTAACAACACCTCAATTAAATACAAAAACAACGACGATACTGATGAAAACAACTTAATATTGAGATACGTTTCTCAAGAGATTGAAAATAAATTCAGGTACGAAAATGTAATTCGTAAAAATGGATTTAAAATTATTTCGGGCGCATTAGTAGAATATGTTAAGTTTAATACAAATACCTTAAATAACATTGTTTTGCCTTCTGGGCCGTTTCGAGTTGACTATAAATCGGATTTAAGTTTTTATAAATATGGAATCTTTGCTCAACTTAGTAAGGGTATCTTTAACGAAAGAATTTTACTGTCGGGTGGATTTAGAATGGACGGTAATTCTTTAAACTCATCCATGAGGAATATGCTTAACCAATTATCTCCACGTTTCTCTATTTCATATTCAATTACAGAACAGTTTAGTTTTAATACCAATGTGGGGATGTATTATCAACTTCCTGCCTATACTGTTTTAGGTTATAAGGATAATAACGGTAATCTGCTAAACGTTAATAACGGAGCTAAATATATAAATAACACCCATTATGTAGCTGGATTTGCATACGAAACCAAACAAAACGCCAGATTTACTGCAGAAGGATTTTACAAACAATATAAAAACTATCCCTTCTTAACCAATGATTCCATTTCCTTAGCTAATTTAGGCGGAGATTTTGGAGTTATCGGAAATGAACCCAGTCTTCCGATATCAGAAGGCAGAAGCTATGGTGCGGAATTTTTGGCACAACAAAAACTAATTAAAGGTTTTTTCGGAATTTTGGCTTATACCTATGTAATAAGCGAATTTAAAAATAAACATGGTGTTTACACTCCAACCGCTTGGGACAGTCGGAACATTATTAATGCAACACTAGGTAAAAAATTTAATAAAAACTGGCAAACAGGACTAAAATTCAGGTATTCAGGAGGTCAACCCTACACCCCTTTTAATTTAGATCTCTCTTCACAGGTAAATGTTTGGGATATAAGGGGCAGAGGTATAGAAGACTTTAATCAACTCAACTCGCAACGATTAAAACCATTTCATGGGCTTGATATCAGAGTTGATAAGTTCTATTATTTGAAGAAAGCAACATTTGATATTTACCTTGATATTCAAAATCTATATAATTTTCAGGCAGAACAAGCCCCTATATTTAATGTAAGCAGAAATAACAAAGGCGAGCCATTGCCCGATCCTACTAAACCCGGCTATTATCAATACTATTTAATTCCGAATACGGTTGGAACCGTATTACCCACAATAGGCGTAAAAATTGATTTTTAAAAATTAAATAAACTAATAGGCATAAAAAAAAACGCTTCATCATTGGAAGCGTTTTTTTGTTTTTATAAGATAAGACTTTTAAAAAAATTTACAAGTGAATAACTTCGCCGTATGCAGCTGCAGCAGCTTCCATAACTGCTTCACTCATGGTTGGGTGAGGATGTACAGTTTTAATGATTTCCATGCCAGTAGTTTCTAATTTACGAGCCGCAACAACTTCTGCTATCATTTCAGTAACATTAGCACCAATCATATGGGCTCCTAAAAACTCACCGTATTTAGCATCAAAAATAACTTTTACAAAACCATCTTTTGCTCCGGCAGCACTCGCCTTACCCGATGCACTAAAAGGGAATTTACCAACCTTAATCTGATAACCCGCTTCTTTTGCGGCCTTCTCTGTATATCCAACAGAAGCAACTTCAGGATTGGTATAGGTACAACCCGGTATATTTTTATAATCGATAGGATCCGGATGATGACCCGCAATTTTTTCTACACAGGTAATTCCTTCGGCACTTGCAACGTGAGCAAGCGCAGCAGTTGGAATACAATCGCCAATAGCATAATACCCTGGAATGTTTGTTTGGTAAAATTTATCAACTATAATTCTTCCTTTATCGGTAGCAATTCCAACATCTTCTAATCCAATATTCTCAATATTTGCCTGAATACCTACTGCAGATAAAACTACATCCGCTTCTAAAACGCTAACTTTTCCGTCTTTACCTTTAACATTTACTTTACATCCGCTTCCTTTTGTATCAACACTCTCAACAGAACTCTCCAATAAAATATCAATTCCTTGCTTCTTAAGGCTTCTTTCTAATTGTTTTGATACTTCTTCATCCTCTAATGGAACTATATTGGGCATAAATTCAACTATGGTAACCTTTGTTCCCATAGCATTATAAAAATACGCAAACTCCACGCCTATTGCACCGGAACCAACCACAACCAGTGACTTTGGTTTTGAAGGCAAGGTCATGGCTTCGCGATAACCAATCACCTTTTTACCATCTTGAGGCAAATTAGGAAGTTGACGAGAGCGAGCACCCGTTGCAATAATAATATGATTGGCACTGTATTCGGTAGTTTTACCATCTTTTCCGGTAACTACTATTTTCTTTCCAGTTTTAACTTTAGCAGTTCCTTCTAGCACCTCAATCTTGTTTTTCTTCATCAAAAACTGAATTCCTTTACTCATACCGTCTGCTACACCACGGCTACGTTTAATAATTGCATTGAAATCGGCATTGGCTTCACCAATTTTAATTCCATACTCATCTGCATGCTTTATGTATTCAAAAACGTTGGCACTTTTTAACAAGGCTTTTGTAGGTATACATCCCCAATTTAAACAAATGCCACCCAGATTTTCTTTTTCTACGATGGCCGTTTTTAAACCTAACTGAGAAGCTCTAATTGCAGTTACATAACCGCCCGGACCGCTTCCAATAACTATTACGTCGTAATTCATATTTATTTAATTTAGCAGTGCAAATTTAGGGTTTTATTCTTTTGAATCTGCCTAAATATTTACACTTAATTAATAAAAATGAAATATTCAGTTTTTTACCAAAATCCCCACCAAAGACTTATTAATATTGAGTTTTTTACTAACGTAAATAAAAACAAAACTATACTTAGGCTCCCCAGTTGGCGACCCGGCAGATACGAATTAGGAAATTTCGCAAAGAATATCGTGAAATTTGAAGTTTTAAATAACAAAGGTCAATCTTTACCTTTTAACAAATTAAGCAAAGATTCTTGGGAGGTTTTAACTGCAAATGAAACTGTAATAAGAGTAAAATACAATGTATTTACACCCGATTTTAATGCCGGTGCGTGTTGGATTGATTCAAAACAATTATACATAAACGGAATTCATTGTTTTTTATATGACGAAGATAAAATTAACGAACCCTGTGAACTTAATTTGTCTATTCCTAAAGAGTTTAAAACCGTTATCGGCTTAAAGCAAACCGGCTCGAACCATTTTATTGCCAAGGATTATCATGAACTGGTGGACTCTCCTTTTGTTTCCTCCCCTACTTTAATTAAGCATACCATTACCGAACAAAATATTCTCTTTAATTTATGGTTTCAGGGGGTTAGTGAAGTGCCGTTCGAGCAATTGGAAAAAGATTTTAGACCCTTTATTAAAGAACAACTTTCTCTTTTTAAAGAGTTTGTTGCCGGTGAATATCATTTTATTTTTCAGATTACTCCCTATAAACATTACCATGGGGTAGAACATACTAAATCAACAGTAATAACCTTAGGTCCTGCAAAAGATGTATTTAACAAGCCACTTTACCATGAATTATTAGGTATAAGCAGTCACGAATTATTTCATTGCTGGAATATTAAATCGATTCGTCCTGCCGAAATGTTGCCCTATCGTTACCATCAAGAAAACTACACTAAATTAGGATACGTAGCAGAGGGAGTAACTACTTATTATGGCGATTATATATTGTTTAGGAGTAAGGTTTTTAATCAGGATGAATTTTTTAAATGCATGAATAACTGGCTTGAAAAACATTTCGAAAATTTTGGTCGATTTAACAAATCTGTTGCAGATTCTTCTTTTGATACCTGGCTGGATGGATATGTTGCAGGTGTGCCCAACCGTAAAACATCCATTTATAACGAAGGCGCCTTGTGTGCTTTTATTTTAGATGTATTAATAAGAAAACATACTAATAATTCACACTCATTGGATGATGTGATGTTAAAATTATTTTACGATTTTGGAAAAAAAGAAATTGGATACACTGCTCAAAATTTCAGAGAAATAGCAGAGGAAGTTGCAGAGACAAGTCTCTGTTCTTATTTTGATGATATTGTAAATGGCACAAAAGATTATGAACCTTATTTAACGGATTGTTTCAATTATTTGGGATTACAACTAAATAAAGAAAATTGCACTCATTTATACGAAAGCATATATGGGTTTAAAACCATTAACGATGGCAATCATCTTAAAATTAGGCTTGTATATCCAGACAGTATTGCCGACCGTGCCGGACTAATGGTGGGAAGTAGCCTTATTAAAATAAATAATTTAGAAGTTAATAAAGAAACCATTGAAAAAGCAATTGAAGAGTTAGGTAAAAATGAAATTTTACTGGAACTGGATAACTTCGGCCATAGTGCTTTCCTAAAAATAACATCATCCAGCAAACAATTTTTTAAAAAATATTCTATTCAATTAAAAGAAAATACGGACAATAAAACCAAAAGTAATTATGCCCTCTGGTCTAATAATAGATTAAACGATTAACAAATAGTTTTTAAAAAAGTATTTTTTAGTGAAGGTAGGCCTCCATTGAGTGAGCTGAAATCTCAACGCTTACATGCTCCTCCAAAGTTGTGGAGAGTGATAATCCTACAAAATCGGCATGAACCGGAAAGCTTTTGTAACTTCTGTTTATGAGCACAGCCGATTGTATTTTATTAACCCGCTTAGCAATAAGGGCAGCCATGGCAAAAGAGAATGTTTTACCAGAGTTTAAGACATCATCCACTAATACTACCGATTTATTTTCGATATCGATGTTCTCGGATAAATCAATTTTAGATATTTCAGGTTTTTTCTTGTCAATTTTAATTTCGATTACTTTAGATTTGCAACCCAATTTAACCAATTCATCGCCAATTAATTTTGACAATAAAAATCCATTACCAATAATACCCGCAAGAATTATTTCGTTTTCCAGGAAATTTTTTTCGGAAATTTCTGCCGCAATTCTTGTGATTTTTTGTTGAATTTGGGCGTTATTTAATATTAAGTTGCGACTCATAACTACTGGTTTATGTTAAACCTACCCGACTTGTAATAATATTTCAGGTAGTATGGCTCATCTAAATCGCTAATAATAACACCTGCTCTTGTGGATGAATGCGCAAATTTATTACCACCAATATAAACACCAACGTGAGAAACTCTCTTTTTGTAAATCGTAAAAAAAACCAAATCACCCACCTTTAAATCGTTTTTATTCTTAAATGTAGTATCAACCTGCTTAATAATATCATAAGAACCACCGCTTAAGTTAATACCATAGGCCTCTTTATATAAAACCGTGGCAAAACCACTGCAATCTATCCCTTTATTAGATTCCCCGGCAAATTGATAGTTTGTACCCAACCAATTAATTACTGTTTTGTATAAAGCATAATTGTAACAAGAATCTAAAACAATATTTCTGCTATGGAAATAGCCCAGTAAACGTTCCTCATCCGTATATTCCTGATTTAGCGAATCGTTTAGGCGCTTGGGGTTCTTCTTTGGATTCTCGGCATGGCATAACGAGTGAACCAGAAAAGTTAAAATCGATAATATGTTAATTATTTTAATCAAAGCGCAAAAATAAGCCAAAGCAATTAATTTTTTAAAAGTTTAAATTAACAATCTCATGTTAGGAGTAGTTTTTAACTATATTTGTAAAAATGATAAAGCAAAAGGTAATATTAAACCAACAGCAGTTTAACCACATCATTTATCGTCTTTGCTGCCAAATTAT
>JBIICS010000139.1:0-7248 GCA_044238735.1 Bacteroidia bacterium
GAGCCCAGCTTCTGGCGCATTTAGAAGGTGGAAATGTAGCCCCTTCAAAAATTAGAGAATATGGCCGTGCAAATCTTAATTTTATTAGTGCTCATTCTCCTTTAACTAAAGGTATTCAGCCAAATTCTCAGGTATGGATGAGTCATGGAGATACCATAACCGAGCTGCCGGGTCATTTTGAAGTAATAGCCAGCACGCATGATGTAGCGTGCGCCGGTTATCAGATTAATGGGGAAAATACATTTGCTATTCAGTTTCACCCCGAAGTTACACACAGCACTGAAGGTCTTCAGTTGTTAAGGAATTTTGTAGTTGATGTTTGTGGATGTAAGCAAGATTGGACTCCTGCTTCTTTTATTGAAACAACTATAGCCGAGTTAAAGAATAAATTAGGAAACGATAAAGTTGTTTTAGGTTTAAGTGGTGGGGTCGATAGCTCAGTAGCTGCAGTTCTCTTAAATAAAGCCATTGGAGAAAATTTGTACTGTATTTTTGTTGATAACGGGTTGTTGCGTAAAAATGAATTCGAACAAGTATTGGATGGTTATAAAGCGCTTAATTTAAATGTAAAAGGCGTAAATGCTAAGGACCAATTTTACAGCGAATTAAAAGGCGTATCGGATCCCGAAACAAAAAGAAAAATAATTGGCAGAGTTTTTATTGAGGTGTTTGATGATGAAGCGAATAAAATAGAAGATGTTAAATGGTTGGGACAAGGAACTATTTATCCCGATGTTATTGAATCAATTTCTGTAAAAGGACCTTCAGCTACTATCAAATCTCATCACAACGTTGGGGGCTTGCCTGAAACCATGAAATTAAAAGTAGTTGAACCACTTAATACTCTTTTTAAGGATGAAGTGCGCAGAGTGGGAAGAGCATTGGGTATGCCGGATGTGATTTTAAACAGACATCCTTTTCCTGGACCTGGTTTGGGCATAAGAATTTTGGGTGATGTTACCGAAGATAAAGTGAGAATTTTACAAGAAGCCGACTCCATTTTTATTGATGGCTTAAAGAGAGATGGTTTGTACAACAACGTTTGGCAGGCCGGGGTTATATTTTTACCCATACAATCGGTAGGGGTTATGGGCGATGAACGTACTTACGAAAATGTAGTGGCTTTGAGAGCTGTTTCTTCCACTGATGGAATGACTGCCGACTGGATTCATTTACCATACGAATTTCTTGCTAAAATTTCTAACGAAATTATTAATCGGGTTAAAGGCATTAATCGTGTAGTTTATGATATTAGCTCTAAACCGCCTGCAACCATAGAATGGGAATAATTTTTGTTTAAGTTTTTGATTAACGCATGAAGGAAATTAAATGGCTTAGTGTATGGTTGATGTTGATTTTATCAACATTTATGGCCATTGCTCAAAATTCTGAAATTAAAAAATCAACAAAAACTCAAACAATAGAGGGTGTAAAATATTATTTACATTCCGTTGAAAAAGGGCAAACCATCTATTCCATTTGCAATGTATACGGCTTAACTAAAAATGATTTAATATTAGAAAACCCCGAACTAATAAGCGGAATTAAAGAGGGACAGGAATTAAAAATACCGGCTCGTGATAAATCAGTGGTTCAATCAAACAATTTAGAACTCGATCAAAAAACAATCCCGGTTGGATCTTATACCGAGCATAAAGCCGAACCTAAACAAACGCTCTATGCCATCTCTAAATTATATAATATTTCGATGGATGAAATTGTAAGATTTAATCCAGAGTTGGAGACGGGATTAAAAACGGGTCAGATTATTAAAATACCAAAAAAAATTACGGTTCCAACCTATCAAAAGCCTGAGAAAAAAGATTCATTTGTTATAAATGAAGATAATCAGCAAAAGAAACTTGAGAAACCTAGTTCATTATCCACTTTTACAAATTCGGATACCTCTAAAAACGATAAATCGCGCCTTATTAAACTTGCCGTGCTGCTTCCCTTCTATTTAAATATGCAAAATTATGAAAGCGATTCTGTTGGCTCCGTTAATCATGATATTTATTTTAAATCATTGCTGGGTATAGATTTTTATCAGGGTCTCATGCTGGCTATAGATAGCTGTGTATCTATGGGGTATAATTTTGAGGTGCATACCTATGATGTTAGTGGAGACTCGCTCGACTTGGTTCAGGTTTTGGCTAAACCTGAAGTGGCTGGTGTGGATTTGTTAATTGGCCCACTTTATAATGAACGTTTACAACAAGCAACCTTATTTTCTAAAAAATATAAAATACCTCTAGTTTCACCTTTCTCTCAAATAAATAAAGTTTTATTGGGTAACGTTTATGCAAGTAAGATAGTAGCTAGTCAACATACCCAAATGGAGGCCATTTGTAATTTTGTTAAGCAAAATAAGTCAGGCGAAAAGATTTATCTAATAACTGACGAAAACAGTAAAGAGACTTCTCTAGTAAATATTATAAAGAAAAATTTTATTGGATACAAAGATTCTTTAAAAATGATAAGCGTTAAAAAAGGCTTTGCCGAAATTGAAAATCTTTTAAACGATGGAAAGCAGAAGATATTTATCACTCCGATTAATGATCAGCCCAAAATAACCGAGTTAGTTACAAAGTTGTATTTATCTAAAGATTCTAATATTACCTTAATTGGAACGGATTCGTGGTTTAATTTTAGCAATGTTGAAACAAAGCGTTTGGCTAAGACCAATACCATCCTCCCTAATTATTATTTTGTTGATTACAAAAGCGATAGTTTTATCCAGATGGCAAAAGCCTATCAGGCATTATTTGGTGTAGAGCCAAACCGTTATGCCATTCAGGGTTTTGATTTAGGGATGTATTATTTCCCACTTGCATTAAAAGGAAAAGAGGCATTGCTTAATTTAAATAAATTTCCGGCCATTGGTATTCAAAACGAATTTAATTTCTATAAAACAGCTGACGAAAGCGGTTTTGAGAACCGACATGTTTACTTGGTCAGTCTAAAAAACATAGCACCTCAAATAGTTAAGTAATGACTCAGGATATTATATCTTATTTTAAATCGCTTCAGCTCGAAATTTGTAATGCGCTTGAAATTGCCGATGGCAAAAGTAAATTTATTTTAGATGAATGGAGCAGACCCGAAGGTGGAGGTGGATTAACACGGGTAATAAAGGAGGGTAATGTAATAGAGAAGGGTGGAGTTAATTTCTCGTGTGTTGAAGGAAATTTGCCTGCCTTTCTCCAAAAAGAGTCTAAAACCGGAAATGCATCCAGTTTTTTAGCTACGGGGGTTTCGATTGTAATTCATCCTTTAAATCCTTGGGTCCCTATTATTCACATGAATGTGCGTTATTTTGAAATGAATGATGGCACCTGGTGGTTTGGTGGAGGTATAGATTTAACCCCTCATTATGTTAATGAAGAGCAGGCGCATTGGTTTCATTTGCAGTTAAGAAACGCCTGCGATAAACATGAAATGGATTTCTATCCAAAGTTTAAAAAATGGGCCGATGAATATTTTTTCATAAAACATCGTAATGAAACACGCGGAATTGGGGGTATTTTTTTCGATCATCTTAACGAAAACGCTACATTGCTTAATAAATCGGGCCTTTTTAATTTCGTTAAAGAAGTGGGCAATACTTTTGCACCAACCTACTTAGAACTTATTAATTTAAACAAGGATTTGCCATTTACCGAACAAAACAAACAGTGGCAATTACTCCGAAGGGGACGATACGTGGAATTTAACCTTGTTTACGACCGGGGAACTAAATTTGGATTAGAAACCAATGGAAGAGTGGAAAGTATTTTAATGAGTTTACCTAAAATGGCTAGTTGGGAGTACGATTTTGTCCCTTTATCTGGCTCTCCCGAGCACCAAACCCTTCATTTTTTAAATCCGAAACTCTAATTTAGATTAATCTGATTTTAGTTTAGTTTATAAACCTTTTTAAAAAGGTTTTATTTTCGTATATTCATATCAACCAATATTTAAGGCATGAGGAAATTTTTACTTCAGATCCTATTTTTTGCATTAGCATTTAATTTTTCTCAAATTACAAACGCTCAAAATGCCCAATCTAAAACTTCTAAACATGCACATCTGCATCAAAAGGAGCTATTAATCCGACAAACTCTAAAACATATAGAGGCCAGTGAATATAAGCTTTATGTTCGCAATAAATTATTTAAAGGCCTTTCTGATAATGAAATTCAGGAGGCTTTAATTTTTTTAAAGCCCTACTTAATTAATGAAAAGAAAATTGCCAGAAGAAAAATTTGGGAACAAAATATGAGTGTTGATCAACTCTACCAATACACCGATCAAAAAATTTTGGAATTAACCGCTATCCTGAATAATTATAAGACTACTGGAAATAAGGGCGAGCAATACGATTATTTATCTGATTTATTTTTAAATCAACGCAACAATCCCAAGCCTGATCAGGTAATGGCGGCTTGTACAAATGCCGGTTTTGAATCTGGTAACACCAACGGTTGGGTATGTGCTACCGGAACAAATGCCGGTAGTGCAAATTCGGGTACTCCTTATGATTTCTCCTTAACTAACAATAATGATTGCTCTCTTTCTCAGGTAGTTAGTACTGGTAGCGACCCCGTAATTCCAGGATTAACGCGAGTGCCTCCCGGTGGAGGAAATTTTGCTTGTTTATTAAACCACGTTCCACCTCCAGACGGAAGTGCCAGCCGAATTTCACAAACCTTTACAGTATCTCCTTCAACAACCAGTTTTACTGTTAAGTATGCAGTGGTTCTCGAAGATCCAGGAACTAGTCATACAGTTGAGGAAAAACCATTTTTTACTATTAGGGTTCTAAAGCCCGATGGCACTACATTTAGTTGTGCAGATTATTCGGTAATTGTAGGACAGGGTACTTCTAATTTTCAGGCTTACAATTCAGGAGGTCTTACTTACTATTGGTTAAACTGGCAAACGGTTGTTGTTCCGCTCGCTAATTTTGTTGGACAAAATGTTACATTGGAGGTTACCGTTGCCGACTGCTCTCAAACCGGTCACAGTGGCTGGGCCTATATTGATGCATCCTGTGAACCCTTGGGTATTTTATCCAGTTCTCCAGCTATTTGTGGAGGAGATTTCATAACATTAACAGCTCCTTCGGGGGGTACGAGCTATAACTGGTCTGGACCAAATGGATATTCATCAAACACTAATCCAATTAGCGTAAATGTTCCAGGTAATTATACCGTTACCATAGTTCCGCAGGCTGGTTCTTCTTGTTCATATACCATCGATACTCTTATTGCTGGAAATCCGGGACGACCTACTGCTAATTTTACTTCTTCGGTTATTTGCGCCGGTAACCCTACTCAGTTTACAGATGCGAGTACTCCTGTTGGAGGAATTACTCAGTGGGGCTGGTATTTTAACAATGACGGGGTTAATGATAATACAACGCAAAGTCCTTCTTATACTTTTCCGGCAGCCGGTACTTACCCGGTAAAACTAAGTATTACCTGGCCACCTTGTGTGGCTGATACTACTCTAAATGTGGTTGTGAGTCCTTTACCAAAAGCTGTATTCTCAGCTAATACGGTTTGTTTGGGCAATCCTACTGTTTTTAATAGTTCGAGCTCTGTTCTAAATGGCGGTACAAATCCAACCTATTCATGGAATTTTGGTGAACCATCATCCGGGGCCAATAATACAAGTTCTCAATCTAATCCCACACACGCTTATTTAACTGGCGGTACATTTACAGTTTATATGAGTGTAACGGTAAATGGTGTTTGTTCTTCTGATACCACTATGCAAATTACAGTAAATGCGGCCCCTATTGCTAATTTTACAGCCAATTCGCCTTGTTTTAATCAGGTTACAAATTTTACCGATTCCTCAACTCCAGGAAGTGGAACCAATACGCAATGGGTTTGGATTTTTAGTGATCCCAATAATACCAACAATACTTCTAACTCCCAAAATCCTACGCATGTTTACACAGCTCCCGGAACCTTTAATGTTACTTTGGTAGTTACAAACTCTAATAACTGTAGTAACGATACTACAATGCCCGTTACCGTTCATCCTTTGCCCGTTGCTGATTTTACTTTTTCCGACGCTTGTTTAAATGCGCCCAACACCTTAAATGGATCACCTTCAACAGTTTCTTCAGGTACTATATCAACGTATCAGTGGGATGTTAATTCTTCAATAGCTAGTTTTGAATACAATGGTCAAACAACTAATCATACTCCGGGTGTTGTTGGAGCATATAACGTTTCGCTTGTTACTACAACAGCCCTTGGCTGTAAGGATACAGTTACTAAATCTGTAAATGTTTGGCCAATGCCTGTTGCAGATTTTAGTTTTGATATAGTTTGTGCTAATTCTCCTACGAGTTTTGTGTCCGCATCTACAGTTGCTACACCGGATAATATTAGCGCATTTAGTTGGGATTTTGACAATAACGGTACTTCAGATGCTTCTGGTATAAATTCTAGTAATTCATTTACAGTGGGGGGTACTAAAACTGTTGAGCTTTTGGTTATAACAAACCACGGTTGTAAAGATTCTGTTTCTAAGTCTGTTTATGTAAATTATATTCCAACTCCTGATTTTACGTTTAATAATGCCTGTTTTTATGATGCACTTACTTTTAATAATACATCAACTATTACGGGTCCGGCTATAATAAATACCTATAGTTGGAACTTCGGAGATAATAGCACTGATGCTACCAGTGCTCCGACTCATAATTATAGTGTTTGTAATACTTATACGGTTTCCTTAACCGTTACATCCGACTCAGGTTGTACGTCCACTATTTCCAAAACAGTGCAAGCCTATTGCAAGCCCAACGCTTCATTTTCAGCATCGGATATTTGCGAATATCAGGTCGCCAGTTTTAATGGCACAACTTCTTCGGTAAGTGATGGTACTATAGCAACTTATAATTGGGACTTTAATTTAACAGGTACTTTTAATATTGACGCCTCCGGAGCGCAGCCTACTCATAATTATACTTATGGTGATTATCTGGTAGGATTGATTGTTATAAGTAATTTTGGTTGTAGAGATACGGTATCAGATAGTATCTCTGTTCATCAACAGCCTACCGCAAATTTTACCCCGGATGCTGTTTGTTTTGGATCAGCTTCTTCTTTTCAGGATACCAGTTTAATCTCTGCTCCCGGAGAAACCGTTGTTACCTGGGCTTGGGATTTTTTAAATAATGGTTCTATCGACAATACGCAACAAAATCCACAATTTGTTTTTCCGGTTGAAGGAAGTATCCCCGTAAAA
>JBIICS010000140.1:0-7247 GCA_044238735.1 Bacteroidia bacterium
ATTCAATAATATAAATGCCATCTTCAAGCTTCTCAACATTTAAAACATTGTTTACCTCGCCTAACGTTTCAACTAAAACGGTTTGCCCTAATTGATTTTTAACACTTATACTTGTTCCCTTGTTGTTTTCGGTAATGTTAATGTTTAAAACCTTGTTGGCCGGATTTGGATAAACATTAGTTCCTCCGCTTAGCGTGTTTAAGCCATTAACCTTGTTTTGCTGCATTAAACGTTCTGCATTAACAGTTGGCTCCGGTATTTCGCAAGGGTTTGTAAAAGTAAATTGCCCTGTAATTTTGGCCAAAATGCCACGTGCTTCATAAACCGCTGGGCCATGTGTATAAGGGCACTCGTTAGCTATTTCGTTTAGTTTGATTATTTCGCTACGGTTTAACTGTTTATTTTTGGCAAATTTAATTTCAGTTTTTCTAACCAAATCTAAAGAGCGTTCCTGCAAATTAGCATTATTTAAAACTAAATTATCCTGCCCATCAAGTGTACTACTAATAAGCGCATCCTTATTAGCTCTTATTTTACCAATATTACCTTGCTGCGTAGTTGTATAAAAACTCCTCAAACTGCTGTTTTGAGTAGCTGAAATACTATTATTACTCATTTTATTGTAAAGCAAATATTTAGCATACCATTTAGCATTGTCAGCGTAAGGATTATTATCGGTGTTTAAATACTCGTTATTTGCTATCTGTAAATCGGTACTATCAGTACCTTCTGTACTATCAGTTCCTGTTCTAAAGTTATACAACAAACCACAACTTTCCTCGAATGTTGTTGAAAGTGATTGAGTATAAGTTAAAACTGTTGGGTTAGGACATATAGTTGGATCAGAAACTAACTCATTTAGAAAGTTAGTATAAAAATAAGGAGTAATCTTGTCTACATAAAAAGTAGTTTGATGCCCATAACTCTTATAACTGGATAAATGCCAGGTAAAACTACTGTATGTTACAAATTCATTCCCTGAATTTTTATTTATCGTTTTTTGAGCACCGAGTTTTCCAAGTGTATTAAGAAACAAACCTGTATGGCAGTTAGTCATTTTATTTCTAATTACAGTAGATGTACTATGTAATCCACTAAAGAATAAAGCCCTACCCACTAATTGTATCGTGTTACAAGCAACTCTGGTGTTAGCAGACGGTTCAACCCGTATACCATTAGTTACCCAATTAGTACTATAACCTTTAATGTAGTTAGATTCAATAGTGGCATCATTAGTATTAGCTACATAAATACCACAAGGTGTTTGTCCCGTTTGAGATTCTGTAATATCATAAACTTTATTGTTATATATTCTAGGTTTAAAATGGCTTGTTACACTAATAGCCTGTTGTGTCTTATAAATTGTGTTATTATCTATTACAAAACCATTAGGGTTTGGACTACTTAAACCATTGTTACCAATTACTATAATACCATAACCCCATTGGTTGCCACCGTTATTATAAACTGTATGTATGTTATTATCATTTACGCCTATACTGTTTGCGGCATTGCAATTTTGCAATACAACGGCAAACGGCATATTATTATAGTTATTTTTAACAATACCTAAAACATTATTTGCATAAGAATATTGCACTTTAGTACCAAGCTCTAATGATTCAAAATCGTTTTTAATAACAGAAGCTCCATAATTGCCACTCACTAAAATACCCCATTTACTATTAATAAAATTGTTTTTCATGTTAGGATATGTGGCATTATTTCCTCCCGCAATTAAATTATAATTTGTGGTAGTCCCGCTAGTATAAGCATAGATTCCAACACAAGGATCAGATGAAATTGTTGTTTGATATTTAATTCTCCGGTTCCCTGTAAGATTCACAAAACGGCTATTATAAATAGTAGCATTACAATTAATCGCCTCTACTCCTAAATCCATATTGTTAAAAGTAAGTAAGCCTGATGTATAACTACCCATAGTTATAGTAGCAGTATTGTTGTTTGATAAACCATTAATTTCAATACCGCTATATGTGCGTTGATTTAAATAGGGAGTTATTAAATTGCTTGAAATACTAGTTTCATTATATTGTAAACCAGGATTATAGATGTAGCTACCAATTATGCAATTATTAATACTTAGCACATTGTTGCTGGTTGGGTTATTAATAACTATGTTACGGTAATTTTTATTTAAATAAACGGTATTAGCTATTTGTATAACGGCATTACTATTAGATGTTATTGCCGCTTTAGCATCCTGTATTACCGACAAACTCCTTACTTCTACTTGCACAGCGCCATTGCCACCATTTGCTATAATACCTTTCCACATTTGATCACATGAGGCTTTTAAAACTGAACCGCCTAATATTCTTATCTTACTACCATTATTCACAGTAATCTTTACATCAGGGGCAATTAAGACTTTTGTTCCGGCATTAAAAAGCAGAGTAGCATTATTGCCAATAATTAAATCAGCAGTAATGTTTACAATGGAAGTGCTATAGGTTACATTACTATTCAAGGGGCCCGAAATTGAATAAATTGGTGCGCCGTATAATGCATTAACTTCTCCGTCATTTTGTTCAGGCAGGCTCAATAAGTATGAACATAAAGGATAAGAACTCATGTCCGGTAATGTAACTTTGGGATATGTCCAGCCGGTAAAAGGAACAGCATTATCATTAAAAACAAGCGAACCCGGGTTACTTGCATTTAATAACCTTGATAAACCAATACCAGTAGGGTTTGTTTGGCTATTGCTCTTTACAAAATATAAAGCGCCATCGTATGACAGTTCAATGGCCGAATACTGATAATCAATTGAATTTGTTACTACATTACTTAAATTATTAGGTTGGAATGTTGCTGCATTACAATCGAAATAACAAAATGAAGGAGCTGTTGTTAAATTCTTAAGAATAGTTGCATATAAATACCTACCTGTTTTATCAAATTCTAATCCTTTAGGTATTGCGTAATTTTCTGCTGGTAACGGAAAAATACTGCCAACTCGTGGTAGAATATATTGCCTTGCATTATTGGTGAACGAATTAGTATTTAGATCGAAATCAACAAAGGCAATTACAAAGTCTGAAATTAGAGGGCTAGCATCAGAACGATAATATGAATAACCTATTCTTAAAGTATTATTACCAGTTAAATTAACACACTCTAGTTCACTGTTGTTTTGGTGGAATTGTTCCATGCCATTAAAATCATTGCCAGGATATAGATAGGTTTGACTGGTACTCGATATTACGCCATTGTAATATTCAAAAGCTTCTAACTCTGATGGTGATTTTATAAACAACATACGTTTGTTGTTTGATAATACAGGAGAAATTGCAAATTTATATCCTTGCTTATGTGAATCGTCGAGCATATTGGTTAACTCTACTTCTGATCCTGAAGAAACAGTTGAATTACCCGGTGCTAAATCCTGAACAATTATAGGCAATTGAAAAATTCTACTTATGTACCCAGCAGGATTATTAGGGTCAGTTCCTTTCACCGAATATATCAAATCAAAAATATATTCATTACAAACCGGCTCACTTCGTTGAATTATAACGATTTCATTTTCATTAATAATTTCCGAAGGATCATTTGACGGAAAATTTCCGATAATACCACCAGGAAGATTAACAATTGTTCCATTGGCAGAATAGATTTTATTATCAATGATATAAAACAGAATATTACCCTGGTAATTAAACGCGCAATTGTGTGCAACCAAGGCTGTGGTTCCGGCACCACTAGGTAAGTTACTTATAACAGGTACTGTTGGAGGAGTTGTTGGAGAGGGTGGGGGTGCATTAAACTTAACAATTCTTCCCGGCAATGTCCACACGGCTTGCTGGGGATTTGTGTTTTGTGCTTTTGCCTGATAGTAAAAGAAAACAATGGCAATAAAAAATAAATTTTTAAGCTGATGGAAAAAAACCCTCTTACCCGTCGTATGGGGGGGGTATTAATCATTTGATTTTGGTCTTTCATAGAATAGTTTTTACAATGGCACAAAAATACCTTTATATAAAACAGAAACTTAATGCTTGGTCTTCTATATTTAGAAGTATTACTTTTAGTTTAGAAGATTATAAACATTATACATTTAGATAACAAAGCGTTAAAAATAGTATTGCGTTTCATGGAATTTGCAAGAATTTTACAACATTTAATGCTATTTAACGTTATTAAGGTTGATTAACTTTAATTTAATCTCTAATTTGTAAATTAGAGTATGCAAAGATGGTGTAAAATAGTAAGTGTTTTTATTTTGCTTTCAAAAGTATCTTTTGCACAAAACTCTTTATTTCCCAAAACCAAACCCTTTCTTCCTGGTGAACTGCTCGAATACGACGTAGCCTATAAGTGGGGGTTAATATATGCCGATGCGGGATGGGTTAATTTTTCGGTTGATAAAGAAAATTATAGTGGAAAAAATTCCTTTCATTTAGTTGGCGAGGGGGGAACAAAACCAAACTGGGACTGGTTTTTTAAAGTGCGCGACAAATATGAATCTTTTGTTGATACCGGAAATTTAAAGCCATATAGGTACATCAGAAATTCTAACGATGGCGGACATTGGGTATTTAACGATAATTTTTTTGATGGTAAACAAAATCTGATATACTCCTCTTATAAGGATAAACGACATCCAAAATCTAAACTGGATACTGTTAAAATGAATTACCTAACATTTGATCCCATTACCATGATTTACTATGCCCGAAGTATTAATTTTGCGCAACATAAGCCAGATGATATAATCCCCATAAGCCTCTATCTGGATGGTAAAATGTATTACCGAAGTATTCGGTATTTAGGCAAAGATGAAATTGAAACCAAATTTGGTAAGGTAAAATGCATTAAGTTTAAACCTTCTTTAATACCGGGCACTTTGTTTAAAGAAGGCGATGAAATGACAGTATGGGTAACCGATGATTATAATAAGATTCCAATTATGGTTGAAACCCCAATTTTAGTGGGGATGATAAGGGCCACATTAAAAAAGGCCTCCGGAACACGTAAGCCTTTCGGAAATTAACCCGGCAGGCGGGCAATGTATTTTTCGAGCTGTTCAACCTGACTTTTTATTTCTTCGCTCTTTGGTTTTTGAGCTTTGGCTTTTCTAAAGTATTCTTTTGCAATTCTGTTTTGTCCTCTTTGAATTTCTATGGAGCACAACTGTAAGTATGCAGCAGCTAAACTTTCCTTATCTGGTATACCTTCCTTTACAGCCTGCATTAAGGTTTTGCGCGCTTCTTTAGTATCACCCTTCTTTAATTGTACAAAACCAAGTTGTAATAAGCTGGCTCCGGTTGTATCTCCGGCTAATTTAGATTTGGTATTTAAACTTTGTCTGATACTGCTTTCGGCCTTATTTAAATCGTTCGAAACCAGAGCTAAATTACCTTCTAACATATAATATGTTAAACGCACTGGTTTAAATAACAGTTTAGGAAATTTAATGTGTTTTAGGTATTGTCCGGCTAAATCAACATCACCCGCAGTAACAGCCTCCTGAACCAATCGCATGGTTCCCAATCCAAAATAAAGTAATAAGGAAAAGAAAGCAAAAATATAAAGTAACCAAGCTGTAATTACATCAACGTATATATGAAGTGCAACTCCTAAGGTAATGGTAACAATAATTATCGATAAACGGTTTAAAATATAAAATCGTAAAAGATTCATCATGATTTTAACGTAAATTAAATGAGTGTGCGAAATTACATAAGTTTTGTTGAATAAAAAATTGTTGGTAAGATTCAGTATTCGAGCTCGTTAGCGGTTGAGCTTTTAGTTTTTTCAATATGCCAAAAATATAGTAATGAGCTATTCGCTTGCTACAAGTCTTATTCGTTTAAAAAAAATAGCGTATATGTGAATACCTGCATATTCATTTTAGCAAATCCAATCAATTAATATCATTAAAAAACCCCAGAAATTTCCGGGGGTTTTTGTTATGCATTCTTTGTAAATGTATCTTATTCAGATAATACTCCTCTCGAAATTACAATCTTCTGAACTTCAGAGGTGCCCTCATAAATCTGAGTGATTTTGGCATCACGCATTAAACGTTCTACATGGTATTCTTTAACATAACCATATCCGCCATGAACTTGAACAGCTTCGGTAGCAACTTCATTAGCAACTTTAGAGGCATAAAGTTTAGCCATAGCACTTGCTTGTCCGTAATCTAATCCTTGGTCTTTCATCCAGGCCGATTTATAAACGAGTAAGCGCGCAGCTTCAATATTGGTAGCCATGTCGGCTAATTTAAATTGTATAGCCTGATGTTTAGAGATTTCTTTTCCAAAGGCCTTACGCTCCTTAGAATATTGAAGTGCCAATTCATAAGCTCCTGCAGCAATACCTAATGCTTGTGCGGCAATTCCTATACGTCCGCCACTTAATGTTTTCATGGCAAATTTAAAACCGAAACCATCTTCGCCTACACGGTTAGCTTTTGGAACTTTTACATCATTAAAAATTAGAGTATGTGTATCACTTCCGCGGATACCCATTTTATTTTCTTTTGCCCCAACGATAAATCCGTCCATTCCACGTTCTACAATCAAACAATTTATTCCTTTGTGTCCTTTTCCTGGATCTGTTTGAGCCATAACTAAGTAAATAGAAGCCGAACTACCGTTGGTTATCCAGTTTTTAGTTCCGTTTAATAAGTAATAATCGCCTTTATCTTCGGCTGTAGTTCTTTGAGAGGTAGCATCAGAACCTGCTTCTGGTTCAGACAAACAAAAGGCTCCAATTTTTTCGCCGGTAGCAAGGGGTTTAAGAAATTTCTCTTTTTGCTCTTCGCTTCCATAGGTTTCCAATCCCCAACAAACTAAAGAATTATTAACGCTCATACATACCGAAACAGAAGCGTCTACTTTAGATACTTCTTCCATTGCTAAAACATACGATAATGTATCAAGTCCGGTTCCACCGTATTTGGGATCTACCATCATACCCATAAATCCTAACTCAGCTGCTTTTTTTATTTGCTCTGCAGGAAATTTTTGATGTTCGTCTCTTTCAATTACTCCAGGCTTACAATCGTTCTGAGCGAAATCGCGTGCAGCTTGCTGAATCATTTTGTGTTCTTCAGTTAGTTCAAATAGCATGTTAAATCTTTTTAAAAGTTTAAAATAAAGTTTGCTAAAATACGCTTTTTTTCTCCTTTTATATGAACGAATTTTTATTAAAAAATAAAGTTATTTGCCCCCTTTAATTATCATCTCCCAGCATATAGAAAAGGAGTGTTTTTT
>JBIICS010000042.1:0-19909 GCA_044238735.1 Bacteroidia bacterium
TCGTTGCCCATGTTGGATGCATTAACATCTTTTAATTTTTCCAAATTAGCCTGACTGTATTTTTCAGGATTCATAAAATCGTCGTAAAGCCTGGCAATAGTAGAATCGGCTAATTTCACACCTCTTTCGGAAACGATAGCACCGGAGTCGGAAAATACTTCTTCATCTCGGTAATTTGGAATAAAATCGCGATCATTATCAAATGGAATACCCTTTCTGTTCACTTTTACTCCAACAGGAGTAAAGGCGCTAGAGTCAATAAAGTCAATTACACCATCACTATCAGAATCTTCATCACCGCCCTCAACTAAATTATTTATATACGCATCATTTTCAAGAATGTTTAGGTCTTTGTTATGCGTAAGGTTATAACTTACATTAAAATAAGTAAACAAAAAATTATCGTTATTCTTTTTTCCCTGTCTGATTCCAATGCCCTTAGATGAAATATTATCAATATTATCAGTGGCTGTAAAATACATGGATGTACCTAATTTAAATTGAAACTTTCTGTCAGCAAGCATCGTTATTCCAATACCGGCAGGAATTGCGAAAGAAAACTCTGGATATCTCCCCAATTTATCCAGGTCTTGGGTTCTTAAATCCGATTCAAAAACATAGTCTCTGGAAATGGTAGTTGCCTTGTTTTTATCTGGTGAGTTTTCATCCCTATTCCTAATTGAACCATCTGACCAAAAATAATAAGCGTTACCATCCGCATCAAATTGATCAGCTTTACTTAAAAATTCGAACCCGCTTAGCCCCAGTGTAATGAAAGGTTCTACAAATCTTCCTTTTGGTAAGAACTGATCGAAATTATATTCAACCGAAGCACTTCCGGCATAGATTTGACTTCGGAAATTATAGAAACGTTTGTCATCAAAACCTGTTAAGCCAATTTTACCTCCTAAAAAAGAAAGGCGGAGCATTAAATAATTGTTTATGTGATGGCCAATAGTTAATTGGTAGGCAATGGGGGTTACAACTGTTCTCTCAATTTTAGCTGAAGAAATATCGCCAAAGTAAGCTAAGTTTCCGGCGCCAATACCAATCCATGGTTTTAAATTTAAGATAAGAGACTCTTTATTAAGTTGTGTTGAATCAAAAATATCTATGTTTAATAATTTCTCTTCTTTTTTTTGAGCAAAAATAAAATTTACCGACAGCAAAAAAAATGTAACTAAGCCGGAAAATTTCAATTTCATATTGAATAGATTACTTAACCCATTTTTGATTGGCCACCATTAAGGCTTCCTGAACGGTAATTCTGTTTCCATTGTTATAAGCTGTAACAAAAGGACCTGTATTAACACCATTGTCAGCAAGGTTAACACGACGATTTCGAGCTGCCTGATATTCACTATAATTTCCGGTAGTGTATTTAAACCAACCTTCATGTGTTTCGGATAAAACCTCATCCGAAATTTTAAATAAATCGTTAAAATAGTTATTGGGGACATTTTTATGAACCGCACACACTTGAACACGAAAAACTATACCCTTAGAAGCAACCGGACTGCTAACCGTTGTTACGGGTTTAGGAGCAGGACTTGGTTTAGGAGCAGGAACCGGAGCAGGTGTTGGTTCTTGTTTTGCATTTTCAGTAGTAGGGGTTTGATTGCTATTTTGAGCCAAAGCATCAGCAGAACCTATGTTAGTAGAAGTTTTAGATATAATTGCTTTTTTAGTCTCTTCGTTTTCCACATAGGAAAAAACACCTTCAATGGCGCATTCGCCTTTAAAATCTGCAGCACCCGTTAATTTATAGGAAACTTTAAATTCATCTGAATTGGGAATCGACATCCATAAAAATTTAGCTTTACCGTCTACAAATGAAAATACGCTTCCATTAGTTTCAATACCAGTGGCGGTATAACCTGCAGGAATGGTTTCTTCAAGTTTCGCAAAACCACTAATAGTTCCTTTTTTTACCGTTATTTCTACGTTAAATTCATTAGAAGCTGAAGCTGTTGGAGCTTTACGGTTGGCAGTAACTGATCCAGTTGAGTTTGATTGAGTAGTTTCTGGATTTTGAGCAGGAGCAGAAGTTTTAGCCATTTCTGCAACCGGATTTTCTGCAGGAACCGGTTGTTCCGAAGGTTTAGTTTCTTTTGCAGGTTCGGCTGCAGCAGTTTGGTTATCGGAAGTATTGCCTACAGCAATTGTGCTAGCAGGAACATCAAAAGTTTTCTTTTCGTTATTTTCTAAATAACTAAGTTTAGCTGTAATTGGAAATGAACCTTTAACATCAGCACCAACAGCAATTTTATATTTAATTTTAAATTCTTTATTCGTTGGCAAAGACATCCAGATAATCTTTACATTTTTATCACTAAAACTAAAATTACCACCGTTTGCATCAACAACAGAGGCAGAAAAACCATCAGGCAATTCTTGAGAATATTTAGCGAAACCGGCTATATCCCCTTTATTAACTGTAACTTCTACTATAAAGTCAGAGCCTGGATTTGCATTTGCGGGAATGTTTTGGGTTACAGTAACCCCTCCTTCAAATAGGGCCTGAAAAATTAAAAGGATGAAAACGTTAAAAAGAAGGAATATGTTTTTTAATAGCATACGTTTTAGTTAGATTTTCAAATATAAATTTAGTTACTGTTCAAAGAAAAAATCAATTAAGTCGTTAAGCTTTTGAACAGTGAATTGTGAATCACCTTCAAAGAAAGCATCAATGGCTTTTGTAATCTCATCTGAAGTAATTATTCCATCATTATTAAGGTCTGCAGGTGCAAATGCGGCAGGAATTTTGCTTTTATTGGCACTTCCGGAATTTTTACTAGACTTTATTTGTGCATCTTTTTTACTCATTAGAGCGGAAACTGCGCTGTGTTGTTCCGACAAAGTATCTGAATGTGTTTTTTCAATAATAGCATCGGTAAGGGTAATCCCATTTTCATCTACATTAATAGTTTTTGAGTTTTTCTCTTTATCCCTGTAATCAGGAACACCATCATTATCAGTATCCAAAGGACATCCTACCTCATCTACTTTAACACCTTTGGGAGATCCCGGACATAAATCTTTACCATCTTTAACTTTATCACCATCAGTATCAGCATTATCAAGTGCCAAATAATCCACATCTTTATAGAGGGGATCTTCGTCTTTGTGATGCCCACTTAATGAATAGCGGAGCATAGCCGAAGCGTAAAAATAGTTATCACTTCCGCCCGATTTTACGTTATCTATGTAATCGCTCATGGTTAAATAATATGAGCCCTGAAGGCACAATGCAATACGTTCATTAAGTTTTATAGCAACACCGGCAATTAATGGAATAGAAAATGTACTACGGGGATAATTGGTTGTGGAATCTTTTAACTGTGTTTCGTAGGTGTAATCACGTTTAATGATTTTAGAAACAAAGCGATTAGAATCAGCTTCGGGCAAATCTCGAATAGATCCGTCTTTCCAGTAATTATAATTTTTTCCAGTATTATCTTTAAGATCGCCATAGGAGTTGAAATTCAGGTAACTAAACCCGGCCATAAAATAGGGGGCTGTTTGATTCGATTTGGGTAAAATGAATCCGTTATCAAAATGAAAAACGGCTAAAACATCACCCTGAACAATTTTACTTTCGAAATTATAACGTTTTCCAATAATTTCATTTGCAGAAAGTTTACCCATTAATCCATTGGCGGCAAGACCAAAGAAACCATTAAATCTTTTCTCAACGTAAAAATTGTATCCGGGTTTAAATCTTGTAAATCCTTTTACACTACTGCCCTTGCCAACATCACCATTAAATATGAGTAAACCAGAACCCAAACCTACAGAGGGCAATTTGTAGTAATCCTTAATGTCTTCGTCTGATTCTTCCTGAGCATGAGCAACTTGGCCAGATATAAATAAAAATAAAGCACTTAAAAATCCAAAGAGGATTTTGTTATAAAGCCAATTTTTAAACATTGGTTGAACTTGTTTATACATAACCCCTAATTTAACTGATTTATAGAACTTTGCAAAAAAAATGTTAATAAAATGTTGAAATGAGTGTTAAAAATTTGGTTTAAGGAGGTACTTGGAGTAAAAGGCATCAATTTCGGCAATAACCTCTTGGGGGGTATCCACTATTTTAAAGAGGTTAAGATCTTCTGGGCTAACATTTTTTTCCTGTTCAATTAATACCTTTTTGATCCAGTCGATTAGACCTTCCCAAAACGAACGGCCAACGAGTATAATAGGAAATCGTCCAATTTTATGGGTTTGAATTAGTGTGATAGCTTCAAAAAGCTCGTCTAATGTTCCCATTCCGCCGGGGAGTACCACAAAGCCCTGTGCGTATTTTACAAACATTACCTTTCTAACAAAAAAATAGCCGAAGTTTAAGTTTTTATCTTCATCAATCCAGGGATTATGATGTTGTTCAAACGGCAAATCAATGTTTAGTCCAACCGAGCTACCGCCGCCCCTGTGGGCTCCTTTATTTCCGGCTTCCATAATACCCGGGCCTCCACCGGTTATAACTCCGTATCCCCTTTGGGTTAGATTAAAGGCAATTTCTTCGGCTAGGTTGTAATATTGGGTATCGGGTTTTGTTCGAGCTGAGCCGAAAATAGACACACAAGGTCCAATTTTAGCCATTTTTTCGAAGCCCTCAACAAATTCGGCCATTATTTTAAAAATTTGCCAAGAGTCGGCAGTTTTTTTTTCGTTCCAGTCTTTATTTCTAAATGCTTTCCGGATTTTTTCGTCGTCGTTGCTGAAGTCTTGCATAAACGTTTGTATTTAAGTGTAAAGTTATTTTAAATTGTTAAACGCATTAATGTTTTTTTTGTTACCGGTACTAGAAGATTAATAATTACTGAAAATTGTTTGTTACCCATTGTTTTCCCACCCAAAAAATGGGAAAAGGTATTATTATAAAAGAATAAGTTAGAACTCAACTCATACTTTAGTTCGGGTCCACATCAATCGAAAGGTATGTACTCTTAAAATCGGGGTTGGTTTTTATTTTTAAAATTTCACTTTGTAAGATCTTTTTAACTTCGGAAAGGGAAAGCGATTTATTTATTTTTAATAGAACATTCATGTGGTAATAATCCATCATTCTTTCAATGATTGGAAATTCGGGACCTAAAATCATGTTGCCAAAATGTGATTTTAAATTTTGAGCAAAGTAAAGAGCACAGTTTTCGAGTAAATCCCTTTTTTTGTTTTTTAGGGTTATTTCAATTAGCCTGTTAAAAGGAGGGTAATTAAACAGTCTTCTTTCTTCTAATTGGGTATTATAAAAGTCAACGGCATTTTTATTAATGTATTTAAGTACTTCATGGTTGGGGTTGGAGGTTTGAATGATAACTTTGCCTTGTTTATTTTTTCGGCCAGACCGACCTGCTACTTGGGTTAGGGTTTGATATGCCTTTTCGAAAGCCCTAAAATCGGGATAATTAAATAATTTATCGGCATTTAATACACCTACCAGCGATACGTTATCAAAATCGAGACCTTTAGTTATCATTTGAGTGCCTACTAAGATATCTATTTTTTTATCTTCAAAGTCACTAACCAATTGATAGTATGCATTCTTACTTCTTGTTGTATCCAGATCCATTCTTGCAATTACAGCATGCGGAAAGAAGATAGCCAATTCGTCTTCAATTTTTTCAGTACCAAATCCCTGAAGTTTAATATTGGGAGAACCGCATGCTCCGCATATTTGAGGCACATTGGTTGAGTAACCACAATAATGACATTTAAGTTGATTGCTTTTTTTGTGATAAGTTAAGCTTACGTCGCAACTAACGCAATGATTTACATGAGCACAAACCCCACATTCTAAATACTGAGCATAGCCTCGGCGATTTTGAAAAATAATAACTTGTTCCTTTTTTTCAAGTGAGGCGGCAATTTCATTCAATAATTGCTTGGAGAAAACAGAATGCATTTGTTTATCTATTCTGGCTTGTTTAATATCAACAATAATTACTTGAGGAAGCTGGATATTTGCAAAACGGTTTTTAAGTTCTACTAATACATATTTTTCTTCCTTACTATTATAATATGTTTCAAAGCTTGGTGTTGCCGTACCCAGAATAATATTTGCTTTATATAGATTGCCTAATAGAAGCGCCATGTCTCGGGCTTGATAACGAGGAGAGGGATCGTTTTGTTTGTAGGACTGATCGTGTTCTTCATCAACAATTATTAAACCTAATTTTTGAAAGGGGAGGAAAACTGAAGATCGCGCCCCAATGATAATATTTATTTTCTGTTCGTTTGTTCCTTTTAAACATCTGTTCCAAATTTCTACACGTTCATTTTCACTAAATCTGGAGTGGTAAACACCTATTGTATTTCCAAAGTGATTTTTTAAACGATTAATTATTTGAGCCGTTAAAGCAATCTCTGGAAGAAGATATAGAACCTGATTTCCAGCCTTAATGCAATCTTCTATAAGATGCATGTAAACTTCGGTTTTTCCACTGCCGGTTACACCATGAAGATAAACAGTTTTAGAGTTTGAAAAGGCAGTCTTAATTTTTTGGAGGGCATTAATTTGATCGTTTTGCAGCGTATTTAATTTCTCTGATAATCCGTTTTGAGAAATAGTTCTACCTACTTCATGTTCTGAAATTTTAAAAATATTTTTCTCTACTAAAGCGTTAATGGCGGATGCGCTGATGTTGCACTTTTGAATTAATTCAATTTTTTTAATCTCATTTTTTTTATAATTGTATCGTTCGGATAACATAATAAAAGCGGTTAGGGCCTCTTGTTGTTTAGTTGCTCTTTTAATCATTTCAAAGGCTTCTTGAAGATTATCTTCATCATCAGCCCATTCACTCAGTGACAAATATGTTTCAAGTTTGGGTTTATATTTATTTTTTACATCTTCCTCTGTAACAATTATTCCTTTTTTTACAAGGGTGTTTATATAATTCTGTACATTTTTGATGTCGAGAATTTTAGATATATCGGTAATGCTTAACGTTCCTTTAACTTGAAGGGCTTCGTAAACCAGAAATTGTTTATCGGTTAAGGTAGACTCGTCTATTTTAATATCATTATTAAGTAGAATTTTTGTTTCGGAGTTAAGTTTTAGACCCGATGGAAGTGCAGCATTCATAACCTCTCCAGGAGAACACATGTAGTATTCGCTTAACCAATTCCAAAACCAGATTTGTTTTTCAGTTACTATTGGTTTTTCATCTAAAACATCTTCTATGTATTTAGCTTCGTAATTGATAGGTGGTTTCTCATGAACCGAGGTAATTATAGCGGTATAAAGTTTATTTCTGCCAAACTGAACAAGTGCTCTTTTGCCAATATCAACAAAAGAATTTAAATGATTGGGTACACGATAAGTAAATGTATTGCCAACGGCAAGAGGAACAATTACATCAACAAACAATGTTACACGCGTCATAAAACAAAATTAAAAGAATATTTACAATGCTTGTAAATTGTGAATTACTTGTTTAGGAGCAATTTAAGCTTTTGAATAGCTTTTTGATTATTTTGATTATAAATAGAATTGTAAACTTTGTTCTTTTCTTTAGTGGTTAAGTGCCAGCTTAGTGAAATACGGTCGGTTGGTAAATTATGTAATTCTAAATTAACAACATCTACAGGTCCTGCAAACCAATTATTGCAATATTTAATAAGCTGGTCGTTGTTATAATCTTGCATATGAAAAAGGTTATTGTAAAAGCTGCCTACCGGGCTTGAGAATGTTTGAACAATTGTGTTTAGAGGGTTTTCGTCTATTTCAAAATTTTTATCTCTATCGCGTAATTGAAGAATTACAACTCCGCTTGTGTTTTTTGCAATCCAATCTTTAAATGTATATAAAAATTGAACGGCTGTATTTATTCCAAAATTATCTCTGATACCTGCATCCATTACATCCATTCGAGGTTCGGAGGGAAGTGAAACAATGGGCGAGATGTATGGGAATGTAGCCGACATGCGAAGTGCAGAGGTTATGAGTAAACTATCGGCGTCTTGTTCTTTAAACAATCTTCTAAATTCAACCGCTTCATTTAAAAATTCCATATCAATTCTTCCTGCCGCATTTTTAGATGTTAAATACGATATGTTTTGCGAGCTTATTAGTAGTCGCCTACCATCATTTAGAATAGTAGGAGACATAATAAGCATTGGTATTTTAGCAGATTGTTCGTCTTCTTGATAATCGTAAAGTTTTTTATCGAAAAACAAATTTTCGGTATTCTGATTAAGTTTATTTTCAAATGAATAGCCACGATCTTTAATATAAGTTTTACCGCCTACTGTGTGTTTTTGTAATCTAAAAAACAAATCATTTGTAGCGATGGTAGTTGTAATGGGGTTTAGCATATCTTTAGAAATATTTTTACTGTAAACCGGATTATAAATAGATTTAATTTTTCCATTTTGTTTAAGTAAATATAATTCTCTTAGATAGGTTGCACCTACTAAACCTCCGGATGCTCCGGTAATTAACGCTGTTTGTTTTAAAATCCCTCCTTTTAAAATACTATCGGTATATTGAAGTGCGTGCACTACCCACATGGCACTTCGCGAACCACCACCACTGCAATTAATAATGATTAATTTGGGCTTATTAATTATTTCCGAATTTTTGTTTTTCCAATTATTAAGATACTTAACTCCTTCGGATTTGTCGTGGATTAGGGTTGTATATTCGTTTTCGAATTTATGTAGCTTTTGGTTACTATACTCTGTTTTAGTTTTATAATTTATACCGAAAGCTTTATTAACGAAATTAAATTGCTCGAAGCGAAAGATATAGTTAAAAAACAAAAAGAGTACTAAAATTACCACGTTTGTCCAACCTCTTATCCAGGTATACAAAGCAGAAGTAAGCATTAATAACATAGTCATTAATAAAAATATACTGGCTCCGGCTGGTATCATAAATAAGGAATACTCTCTGAATCTTCCCAAAATAAAAAGAGTAAGGAGCGTAATCAATTCGAAAAGGGCAGCTGCTTTATGATTTTGTTTAAAAACAGCTTTAAGCATGTTTTTATCGTAATGTTCAAATCCTCTTGCTAGTTTTATTTTAAAAGTTGAAGTAAGATAGGTTTCTACATGCCAATCTCTTTCTTCCTTAGAGGGATTTAATTTTTTCCAACTTAAATTTTCCCTTAAAAAAACTTTCTGAATTCGGGAACTATATCCTTGCTTGTTTTGTTGAATTTCTTCGTGTTCAGGATTTTTAAGATTATACATTTTAAAAATGTCCTTATTTGTTTTAATTACGTATATCACTGTTGTAAGAATAAAGAGAGCAATTCCGCTTATGAGACCAGTTATATCTATTAATATGTCGCTTACTTTATTAAATTCGCTCCCGGTCTGAAAAATCACAATATTATAAATGTAAACCCCAACAAATGCTAAAGGTATAATGCTGTTATTTACACAATATTTAAGAAAAGGGCTTGATAATGTAGCTAGAAAAGGAAATCGAAAGGAATTTCGAATGTAGCTTGAGATATTAAAGGCCATTATAAATCCTCCAAGCGAAAAGCCTACAATAAGAAATGACCAGAAACTAACGTTATCTAAATATTCCGGATCTAAGAAGAGGAAAGGTATGCCGTATTTAACGGCAACATTACCTGTAACCAAGCCTAATAATACAGCCCAAAATAGAACAATGGTGATGTTTTTTTTAAAATGACAGAGTAATAACTGTATTGGAAAAAAATACACTATTTTTTGAATTAAGGAAGATTCGCTGTTGTGCTGCATAGGCTATTTAACGAAAGTATTGAAAAATAGTTATGCTTAAATCCTTTCAAGATTTTTTTTCTGAAGTTTTAATTCTTTTTTAAAAGCTTCAACCAATTATTTAAAGTTTAAATTAGAGTAAATTGGTTATACTTCAGGTTTATAGGACCTCAGTTTTAATTGTTCTCCGTCGAAAACGGCATAGGTGTCGTATTTTATCCAATCGCCTAAATTAATATATAATGATTTTTCTATTGGTTTTTCTATGGGCAGATGCCTGTGTCCAAAAATAAAGAAATCGGTATGTTTAATTTTAAGCTGTTCTTTACAATATTGAACGAGCCATTCCTTGTCGTCTCCCTGATAAATGTCGTCAGTATTGCCGGTAGCTATACGGCTTTTTCGGCTCCAATAATTGGCTATACTCATCCCAATATCTGGATGAAGCCATTTAAACAGCCAAATACAAACAGGGTTTGAAAATATTTTTTTAATTAATTTATATCCGTGATCTCCTGGTCCGAGACCATCACCATGTCCGATAAGAAATGATTTGCCATTTAATGTAACCTCTATAGGCTTACGGTAAATAGGTATATTTAGTTCTTTAGTCAGGTAATCAAACATCCACATATCGTGGTTACCGGTAAAACAAATTACTTCAATTCCCTTATCTTTTAATTCCGCTAATTTTCCTAAAAATCGTATGTAACCTTTAGGGATTACATGTTTGTACTCGTACCAAAAGTCGAATAGATCACCAATTAGATAAATTGTTTGAGCATCGGGTTCAACAGAATTAAGCCAGGATATAACTCTTCTTTCTCTTTCCAGACTTTTTTCGTAAGAGGGAACACCCAAATGAAAATCGGAGGCGAAATAAATTTTATTACGCATTATAAAAATCTAAACAGGTTATTTACCGCCTCTAGTGGATTGAGTTTGTTAAGTTGTAGAGTAAATCGGATTTTATCTGTATAACTTAATTGATTTAACTTGTAATTTTGGTAAAGAGGTAAATAAATAGAACAAATATCTTTTGCTATTCGAATTGCAACCCCAGTATTAATAATTAATTGAGAATTATTACTACTTAATCCAAAATCGGCATAGGGTTCTAAAATTGTTTTAGGAATTGGAGCTGCTAAATTAAGAGTGGTTAGCCAATTATAACTGTACAACTGATTTGTTATATTTTTAAAGCCACCATCATTTAAATAAAACTGCCTGCTGCTAATATTGCCTAACTGATATCGATCCAACATAATCTGGTCGTAGGTGAAATCATTGTTTCCATCCATTGATAAACCATATGATTGAGAATATGGTTGTAAGTAATTAAAACTATAGGTTTGCGCATACCACATTTTTCCTGCAAAAGCTCTTATTTTAAATCCATCTTTTTTGTTAGGGTACGAAACCGTATAATTTACAGTTAGACCTGAGCGAGCAAAGCGGTCGCTTTGAGTATGTTTTATTTCGAAGTTATATGGGTTAACAGCTTTTTTATTGATGTGAATAAAAGATACCTCTGCTATATTACTTAGCCATTTTTTGGAAATTAAATTATTTTGATCAGGAAAAATTAACTCATTTGATAAATGATCGTAATCTTCACTTATAAATATACCTCTAAGGTTAAGCGTGTTTTGAGCGGTGCTTCTAAAGTTTTTTGATTTGAAATTAAAAGCAATGGATGGATTTAGCCTTCTGTAATTATAGTTCTTTGATAAGTTGCCTATATTGTTGTTATTAAAATACGAGTAACTTTTAACGTTTGCACCAATACGAATATTATAAAAATTATTGTTTGGCTTTATAACATAATATAAATCGGCATAGCCAACAGGAGTTTTTGTCCCAAATGCATACATAGGCATGGCGGTCCATTCAATTTTTTTAGAGGGTACAACATGATTATAGATAGCGGCGCCCAGCATAAAGCCGTTGTTTTTATTCCATCCTAAAACAGGGGTATAAAACAACTGGGTTTTACTTGAATTATCTAAAGAACCTAAAAGCTGCAGACGAATCGGTTCGGTTTTTCTAAATAACCTATTATTATCAATCGTATTATTTTTACGATTTATTTCGGGCATGGCTTCTGGTAAATCTATTTTATAATTATCAAAATTACCGGGAGGAAAAGCAAACCACTGTTCACCTTTAAAACCATCATACCAGACAGAGGCACGTTCTTTACCATTAATTAATCCACTAACCAGAAATGGAGATTCAATTTGGCCCGTGTTTTTAATTTTAACAAAATTTCCTTTATCGTTGGTCCCCGCATTAATTAGCTTGTAATCTAATTTTTTTGTTGTTTTAATTAGATCTTCAAAAAACCAAGACAAATTTTTACCACTTACTTTTTCGAGAATATTTCTTAAATCTTCAGGTTTAGGGTGTTTAAATTTCCATTCATTAAAGTATGCTTGCATAGCTTTATCAAATGTTTCGTCGCCGAGATATGATTTTAAATATTGAAAAACTACGGCTGTTTTCATATACATAATAGTACCGTAATTACTTTCGCTAAAATCGGCAGAATGTGTTTGAATAGGTTGATCGGCATTTAAGCAAGAACTAAAGCGGTAGGCCTGGTAATATTGGGCATTTTGCTTATAACTGTTAAGATCCAGTAATCTACCCATTTTACTTTCTGCAAATTTTCCGAAAAGTAAACGGTTGGGATATTTGGTGCTAATGTAGCGCATTTCATTAAACGAGTTTATTCCTTCATCCATCCATCCATTTTCACGTTCATTACTTCCTAATATTCCGTAAAACCAGTTGTGTCCAACTTCATGAGCAATTACTACATCTAGAGAAAACGGATCGTTTGTAGAACCTATCACGGTTACGTTAGGGTACTCCATGCCTCCGCCAGCACTAATAGTTCCATCAACAGCGGTACATTGATTATAAGGGTAATCTCCATTCCATAATGAATAGTAATAAACCGCATCATTAATGTATGCTATACTTTTACTCCAGGCCTTAGCGGAAGAATTGGTAAACATAGTCCAGGTAGTTACCTTTCTCTTAGACTGGGGTAATTCAACTTCACCTTTAAGTACATGATATCTTTTATCGGCAAACCAGGCGTAATCATGCACCTTTTCCTGGTGGTAATGCAATGTTTTTAATTTTTCTGAAGATTTAGGAAATTCCATGTCTTTGGAATTGTAGGAACTTAATTTAGCTGTAGAATCTGCTAAAGCATTTAACCATTTAATCTCGTCGTTATTATCAACCAAATCACCCGTTGCACCTACCACATAATTTTCGGGTAATGTTATGTATACATCATATATTCCAAATTCTGAATAAAACTCTCCTTGATTGAGGTAAGGAAAATATTTCCATTTACCGTTATCAAATACTGCGGGTTTTGGATACCATTGAGTTATCTGATATTGCTGATCAATATGACCTAAACGCGAGAAAAGAGCAGAAGGAATTTTTACATAGAATGGAGTTTCAATTTCAATAGTTTCTCCTGGTAAAAGAGATTTAGGTAAGTTAATGCGGCAAATATCTGCAGTATCTTTAAGCAGTTGGTGTTTAACGGCAATACCATTAATTTTAAAGTTAAGAGAATCTATATAGCCTCTGTCTTCTTTTTTGCTCCAATATAAATTAGTTTCACCGGCTTCCAATAATTGTTTTGATAGTGCAGAGCTTAAGTCTCTATAGGCATTAGGCCATAAGTGGAAATACAGTTCGTTAAGTGTAAAAGCAGAATTGTTTTTATAGCTAATTTTTTCATAAGCACTTAGCGTGTGCTTAACGTCATTTAATTTAACTTTAATTTCATATTTAAGATCCTGCTGAGCATAGCTTTGTGCTTTTAACTTCGGAGCAATTAAGGAAATTAAAAGAATAAAAAAAGCGTTATTTAATAGTTTATTCACCAAGCAGTTCTGCCATTTTTTTGTTAAGTGTTTCACCTAGTAAGTTTTTAGCAATAATAACTCCGTTTTTGTCTAATAAATATGTTTGAGGAATGGATTGAATATTATAAAGAGGAACCACCTTCGATTCCCAATTTTTTAAATCACTCACATGAACCCAGGCAAGTTCATCGGCCATAATCGCTTTTTTCCAGTTTTCTACATCATTATCTAACGAAACGCTGAAAATTTCGAAGCCCATATTTTTATACTTGTTGTATAATCTAACCAAATTGGCACTTTCAGCTCGGCATGGCGCACACCAGGAAGCCCAAAAATCGATAAGAACATATTTACCTTTAAGTTGACTTAATGATTTTGTTTCGCCAATTGGATTTCTTAGTGCAATTTCGGGAGCAGGAGAACCTATACCTAATCTTTTATTTTCTTTAAAGCGTTTGCAAAAACCTTTGACGTACTCGCTATTGGCAAATTTTTTACTTACTACGTTGTATACTTTTTCGTAATAATCCAGATGTTTATCCGGGCTCATAAATTCTACTGCTGAAATGGAAGCGAAAGATTGACTATGCAAATTGATAAATTTCATTAACTCCTTAGCCATTTTTTCCTGAGTTTCTTCAAATTCAGTTTGTAGTTTATTTCGAAGGATTAGTTCGTTAGTGGTGTCTGGTCGGTTTTTCCATACATTCATTAACGAATCGTTAATATTAAAATACAATCCAGATATTTTATTAAGAAGGACAAGAGCCTTGTTATCTTCACTACCATTAACAAAAGCAGTAGAGTTTAAATTATGAGCATCGCCTTTTATTTCTATGCTCGAAACACTGTCCAATATAAAAACCACATACGAACGTTCGTTGGCTTTAATTCTATAAAACTCAATATCACCCTCGTTAACGCTTGTAGAAAAATTACCTTTATCATCTGTTGTAACCGAATCAACCGAAACAAATCCGGTGGGTCCCAGTTTTTCAATTATTAAGGGTAAGTTTTCGGCATTAGATAAATTGCCTTTGATATTAATTTCGCCGTTTTTACTTGATGTTTGATTGCAAGCCCATAAAAACAGTATGATTAGGGGTAATAAAAGGGCGTTGTGTTTAGTATTGTATTTAAGGGATGTCATAAATTAAACCGTTTTTTCGTCGAGTAATTGTTTAAGGATGGAGTTGCCAACTTTTGGGTCGGCCTTACCTTTAGAAAGTTTCATGAGTTCTCCCATAAATAGACCTATTAATCCGGTTTTACCCGATTTATATTCGGCAACTTTTTGAGGATTTTTAGCAATTACTTCTTTGGCAAATTCTAAAATAAGGCTGCTATCGCTTTCTTGGATTAAGTTATTTTCTTCTGCAATGCTTAGAGGTGATTTTTCGGAAAATTGGATAAGCAGTGGCAATATTTTTTGAGAGGCAACGGAGTTACTTATTTTATTGTCGTCGATTAGTTGTATTAATTCTGCAATTTTTTGGGGAGCGACACCAAATTGTTGAATATGAATGGCGTTTTCGTTCAGGTAAGATTTGATGTTAACCATTACCCAGTTGGCGGCCGATTTTTTATTTGCGGTATGCTTTAGCAATTCTTCAAAATAAAGAGCAACATATTTATCATCAATTAGCACCGAAGCGTCGTAATCTGAAAGTCCCAACTGAATGTATTTTTCGAATAATTCTGCTGGAAGCGGAGGCATCATTTTTTTTACTTCGTGGATGTAATTTTCAGTAACTAAAACAGGTTGTAAATCGGGCTCGGGAAAGTATCGGTAATCGTTTGCCATTTCTTTGCTTCTGAGGCTGAAAGTGGTTCCGCTAACTGCATCAAAACTGCGTGTATCCTGCGAAACAATTTGTCCGGCTTCTATCAAATCTATCTGTCTAACAATTTCATGTTCTATGGCTCTTTGAACATTTCGGATCGAATTCATGTTTTTTACTTCAACCCTTCTTCCAAATTTTTCATCACCCTTTATCCTTACCGAGATATTTGCATCGCATCTTAAACTACCCTCTTCCATATTCCCATCGCAAATTTCCAGATAGCGAACTAATCTTCTCACTTCAGTTAAATAGGCATATGCTTCTTCGCCGCTTCTTAAATCGGGTTCCGATACAATTTCAAGAAGTGGAACACCGGCGCGATTTAAGTCAATTAGAGTATCAAATGGATCAACATCGTGCATGCTTTTGCCGGCATCTTCTTCCCAATGAATTCTGATGAGCCCAATTTCTTTTAAGCTCTCTTTAGTTTTTATGGATATTTTACCACCGGTGCAAATTGGAGTGGTGTCTTGTGTTATTTGATAGCCCTTAGGCAAATCGGCATAAAAATAATTTTTTCGTGCAAACTCATTGTAAGGATTAATGTTGCCTTTTACAGCTAGACCAAGTTTAACAGCATATTCAATAATTTTCTTGTTAAATACAGGTAAGGTACCCGGGTGTCCTAGAGTTATAACACTAACATTGGAATTAGGAAGAGCCCCAAAATCGTTTGCATCGCTGGAATAGGCTTTACTATTGGTGGTAAGTTGCGCATGAACCTCTAAGCCTATTACCGCTTCGTATTTTTCGTAAACACTCATAAAATAGCTTATTTCCTAATTGGAAATTGCTTAAAAATACAATTTTTGTGCTTTTTAAAAAGGGTTCCGGCCCGTTCATTTTTGTTTTTTTAAGATTTTAAATTTCTGAGACAAATGGGTATGGCTAAATTATTTACATAAAAGCTTAATTCGGCAGTATTTAAACAAAAAAGGCAACCCTAAATGGAGTTGCCTTTAACAAAGTGATAAAAAAACTATTCGTTAACCAAGGAAATATCAAACTGAACCAGATTAATAAATTCCTGAATTCGATTGTCTACTTCGTCTTGAGTTAATTCTTCAAGGCGTTGAGTTCCAAATTTTTCTACACAAAACGATGCCATAGCGGAACCAAAAATTACTGCTCGCTTCATATTATCAAAAGAAATGTCTCGGGTTTCGGCCAGGTATCCTATAAAACCACCTGCAAATGTATCTCCAGCACCTGTTGGGTCAAATACTTCTTCTAGTGGCAAAGCGGGAGCGAAAAAAACCTGGTCTTTGTTAAATAATAAGGCTCCGTGTTCTCCTTTTTTTATGATCAAATATTTTGGTCCCATGCTAAGAATTTTTTGAGCAGCCTTAACAAGAGAATATTCGTTAGCTAATTGACGAGCCTCGGCGTCGTTAATGGTTAAAACATCAACTTCGGCAATGGTTTTAGCTAGGTCATCGGCTGCAGTTTCCATCCAAAAATTCATGGTATCCATTACAATTAATTTTGGGCGGGTAGACATTTGTTTGATAATATCCAACTGAAGTTTGGGCATTAAATTTCCCAGCATTAAGAAATCTGCATTTTTCCAGTTTTGGGGCACAATGGGGTTGAAAGTAGCTAATACATTAAGTTGAGTGTCGATGGTGTCGCGGGTATTCATGTCGGTATGATATTTCCCACTCCAAAAAAATGTTTTATTTTCTTTCTGAATTTCGAGACCCGTTACATCAATTTTTTTGTCTTTAAACATATTAATCGTTTGCTCAGGAAAATCGCCTCCTACAACCGATACAAGCCCTACGTTCTTGGTGAAAAATGAGGCAGAAAGCGATATGTAAGTTGCAGCTCCGCCAATAATTTTATCGGTTTTTCCGAAAGGAGTTTCGATTGCATCAAAAGCAACCGTACCAATAGTTAGTAAACTCATGTAATTTTTTTTTAAAAATATTTGTGCAAATATATTGTATTTTAAAAAAATTACTACATTTGTGCCACTAAAATTCCTCGATAGCTCAGCTGGTTAGAGCACATGACTGTTAATCATGGGGTCGCTGGTTCGAGCCCAGCTCGGGGAGCTCTCAAAGCCGCAGTCCGCGGCTTTTTTTATAATTTATAGGCAACAGTTAAACCGTCTCTTACAGGTAAAATTAGTTTTTTAAATCTCGAATCTTGAGCAACTGTTTTATTAAATTCTCTAATTGTTAAGGTGTCGGGATCTTTTGTATCCTGGTTTATAACTTTACCACTCCATAAAACATTATCGGCAATTAATAATCCTCCGCTTCTAATTTTATCGGCAACTAATTTAAAATAGTGCACATAATTTTTTTTGTCGGCATCAATAAAAACTAAATCTATAGGGTGGTTAAAATTTTCTATAAATTTAATTGCATCTCCAATGTGTAGTTTTATTTGTTGAGCTTTTTCAGATTTATTAAAATACTCACAGGCAATTTCCTCTATTTCTTCGTTTACATCTAAAGTATACAATATGCCATCTTCAGCTAAACCTTCGCTTAAACAGAGAGCAGAGTAACCGGTAAAGGTTCCAATTTCTAAAATTACTTTAGGTTTAATTAATAAAGAATACATAGAAAGTATACGCCCTTGTAAATGGCCACTGAGCATGCGAGGATTTAAGTTCTGTAAGTGTGTTTTCCTGTTTAACGAGTAAAGAAGAGGAGACTCTTCATCGCTATGTTTAACGCAATATTCTTCAATAAAGGGATCTATAATATTAAACATCATAGTTTAACGTAGTTTAAAACACTTAGTTTCTTTGGTTCAAAAATCTGATTGGCGGTTTCAATGATTTCAGTTGAGCTAATTTTATCAATTCGTTTAATTACATCGTTAAACGATTCTACATATCCTTTGTACAATACTGATTTACCGGCACCTAAAACCATGTTTAATACATTTTCACGCGATAAAGTTAACTGTCCAATAAATTGACGTTTTGCAGCGTTTAACTGATTAGAACTTAATTTCTTTTTACATAAAATATTAAGTTCTTTATAGATAAGCTCTTCTGTGCGTTCTTTTTTACTGAAATCGGTTGAAAAATAGATACTAAAGATTCCCGTTTCGGTGTAGGTTTGATAGGAGGAATCTATTTGATAGGTAAAGCCATATTTTTCTCTAATGTTTAAATTTAGCCTGCTATTCATTCCGGGACCGCCTAATAAATTATTAAGTAATACCAGAGAAGTGCGCCTTGGGTTATTTCTTGCGTATGCAAAATTACCTATAACGCTATGCGCCTGTACTACATTGCGCGATATGCTTTTATTTATAGTAGTTTTGTTAATTCTATAATTATTTTTAGTATTATCGGTCTTATTTACGTTTTTACTAAAGTATTTTTGTGCAATTTTATTAAAATGAATTTCGCCAGACGGAGTTGAGGCTGATAAAACAGCATTAGAGGGCACATAATGTTCTTTAATAAAATTTAATACGTCTTTTCTTTTAATATTATCTAAACTTTTATGGCTTCCTAGGATAGATAAACCCAAAGGGTGTTTTTTAAAAATAAACTCTTCAAAGTCATCGTATATTTGTTCCGAAGGTGTATCCAGGTACATTTGGATCTCATCCTTAATCACTTCTTTTTCTTTTATAATTTCTTTCTCCGGAAACGTTGCACTAAAAAACAAATCGCTTAAAAGTTCAACAGCCCGTTCCAGATAGTTGTTGTGAACAGATATATAAATGCAGGTTTCTTCTTTGGTAGTAAAAGCATTTAACTCTCCACCCACACTATCAATTCTGCTTAGGATATGAAATGGTTTTCGCTTCTTAGTGCCCTTAAAAATAGTATGCTCTATGTAATGAGCCATGCCGTTGTGTTCTGTTTTCTCGTGGCGCGTTCCTACACCTATTGTTAAAGCTACATGACAAATATTATTGAAACTTTGGGGTATATAACAAATACGAAGACCGTTATTTAAAACTTTGGGTGTAATTTCCATATTACAATAATCACAAAAATTGAATGATATAAGACTTGTTCTTGCATTTACCTTTTCAACTTTTGGATGTTTATAATTAGGATAATGAAAAGTTAAAATCATAAAAGAGATTAAAGATTTTAGTAATATGAATAAAGTTCTATTTATCCTCTCCGCTTTTCTTACGATTAGTTATGTTGCTCTGGCACAAAAGCCGAGCAAAAAATTTCTTCAGGAAGTTAAAGCAGATCAAGCCCAGTACAGGCAATTTGAAGTTGCTCAGGCACATTTTAATGATGGTAATTTTAAAGATGCATTAGATGAGTTTTTAAATCTTCAAAACGATTATCCTACCCAGGTATACTATGATTATATGGTTGGCGTAGGCTATGTTTTAGTGGGTGAAAATTATGAGGACGCGTCTGCCCTGTTGGAAAAAGCAAAATTAGTAGAGCCTTTTCTGGAGGATTTAAATTATTACCTGGCAAAGGCCTATCAATTAAATGGTGATTATGATTTAGCAATT
>JBIICS010000194.1:0-4262 GCA_044238735.1 Bacteroidia bacterium
AGGATAAGGAAATGAAGGCGAGAAGAGGTATTGAAGAATGTCAGAATGCACAAAATGAAATTATTGTGCAGTCTAATGTTGTTATTGAGAATATTGGCCCACCTATTAATACGGCCGACAATGAGTATGTTCCCTTAATTTCTTCGGATGAGCGTGTTTTAATTTTTACATACAGAGGCGAACGCTCTAAAGGTGGTAAACAAAACGAAAACCACGAACAAGATGCTTTCGGGCATTATTACGAGGATGTATTAATTTCATACAGACGTGGAAAGCAATGGTCGGAACCCAAAAGTATCAGCGAATCTATTAATACGCTCGGTCACGATGCTTGCGTGGGTTTAAGTGCAGACGGAACTCAAATGTTTTTATTTAAAAGCACGGTTAAAGATGGTGGTGATTTATACGAAAGTTTTTATGATGGTAAAGATTGGTCTGTGCCCAAAAGCTTAGGCGAAGTTATAAACACCAAATATTGGGAGGGTAGTGCGACCATAAGTGCCGATGGTTTAACACTTTATTTTACAAGCGACAGACCAGGGGGTTTTGGTGGAAAAGACATATACAAATCGGTTAAAGCGGCTGACGGAAAATGGGGTAAGCCTGTAAATTTAGGGGCGGCTATTAATACTAAATATGATGAGGATTCACCTTTTATTCATCCAGATGATGTAAGTTTTTATTTTAGCTCTAATGGACATAATTCGATTGGTGGGTATGATATATTTAAATCCAACCTAACAGATGGTACCTTCAGTATACCGCAAAATTTAGGTTCACCGGTTAACACCCCCGGAAATGAAATTTACTATGTTGTAAACGCAAGCGGACAAGTTGGATATTATTCCAGCGGTAAGTCGGGTGGGGTAGGATTGCAGGATATTTATAAAATATCTCCGGGTTTTGCAGAAAAACTTCCGGTATTGTGTTTATATAAAGGTTCTGTTTTATTCGAAGGTCAGTCGCTAAACGTTAAAGTTAAGGTAACGGATGTTACAAAAAATATAAGCAAAGGAGTTTATTCTACTAATGGTGTTTCGGGTAAGTATTTAATAGCATTGCCTAAAGGAAGTGAATATAAGTTAGAAATAACTTCTGATAAGACCAAACCGGTTATACAAACAATAGATTTAAAACAACTGGAACAATTTGTGGATGTGGCCATTAATTTAGATCTGGATAAGGTTTTAAAAGATAACAATTCATCTGCAAGTCAGTCGTATTTGCAGCAGTTAATAGACAATAGAATAACGGATATAAAAAATGGCAATGCAAGTCCTATGGAAGAAGAAGAGGAGCCTCTTGCCGCAGCTGAGAGTAATCAACAATCTAATCTGAGAGCTGAAGCGCCGGATCAGGAGACTGATACAGAAAAGTCGACTACATCAAAAACCTCATCTTTTGAAGAAAATCAGCAAGCACAATTAAGTTATATGAGTTCTACATCGTATGAGCAAATATTAGAGAAATATAAATCTTCGAGTAAGGAGGAGGTTAAACTTGTTGTAGAAATTATTTCAAATCAAAATAAAGATTCCAAGGTTTATCAGGCACTAAGTTCTAAAATCGAAGTAAAAGAGATGAAAGATACAGCCGGCTTAATACATCATTTTACGGGCAACTACAGTACTTTAGGCGAGGCAGATAATTACAGAAAAAAACTTATTTCGGAGGATCCGGAATTAGCCAATAGTTTTATTGTGGTTTTGGATAAAAACAACTTACGCTCTGTTAAAGATTATTATAAGGCACTGATGCTTTCTGAATTTGGTTTAGCTGCTAAACCTCAAGAAAAGACTGAAATGCCCGCAACTGGTAACAATCAACCAGTTATTGCCAGCCAGGAAATTCCTAATGAAACAATGAAGGACGCATTGGTAACAAATCAAGCTGAATCTGTTAAAGATAGCGAATTAGTAAAAGCAGCAGAGCCGGTAAAAGCAATTCAGACTCCAGTGCAATCTCCACCAACTAAGGAAACCGTTCCAGCAAATAATCAAACGATTGCCGTAAATTCAAGTGAAGAGATAAAACCCGCAGTTACAACTGCTAAAAAAGGGGATAATTCGGAAGCTATAAGCACCTCTAAAACAGTTGTTAAGAATACATCAAATACCAGTGGCTTATCGCCAAGTGATCTGGCCTATTTTGCAGATAAAGACCTTAACAATCCAAAATACTACAATCAATTAGTAGAGAACTTTGGAAAAAATAACCCTAATGGTATAATCTATAAAGTTCAGATTGGCGCATATCGTTATCCACAGAACTTTAAGTACGACGGTGTAAAAAAATACGGAGAAGTTGCGGTAACACCCTATCAGGATGGAATTACGCGATTTACCCAGCTTGAACATAATTCTTTAAAAGATGCCGAAGAATTCCGACAGATGATTATTAATGCGGGTATTAAAGATGCCTGGGTAACAGCCTTTATTAAAGGAAAGCGAATGTTGCTTCAAGATTTAATTAAGCAAGGGCTTTTAACCGGAAACGGTTTATAAAAAAAACTCCGGTTATATTATAACCGGAGTTTTTTATATTGATTGAAATCTTATTCGTTAACTACCCCCATCGCACAAAACTTATCAATGCGTTGTTTTATTCGTTCCTCCGGAGCATATTTTTTAAGTTCCGATAGAGCAGCTAAAATAGCTTGTTTAACATTTTCAAATGCTTGTTCTTGATTTGCATGAGAGCCTCCAAGTGGTTCTTTAATTACACCATCCACTAATTTGTTTTTAAACATATCTTCTGCAGTAAGCTTTAAGGCTTCGGCAGCTTTTTCTTTAAAGTCCCAACTGCGCCATAAAATAGATGAACAAGATTCGGGAGAAATTACAGAATACCAGGTATTTTCGAGCATTAAAACTCTATCGCCAATACCAATACCTAAAGCACCACCCGAAGCGCCTTCGCCAATAATAATACAAATAACCGGTACTTTAAGCTTAACCATTTCAAAAAGGTTTCTGGCAATGGCCTCTCCTTGTCCGCGTTCCTCGGCTTCTAATCCGGGATATGCACCTGGCGTATCAATAAAAGTTACAATAGGTTTATTAAATTTCTCGGCAAGTTTAAACAAACGGAGGGCTTTGCGATACCCATCGGGATTAGCCATACCAAAGCGGCGCAATTGTCGCATTTTAGTGTTAATTCCTTTTTGCTGTCCAACAAACATTACGGTTTCACCATTTATAAGTCCAAATCCACCCACCATGGCTTTATCATCGGCTACATGACGGTCGCCGTGAATTTCAATAAAGGTATTATCGGAAATTGCATTAATATGTGCAAGCGTATAGGGCCTGTCGGGATGACGAGATACTTGTACTCTTTGCCAAGCAGTTAAATTTGAATATATGTTGCGGGTGGTTTCCTCAATTTTTTGTTCCAGTTCTTTAACGGTGTTTGAAACATCAACCCCACTTTTATCGGCAACTTGTTTTACTTTCTCCAATTCTTCCTTTAAATCGGCAATTGGTTTTTCAAAATCTAAATAAGTCATATTTTTAATTTGCGTCCAAAGATACAAATTTATGATTTAGGCTTATTTTTGGGGAAATATTTACTAACCATGATAGTTTATCCAAACGCCAAAATTAATTTAGGCTTAAACGTAATTAACAAAAGAACAGATGGTTATCATAATTTAAACACTATTTTTTATCCAGTTCCTTTGTGTGATGCTGTGGAGTTTGTTTTGGCTATTGATAATAAAACTTCTTTTAGCAGTAGCGGAATACCTGTTGGTGGATTGGCAGAAGATAATTTAATAATGAAGGCTTATACTTTACTAAGTGGTTATCATAAATTGCCAGCTTTAAAAATTCACTTGCATAAGGTTATACCTATGGGTGCAGGTTTAGGTGGAGGCTCTGCTGATGCTGCATTCTTTTTAGCCGCATTAAATTCTTTTTTTAATCTTAATCATTCTCAGGAAGCTCTGGCAGATATGGCTCGAATTTTGGGCGCAGATTGTGCTTTTTTTATATACAATGCTCCATGTTTGGCAACTGAAAGAGGAGATCGTTTTAAGTTTTTAGAGGAACGTTTAAAAAATAAATTTTTAATATTAATTAAGCCCACCGTTCATGTATCTACTGCCGATGCATACAGTGGTGTTGTTCCCTCTAGTCCTGCTTATAGTAACGAGTTTGTTTATTTAAATAAACCCATTGATAACTGGGAGGGTAAAATGTTTAATGATTTTGAAAAAAGTGTTTTTATTAAATATCCTGAGATTAAGCAAATAAAAGAAA
>JBIICS010000003.1:0-49883 GCA_044238735.1 Bacteroidia bacterium
CCCTTCGATACCTCAGGGTGACATTCTCTGTGTTTGTCAGGCTGAGCTTGTCGAAGCCTTTTTGTTTATTTTAATTTTTATTTTCTACCCTTCGATACCTCAGGGTGACATTCTCTGTGTTTGTCAGGCTGAGCTTCTCGAAGCCTTTTTGTTTATTTTAATTTTTATTATCTACCCTTCGATACCTCAGGGTGACATTCTCTGTGTTTGTCGGGCTGAGCTTGTCGAAGCCTTTTTGTTTATTTAAATTTTATTATCTACCCTTCGATACCTCAGGGTGACATTCTCTGTGTTTGTCAGGCTGAGCTTGTCGAAGCCTTTTTGTTTATTTAAATTTTATTATCTACCCTTCGATTCCTCACGGTGACATTCTCTGTGTTTGTCGAGCTGAGTTAATAATCATACCGAATTATTTGTAATGAGTATTATAAAAATTATTCTTTCTCAAACACTATTTTCTCATCCAGCCAACCCATTTGTTTTAAAATCCAGCGTTGTTTTTTGGAGATATAAGGAGTGGGTTTAACCGGACTCCATTTAACCGGATTGGGTAAAACAGCTGCTATTGCAGCGCATTGCGAGGCGCTTAGTTTATCGGCGGGTTTGTTATAGTAGTATTGAGCCGCCGCTTCTGCTCCATATATACCTCGGCCCATTTCTATAATGTTTAAATACACCTCCATTATTCGTTCCTTACTCCAGAAAATTTCGATTAAAAAAGTAAAATACACTTCAAGTCCTTTTCTAATCCAGCTTCTACCAGGCCATAAAAAAGCATTTTTAGCGGTTTGCTGCGAAATAGTACTTGCTCCCTTAATTTTCTTTCCTTTCTTTTTTTCATTGTATTCCATTGCTTTCTCAATGGCTTTTAAATCAAAACCATTGTGTTCTAAAAACAACTGGTCTTCTGCTGCAACTACTGCTAATGGAAAATTGTTATTGATTTTTTCAAGAGGCACCCAGTCTTTTTTAAAATGCCAGTCTTGTTCCTCGCCCATTTGCTCTATAGTTTTAATAACCATTAAGGGAGAAATGGGCACTGGAAAAAAGCGGTAAAGTATTACAAAAAACAAAGTTGAACCAAAGAAAAACAAAACCAAACGGACGAACCATTTTTTTATGTTTTTCTTTAGGTTTTTCATGTTAGTTAGAATTTTTGTTTAAAATATTTTAACTGCCTTCATCGTCATTGCGATCCAATTGCCTCATTCTATATTAAGTATTCAGATTCCGGGTCAAGCCCGAAATGACGAAATAGTGCGTGCAGCTAACAATTCGAAATTACTAACTCTCAATCCACTTGCGTGCATTAACAAACGCTTCTATCCATGGTGAAATTTCATCTCTATTTTCTTTGTCCGGATAATAGGCCCAGTTCCAAGGAAAGATAGAACGCTCAATGTGTGGCATCATTACTAAATGACGGCCTGTTTTATCGCACATCATGGCTGTGCTAAAGTCAGATCCGTTAGGGTTTGCAGGATAATTTTCGTATGCATACTTAGCAACGATATTGTATTTTTCCTCGCTGTAAGGTAATTTAAACTTTCCTTCTCCATGCGAAATCCATACCCCTAATGTAGATCCTTCTAATGCAGACAACATTATCGAGTTATTCTTCTGAACTTTTACCGAAGTAAACCCGCTTTCATGTTTTCCGGAAGTATTGTGGTGCATTTTACCATGTATCTCGTGTTCAGGATTAATTAACTCAAGTTCCATCATTAACTGGCAACCGTTACAAATACCTACGGACAAAGTATCTTCGCGCTTAAAGAAATTCTTTAATGCAGTATTGGCTTTTTCGTTGTATAAGAAGGCACCTGCCCAGCCTTTTGCAGAGCCCAGTACATCTGAATTTGAGAAACCACCCACAGCGCCAATAAACTGAATATCTTCCAGAGTTTCTCTGCCCGAAATTAAATCGGTCATATGTACATCTTTCACGTCAAATCCAGCTAAATACATGGCGTGCGCCATTTCTCTTTCAGAATTTGAACCTTTTTCGCGGATAATAGCCGCTTTTGGTCTTCTTGAATTTGAATTAACTGCCGGTAACTTTCCATTAAAATGAGATGGAAATGAAAAATTTAAGGGCTGATGTTTGTAGTTTTTATAACGCTCATCAGCCATACCGTTCTTCGATTGTTTGGTGTCAAGTAAATAGGACGTTTTATACCAAACATCGCGCGTTTGAGCAATATCAAAATTAAAACTGTCTTCTCCGTTCTTAATAGTAACGGTGTTAGCGTTTGTTACATTGCCAATTTTGAATAGTTCTATATTGGCTTTGGCAAAAGTACTTTCTATTGAAGCATCGGCCTGAAATACAATGGCGATGTTTTCATTAAATAATGCTTTAACGGTGTCTTTTTCGTTTAATACTGTTAAATCATAATTAGCTCCTAAATTATTATCGGCAAAGCATAGCTCAAGTAGGGTGGTGATCAAACCTCCGCTTCCTACATCGTGACCAGCCTTAATTTTATTTTCGTTGATTAAGTCTTGTACTAAATTAAATGCAGTTTTAAAATAGGCTGAATTCTTAATAGTTGGAACTTCTTTTCCAACTTTGTTTAAAATCTGTGCGAACGACGATCCGCCTAATTTAAAGTTATCCTGCGAAAGGTTAACATAGTATATATTTCCTCCGTTACGTTTTAAAACCGGTTCAACAACTTTATTGATATCCGTACAATTTCCTACGGATGAAATAATAACGGTTCCGGGAGCTATAACCTCATCGTTCGGATATTTTTGTTTCATGGAAAGGGAGTCTTTCCCTGTAGGGATATTGACTCCTAATTCAATGGCAAAATCCGAACAGCCTTTTACAGCATCATATAAACGTGCATCTTCACCTTCGTTTTTACATGCCCACATCCAGTTGGCCGATAACGAAATACCACTAATTCCATTCTTAACCGGTGCCCAAATAATATTAGATAAAGCTTCGCCAATTGAATTACGGGAGCCGGCAACCGGATCAACCAATGCCGAAACAGGCGAATGACCTATACTGGTAGCAATACCCTCTTTTCCCTTATAATCTAAAGCCATTACCCCTAAATTGTTTAAAGGTAATTGCAATGGACCTGCGCATTGCTGTTTAGCTACTTTTCCGCCTACACAACGATCTACTTTATTGGTAAGCCAATCTTTACAAGCAACTGCTTCCAGTTGCAAAACGTTATTTAAATAATTTGGTATTTCAGAAACAGCGTAATTTAAATCGCTGTAATTACGATTAATCGTTTTATCCAGCATTATGGTTTTAGGAGAGCTTCCAAAGAAATCATGTAAATCATAATCCATTGGTTTCACTCCTGTGTTTTTGGATACAAAGGTAAAGCGATGATCGTTGGTTACATCTCCAACGGCATACATCGGTGAGCGCTCGCGGTCTGCCACTCTTTTTAATGTTTCCAGGTCGCCTTCGCCAATAACTAATCCCATTCTTTCCTGAGATTCATTCCCAATAATTTCTTTTGCTGATAATGTAGGGTCACCTACCGGTAATTTATCCATGTCAATTAAACCACCAGTAGCTTCAACCAGCTCAGATAAACAGTTTAAGTGGCCGCCGGCACCATGATCGTGTATGGATAAAATTGGATTCTGATCACTTTCTACAAGACCTCTGATAGCATTGGCTGCACGCTTTTGCATCTCAGGGTTAGAACGTTGGATGGCGTTTAATTCTATTCCCGAGCCAAACGCACCGGTATCAGCAGATGAAACCGCTGCTCCACCCATTCCAATACGATAATTTTCACCGCCCAGAATTACAATTTTATCTCCTTCTTTAGGTGTTTTCTTTTTCGCTTGCTCCAGCTTCCCATATCCAACACCTCCGGCAAGCATTATCACTTTGTCAAAACCAACTTTGCGATTGTTTTCCTGATGTTCGAAGGTTAATACCGAACCGGCAACAAGTGGCTGACCAAATTTATTCCCAAAATCAGAAGCTCCGTTAGAAGCTTTAATTAAGATGTCCATTGGAGTTTGGTATAGCCATTTACGTTCATCCATTCCTTTTTCCCATGGTCTGTCCTGCAATAAGCGGGAATAAGCCGTCATATATACTGCGGTTCCTGCCAAAGGTAAAGAACCTTGTCCGCCTGCTAATCGGTCTCTTATTTCGCCTCCCGATCCGGTAGCTGCACCATTAAAGGGCTCAACGGTTGTAGGGAAATTGTGAGTTTCTGCTTTTAGGGATATAACAGATTCAAATTCTTTTTCCTGGTAAAAATCAGGTTTATCGGCGCTTTTGGGACTAAACTGTACTGCTTTTGGTCCTTTTAAAAAAGCCACATTGTCTTTATAAGCTGAAACAATCTCGTTAGGATGTGTTTCGGAAGTTTTCTTGATAAGTTTAAAAAGAGAAGACGGTTTTTCCTCACCATCCACTACAAATGTTCCGTTAAAAATTTTGTGGCGACAGTGTTCGGAGTTTGCCTGAGAGAACGCGAAAATCTCAGAGTCAGTAAGTTTACGGCCAATTTTTTTAGAAAGATTATTTAAATATTCAACCTCTTCCGAACTAAGCGCTAAACCTTCCTTTTTGTTGTACGCATCAATATCTTCAATTTCTAAAATTGGTTCTGGCTTTATATTAATCGTATAAATTTCCTGGTTTAATTCAGGGAATTTCTGAGACAACATCGGGTCGAAACTATTAAAGTCAGCATCCACTTTCTCAAACTCTTCAATGCGAATAATGCCCGAAATCCCCATGTTTTGGGTAATTTCCACAGCATTAGTGCTCCAGGGTGTAACCATGCTGGCACGCGGACCAACATAATAACCATTTAAAACAGGTTGATTTATTTGATGAGCGCTTCCAAACAGCCAGTCTAGTTTGCTTACATCTTCATTATTAAGTGGATTTGCGACCTGTACAGCGTAAGTTTTATTTTGCTGATTTCCGAAGAAAAGAATCATTTTAGCTTATATTAAATCCGTTCAATTTTAAGAAACGCAAAGGTACTTAATTAAATTAAGTTGAGAGTTGAGAGTTAAAAGTTGATAGAAATGTTTATTAATTAAAAGGCATAATATAGGGTACAAATTCAGAAATTTACTCTAAACTTTCAACTTTTAACTTTCAACTGATTATAGGCATCCCGTTCTTCCACCATCAACTGGTACATTAATTCCGGTAATGTAAGAGGCAGCGGGTGAAACCAAAAAAGAAACCGCGTTTGCAATTTCATCTGCCTGAGCAAATCTGCCCATGGGTATTTCGTGGATCATTTCATTCCGAAGTTCTTCTATTGACCTGCCGGTTTTACTCGATTTAGACTCCAATAACTGTTTAATTCTAATAGTTTCGGTGGCGCCGGGTAGTACATTATTAACTGTTATTCCAAAAGGAGCAATTTCAATAGATAAGGTTTTAGACCAATTAGCAACAGCGGCGCGGATAGTATTGGAAACTCCTAATCCCTTTAATGGTTGCTTAACCGATGTTGATATAATATTTACAATTCTTCCATACCCCTCAGCTTTCATTCCGGGTATTACAGATTGCGCCAATATGTGATTGCATATCAGATGATTATTAAAGGCTGCAGTAAACTCCTGATTCTTTGCATTTAAAATCTCACCGCCTGCCGGTCCACCAGTATTATTTACGAGTATATGAAAAGGTCCTTTTTTTTCTATGATGGAATCTATTTCCATTTTTACGGATGCCGGTAAAGAAAAATCGGCAGAAACAGTGTAGTGCCTTTGTTTTAGAGGGCGGGGTAACTCTTTTTTAGTTTTTTCAAGTTTACGTAAGTCGCGGGCAACCAAAACGATACTGGCTCCCATTTCTGCCAATTGAAATGCTATTGCTCTTCCAATACCCTGAGTGCTTCCACACACAATAGCCTTTTTTCCCTCTAAATTTAAGTTCATTAGATAAAAATAGGAAAATGTTTAATATTCTCTTTAAAAAATGACCTTTAATTCGATCGTCATTTCAATGTATATTAAAAAAATTCATAATTTAGATTCAAATATCAGATAAATAATGTTGACCAACAATTTATTTAAGAGTTTTTTTATTGTTTTTGCCCTATTCATTATATCCTTTAAACAGGCATTCTGCCAAGCCCGATTAATACTAAATAACGGGGCTTTTATTAATATTAATAATGGTGCTTTTTTAGTGATTGACAATAGTGCTTCAAACGCAATTACACGAAATACGACAGGTCATATAATTTCTGAAGGCGAGAACAACCGAGTAGCCTGGGCAATCAGAACTAATTCAGGTTCATACACTGTTCCTTTTGGTTACAGTACTTCAGATTATATTCCGTTAACCTTTAATATTAGTTCTGCCGGAGTTGGTGCCGGTAATTTTATATTTAGTACTTACCGCTCGCCATCATGGGACAATAATGCCAATAAACCAACGGGCGTTTCGCACATGTATCAAAACGGAACATTAAGCAACAACAGTGCAAAAGTAATTGATCGATTTTATCAAATCGACGCAACAACGGCAACGTATACAACAAAGCCGGTTATAAACAGTGTTTTACTTTCTTATGCAGATGCCGAACATTCGGTTGCCAGTAATTCAATTACCGAAGCCAATTTAGGCGCACAATATTTTACTTCAGGATCCGGATGGTTGCCTAATTTTGGGATTGGAACTGCTAATACTTTAAATAACAATGTAACAGCATCCAGCAATTTACCTCTGTTAAATTCCACAAAATGGTGGACTCTTGTTGATAAATCTAGCCCTTTGCCAATTACACTTAGTTACTTTAGAATATTATGCGAAACCAATAAAACAATTTTTGATTTTCAAACAACATCAGAACGTAACACACACTTTTTCGAAATTAAAGTAATTGAAAACGGCGAGTTAAACACCATTGCCAGTATAGCTGCTCAAGGCAATAGTAATCAGGTTAAAAATTACGACTATCTATTTCAAGGAATTTTTTCTAATGAAAGTTTATTTTATTTAGACGAAATCGATTTAGATGGTGAAAGCCATCAATATGGACCATTTCAATATCAATCCTTTTGTAATGAAACTAATGACGAAGGATTTTCTAACGTGGTTGTATTCCCTAATCCTGCCCGAGAAGAAATTAATGTAAATTTCACCAATTTAACACAAGGAGATTTAGAGATTGTTTTAACTAACGCAATCGGACAAACAGTATTTCATAAAAAGTTTGAAAATCTAATGACAGAGTCAACTATTAAAATACCCATAGAAAACCTTTCAAGAGGTATTTACTTTCTAAACATAAACAATAACAAGAAATCACAAAAATCATTCAAAATATCACTTGCAGAACCATGAAAATGAGATTCGTTTTAGCGTTAATGCTTCTATTTACTGGTGTTAAAGCACAAAATATAGGCATCAATACGGATGGAAGCACCCCAGATACAAAAGCACTTTTAGACATAAAGGGATCCGGATCTGGCTTGTTAATTCCTCGTATGGCATGGAGTTCAAGACCATCTGGTTTAACAGCTACCCAAAACGGTTTAATTATTTACAGCACAGACGGTGATGGAACTAATGGAGTAGGGTTTTATTATTATAATAATCCTAACTGGTTGCCTTTATTTGACAATAATAAGGGTTGGAGTTTAAAAGGAAATGCAGGTATTACTCCTCCAGCATCCCCCACAACTTATGGAACCTCAACGTTTGGAACATCTGAAAATTTTTTAGGAACAACCGATGCACAGCCCCTTACTTTAGGCACTAATAGTCGTGAAAGAATGCGCATACTCAGCTCCGGTTTAATTGGCGTTGGAACTTCAACACCTGCAATGTTAATAGATGTAAGCGGATCGACAACCACAAATAATGATGCCGTGTTAAGAGTTACTGCAACCGGCACCACAGGATCAGTTAATGCTATAATTGGTACAAGCGCCTCCACCACGGGAACAGGTGTATATGGAAGAACTACTGCCGCTTCGGGTTCGAATAACGGAGTAGTGGGTGAGATTACAGCAGGAACTGGTAATGGCGTTAAAGGCTTTGCTGGTACTGCATCAGGAAACAGTAGCACTGGCGTTTGGGGCTTAAACAATTCTACAACAACTGGTGCAATTGAGGCATTTGGTGTTTTGGGAACCAGTAAAGGTGCTGGAGCCACCTCCGCATCTCACTATGGTTTATTTGGTGACGCCGCAGGAGGCTCAAATAATTTTGGAGTATTTGGTAAAGTAAGTGGAGCCGCTACAAATAATTATGGTATTTACGGTGATGCGTCAGGAGCATCTACAAATAATATTGCAGCGTTTTTTTCTGCCACTGGCGCAACAAACAATTATGGTCTAATTGTGCCAAATGGTGGGGGTAGAATTGGTTTTGGTACTTCAACCCCATCTTTTTTAGTGGATGTAAGAGGTTCGGCTTCGAGTGACCTAATTTACGCATCCAACTCTGGTACTGGAGATGTTTTTAGAGGAATTGCAAATGGTGACATACAATATGCTTGTTTTTTTGGAAATAATTCCCCAAATACAAACGGAACTGGATATTTAATTACAAACTCAAATGCTGGTTTACAAGGGCAAATAAATAATACTCAACAATATTCATTCGGGGTTTATGGAAATAGTGGAGATGGATTAAGATCGGGTGGAGTTATAGGCTCTAATGGATATGCAGGTGGTTGGGGTTGCTTAGGTTACAGAACTTCGGGAGGCGGCAGATGGTCATTATATTACTCTAACGATGGTACTTTAGGTGGGGCAAATACAGGTTCTGGTAAAGCAACAAGCGATAATTTAAAACCCGCAAATGGTTTAGGAATGGGCGGTTATGCCAGTTTGCTCGGAGGATTTGTGAGAGGTGAAATTTACGGGATGTTTATAAAAGGCGAACGTATGGGTATGTATATCGATGGCAAAACATTCTCTAACCATATTTATGCAGTAATATTAAATGGAAAGAAGGATAAAAAGACGGTTACCTATACCCAGTTAAGTGAAAAACCTAGTTTAACATATACAGGAAAAACTAAATTAAATAATGGTGAATGCTTTATTCCTTGGAGCGATAATGTTCTTAATAATAATGAAATAAACGAAGATGATATAAATTTTAGTATAACTCCACTAGGGAATTGTAAAGGACTTTATGTAGCCGAGGTAAATAAAAAGGGGTTTTTTGTAAAGGAATTAATGGATGGAAATAGTAATGTAAGTTTTAATTACACCGTTATTTTAAGTAACTTAAATTTAGATGATAGTGCTCCCGAAGAAATTTTAGATAAGGAATTTGATAAAAATATTAAAGCCGTAATGCAGAACGAAAATGACTCAAAAATTATATCAAAAGGCATGTATTGGGATGGTAATAACCTAATTTTTGATAATCCTCCAGAAAATTCTGTTATTGAAAAAGCTTATAAGAAAATAGATTAATTTTTTAAACCCTATACTCTTGCTTTTTTTCAAATTTGAGGGGCTGCCCCCCATTTCAATCTTATTTATTCAATGTAACAAGTTGTTGCTTTTTATCGTAAAAAAAATTAAATTAGTAGTAAATAAAATAGCATAGGACTAATCATGTCTCTTTTTTTTAAATATTGTTTAGGTTTTTACTTAATTCTAGGATTTTTTTTATTAAATCCCATTTTAATTTTGGGACAGGACTTACCTGCAGATTCCACCACAAAAGCAAATTATAAGGCTTATGATGACTTAATAAATAATGAGGTGGTAATGAAGTATTATACAAAAGAGGATCTTAATAAACTTTACGAGCAGGATAAAAATAAACTTCTTCAATTACACACCTATTTCTTTAAGTCCTATACAATCACGCCAATAGAGGGATATACCGGATTAAGACCCCGACACAATACTTTTGACGTTTTTAAATATGAATCGTACCGCAAAAAAAGCGATGTATTTGTTTCCGAAGATTTATTTAAAGGATATAAAATTGAATTAAAATCGGATGAACAAATTCAACATATTGTTCCAGCCCAAATTAAACAGAAAGCCTTAAAGAATAGAGAGATTTATAATGCAAAAAAGGAAAAAGAAATAGAGTAAAATGAATGTATTCTTACAAAATATTAAAAAATTAGTTAGCAAATATCTTGTATTTATATTCCTGCTTTTATTTGGGTTTTTTACATTTAAGTCGTGGGCACAACCTGCAAACAACGAATGTGGCGGTGCGGTTACGTTAACCGTAAATGCAGCTTGTTCTAATACGGCCGGCACCACAACGGGTTCTACGGGGAACGCCGGTAACCCTGCTCCTTGCGTTGGAACAGCCGACGATGATGTTTGGTATAAATTTACTGCCAATAGTCCCGACCAAAAAATAACTGTTTCGTGTAATTCTGGTTTTGATCCTGTAGTACAGATTTTTTCGGGTTCTTGCGGGGCATTAATTTCACAGTTTTGTCAGGATGATGGCGGAGATGGAGTAAGTGAAATTTTGGATTTAACCGGATTTGGAGTTGGAAGTACTTATTTTGTTCGTGTATTTCACTATTACACCGGCGTTGGTACCGGAAATTTTAATATCTGTGTTACCGGAACTCCTCCCGCTTTAAATGATGAACCGTGCACCGCAATTGATTTACCCGAAGTTACCTCTGCCTGTGTTTATAGTATTTATTCGCTTGCCTCTGCTACCAATACAGCCACTCCCGCATCTCCAGGGTGTGGGTGGAATGGTAAAGATCTTTGGTTTAAAGCTATTATTCCTCCTAACGGCAAAATAGATATATCCACTTACTCTGTTTCCGGAGGAACTTCTGATCCAACCATGGCTATTTACTCTGGTTCAGTTTGCAGTTCACTAACATTTATAAGTTGTGACGACAATTCTGGGCCTGGAAGTTTACCTTATTTAAATTTAAGTGGAAGAACACCCGGCGAAATCATTTGGATAAGAGTTTCCAGTAGTACCGGCATTGGAGATGGCCGATTTAAATTATGCGTGTCTTCTCCTGTTAATGACGATTGTGGATCTTCTTTATTCGTTTGTGATATAAATGGCTTTTCTGGTTCAACACTATATAGTTATACCATTGATATGGGAGCCTTGGAGGAATTTAGTGGTGGGATTTTTGGACAAACTGGCGACGGCGTTTCTACTACTATAGAAAATAATAGTTGGTTGGCTTTTACAGCCAGTGCAACCAGTGCCTCGCTAAATGTAACCATTTCTGATTGTTGGAATGGACAAGGCATTCAAATGGAAGTAATAAGTGGTACGTGCGGTAATGTAGCCTCTTTTGTTTCGAACTCCAACTACCTTCAAACAACAACTTCTCAAACTTTAACTGCAACCGGACTAACTATAGGAAATACCTATTATTTAATGATAGACGGATATGCGGGAGACGTTTGTAATTACACCATTACGGGCACCTCCGGGGTAAGGTCGCTAACCGTTACTCCTGCTACTGCAAATGTATGCAATGGTTCATCCATAACCCTTACTGCAAATCCGGTTGGTTTTGGAAATGCCACTTACAGCTGGTACTCAGATCCTCCCGGATTTTCGGGTAGTTCTGCAACTGTTACCGCCAACCCTGTAGAGTATACCAAATATTATGTAGTGGTTACCGGTTCGTGTAACGAAGTTCAGGAAGCAAATTCTACTATTAATGTTCCTAATCCTAACAAGGTATTTACCTGGACAGGAGGCGGAACAAATACTAATGACAATTGGCAGGACGTAAATAATTGGGGAAGCTTTGCAGGATGCTTACCGGATTGTAATAATTCGGTTACCATCCCCTCCTCACCTTCGGTAAACGCAACTAATTTTCCAAAATTAAATTCTGCTGCTGCATGCAAAAATCTTATAATTCAAGATGATCCCGTTACTGCAGACGCGAACTACTCATTGTCAATTTTTAATTCGGGCAATCTTTCGGTTTGCGGCAATATTTCCTTATATGGTACTATGCCTACAAATACTCATTACTCAAGTAATAATTCTTCAAGAATTACCTTTAGTGGTTCTTCTCCACAATTTTTTTATGCTTCAGCCTTATCATCCAATAACTTACCCAGTATTACTGTAAACAATACAAATGGAGTAACCATTTTGGATGGCAAAGACGCCAGCGGAACTTATAAAGATATGTCGATAAATCCTTCCGGAAATCTGGTTTTAAGTTCTGGAATAATTAATACAAGTGGAGCACGCAATGTAGTAATTAATAATCCAAACACAAACGCAATAACAAGTCATTCAACAAATAGCTACATTAACGGTAGATTAACGAGGGCAGTAAATGCAACAGGCTCATATGATTTTCCTGTTGGTAATAGCACCGCATACGAATTGGCTAATATAAATTTAAATAGTGTTAGTGGTGGTTTAAATTCCATCAATGCCTTTTTTGAACCTGCATTTGATGAAACGGATTTAATACAAACACCTACTGTTTTAGAACCAGACGATATTAATAAAGAATATGAAGGCTTTTTAAATAATGGAGGAACCGGTGTTGGTTCCGGTACTTTAATACCCAACGTTTGGACAATAACTCCAAATTCGGGATCTGCTAATTATTCCATTACCCTTCACGGAAGAAATTACAATAATGCATCCGGTTTTGTTCATACTGTTGGTAAACGAAATACACCTATTACTTGTTTGCCAACTTGGAGTGCCTCGGGAAGTTATTCCACAAATGGCAACGCAAGTAATGTGGTTTCTGCAACCAGAACCAATGTTACCGGTTTTTCTCAGTTTGTTATACTAAGAGGACTTAACGTTTTGCCTATTTCCCTAATTGACTTTGAAGCTAAATGCAAAGGAGATCAGACCACGCTAATTTGGTCTACTGCTCAAGAAGTAAATAATAGTCATTTTGTTATTGAACGTGCATGCAATGAAGAATTAGTTTTTGAAGACATTGCCGAAGTAAATGGGGCAGGAAACTCGAACACCATTCAAACTTACAGCCTATCAGTACCTACTACTTCTGATCGATGTTACTATCGCTTAAGGCAAGTAGACTATGACGGCAAAGAAGAATCATTTCCTATAATAGAAGCTAATTGTAATGAATCTAAACCTTTCAGTAATATTATTGTTTATCCAAATCCTTTTAACGATCAAATTTTAATTGCCTGCAATGATTGTATTACCGATAAAATTCACATCAAAATATTTTCAGCATTAGGTACACTTGTATTTGAAAAGAATTACTCTAATATAACCGTGCTAAATGAAAAAATAGAACTTAAAGGACTTAGCAAAGGGGTTTATTTCGTCGAATTGAATGATGGGCTTAATAAAGAAGTTAAACAATTGGTTAAGAATTAAAAGCATGAAAAAAATATATTCATATTATCTTTTATTTGCTTTTTTGTTAATTGCAAACCTTAATTATATTGAAGCTCAAACAACATTTTCGAATACGGGAAATATAACTATAAATTCAAGTGGCAACGCAAGTCCTTTTCCATCAACAATTGCAGTATCTGGTTTAGGAAGTTCAATAACCAATATTACTGTTAGAATGACAAGTATTCAACATACATATTTTGATGATGTTGACATAATGTTGGTAGCCCCTAATGGCGCCAGATTAATTTTAATGTCTGATTGTGGGGGAGGGAATAGTGCTACTAGAAATTATGTATTTAGTGATGCGGGTGGAGCCAATCTTTCAGATGCGTCTTTGAGTGCAGACGGCACATATAAACCTACTGATTTTGAAACGGGTGAAAATTTGGGTGGAGGAACAGCCACTATAACTAGTTTTGCTAGTCTTAATGGTTCTAATCCAAATGGAAATTGGTCATTATTTGTTTTTGATGATGTTGGTGGTGATGCTGGGCTAATTACCAATGGTTGGTCAATAACCATCACTGCAATAAATCCAGCCTTTCGAACTACATTCACTGCCATGAACACAGGATCCGCTAATTGGTGTGCAGGTGAAACCAGAAATGTAACTGTAACTGTAACTAATTCAGGCACTAGTTCCTGGACTGATGGTGGTGGCCAGGATTTCAACATAGGGGTTAAATGGAATGCCGATCCAGATTATCTTGTAAGAGTGGATGCGCAAAACTTAGCTCCCGGTGCCAGCAGAACATACACATTAACAGTAACCGCTCCTGCAACTGCCGGTTCCAACAATTTAAGATTTGATGTTGTAAAGGAAGGAGATTGTTGGTTTGGAAACAATAATGGTAGTTGCGGACCCGGAAACTCTGCTTATACATCCTCTGCTATAACGATCTCTTCTACTCCAAACCCACCCAACCCCTATTCAAATCAAAACCCAGATTGCGGAAGAGTTAAAATTTTAGAAGCCACTTCTACATCTTCAAATATATTGTACTATTGGCAAGGAACCAATGCCAGCGGGACCAGCACAAGTAATAATGCTAACATTCCTTTCTTTGCTAATTCATCTGGCACCTATTATGTTCGTGCTTACAACTCATCTACAGGTTGCTGGAGCTCGGGCTCAGGTTCATTGGCAGTTACGGTTACTGGGCCTACGGGCGGTTCTGTTTCGGGCGGCACAACGGTTTGCGGCTTAACCTCAAACTCTGCTACTCTAACTTTAACGGGGCATAGTGGAAATATCATTCGCTGGGAAAAAAGTTTTTCTCCTTTTACTTACTGGGATCCTATTACAAATACCACCACTTCGTGTACGGTATTAAATATTTCAGAGGAAACTAGGATTAGAGCTGTAATACAGAGTGCGGTTTGCTCTGCAACAGCAAGCTCATCTTTTACTACAATTTCTGTAACCAATGCATCCACTGCAAATGCAGGCATAGACCAATACCGTTGTACAGGTACGACCGCTACGCTTGCCGCCTCGGGAGTTGGAACATGGTCTGTTGTTGGTGGTTCTGCTTTAGTTACTACCCCTTCAAGCCCGGTTTCTGCGGTAACTGCATTATCCTCCGGGCCTAATGTTTTTCAATGGTCGGTAAGTGGTACTTGCCCGGATTTTGTTGTAATTACAAGACCTTAATAGTTATCGCTTTCATACTACTTAAACAGACCCATTAGAACATCTTTAATCAGGTTCATTACTGCCCAAATATGCTTTTAAATTCAAGCCGTTTAAACTTTGCAAACCTTTATTTGTCAATCGCTAATCTTTCTTTAGAACTAAAAGCAAGCAAACAAACAATTATAATAATTAGATTAGACAGGCCAAGTATAGCATTGGCCTCATAAATTGAATTCAGCTTAGGGCCCATTAAATCTTTCGAGTTAACAGAATAAAAGATTAAGCCAATAATTAATATAATCTTTTCATAAACTTTAAGCTCACTAAATACACATAAGATCACAAAAATTAAGGGCAATGACATTAAAAAATGTTGCTCGTCTGTGATAATAAAATTAGGGATAAGCGACAAATTAATCATCATCCAGAGTTTAGTAGCGTTTTCTTTATTTACTTTTTTTAATATTAAAAAAAGTAAGAATTGTATGGCAACAAATAAGAATAATAATCCTTGTAAACCCATTTTCATTCCAAAAAAATAATTAAAAATATAATCAAACGTATAGGAGCTAAAGACCTGATTACTGTGATTTTTCAAGCTTTCAAACCAACCCATCCAAAGATCGAATAGATCTTTTCCGTTTATTAATAATTGAAAAGCAATCAAACCTACAGATAAAAATATAGTCTTAACTAATAGTTTATAATCAAAAACTAAAAGCGGAATTAATACAAATACACTTATTGGTTTTAGGAAAATTAAAAACGTAATTAAAAACGATGACCAATTTTTATTGATTTTATAGAAATAGATGGATGCAACTAAAAAGAAAACCAAAAAAACATTTACATTTCCCAGATGCATCTCTCTAGTAAGGTGAACAGCAATACAAAGAAAACTCAATATACTGCAGGTAATTTCTGCCTTAGAGCTAAGACTTATACCATAGAACTTACTTTTAGTTAAATAATAAAATATTCCAATAATGGCAAATAAAATAAATGCAGTATGTATAACACGAACCATTTCGAACGTAAAAAAGTTCATAGGATAAAAGAATAGTAAACTGGGCGGTGGATATTTAAAGAAACCAGTTTCTAGCCCATAATAATTAAGATAAGGCGATACTCCTTTTTTATAATCATTTAAAGCCCCATAGTATACTTTTAAATCGTTGGTGAAAAATTTTTTGTTTATAGATTCTATGAGCACAAGGGCCAATACGAATAATAAAAAAATCAGATTATACCATTTCTTAAATAAGCTCATAATACAGATAGTATGTATTCTTCTATTGTGGAGGGCAGATACTTTTGTTCAAGTTTATGAATTTTGACTGCTAAAATTTCTGGAGAATCATTTGCTTCTATAAAACATTTATACTGTTTAATTATTTTTCCTTTATCATATTCTTCATTAACAAGATGAATAGTAATTCCGCTTTCTCTCTCTTTGGCTTCAATAACAGCTTTATGAACATTTAATCCGTACATACCTTTACCTCCAAATTTGGGTAATAAAGACGGATGAAGATTAATAATTCTATCCTTAAATGAGGTAGTTAAAAAAGGAGGGATTAACCATAAAAAACCGGCCAACACAATAAAGTCTATATCGCTTAGTTTTCCTAATAAGCACGCAGCGTTTAAAAATTCCTCCTTTTTTAATAAAATAGTTTCAATTTCGGTGTTTTTAAACTTGTTAATTACAGCAGCTTCTGGCTTATTACAAATAAGCTTCTTAACGGCAATTTTATGATGATTTTTAAAATAATGATATAAATTGAGCGCATTACTGCCCTCACCGGATGCAAAAATGGCTATGTTTAGGGTCCTCACGGTTCAAAATTATGTTTTTAATGGTGAAAATGAGCTTTTTTAATTCCTTTTAAACACTTTTTAGCAAGAACTACTTTTTGTAAAGCCCTGTTTTTCAGTATTAATTGTAGATAAAAGAGGGTTTAATAGGTAATTTTTCAACAAATAGCCCCCGAAATTAACACTTCGGCGTAATTAAACTGATTTTGTTTGCTTGTGTTTCAATAAATTTTTTTCTTTGCAACCACAATTTTAAAACTAAAAACAATGTCAGACATTGCAGCAAAAGTAAAAGCCATTATTGTAGACAAATTAGGCGTTGATGAGAAAGAAGTTACTCCAGAAGCTAGCTTCACTAACGATCTGGGTGCAGATTCATTAGACACCGTTGAATTAATAATGGAATTTGAAAAGGAATTTAACATTGCCATTCCAGATGACCAGGCTGAAAACATCGCTACTGTTGGTCAGGCAATTGATTACATTTCTAAAAACGCTAAGTAATTAATCCAACATGCAGTTAAAACGAGTAGTTGTAACAGGATTAGGCGCTCTAACACCAATTGGTAACTCGGTTCAGGAATACTGGAACGGACTTATAAATGGCGTAAGTGGTGCTGCTCCAATTACTCGTTTTAATGCTGAAAAATTTAAAACCCAGTTTGCCTGCGAGGTAAAGGGTTTTAATGTTGAAAATTATTTAGATAAAAAAGAGGCTCGTAAACTGGATCTTTTCGCTCAATACGCCATAGCAGTATCTGATGAAGCAATAAAAGATGCCGGTTTAGATTTAACTCAATTAGACTTGGATAAAATTGGGGTTATTTGGGGGGCTGGTATTGGAGGCTTAGATACTTTCCTTTCCGAATGTACCAACTTTGCTAAAGGCGATGGAACTCCTCGTTTCAATCCTTTCTTTATCCCAAAAATGATTGCGGATATCGCTCCCGGGCATATCTCAATTCGTCACGGTTTAAGAGGTCCAAATTTCACAACAGTATCTGCTTGTGCTTCATCTACCAATGCACTAATAGACGCTTTTAATTACATTAGGTTAGGAAAAGCGAACATTATTTTAGGTGGAGGATCGGAAGCGGCGTGTAACGAAGCTGGGGTGGGTGGATTTAATGCCATGCATGCCTTGTCAACCCGAAATGATGATCCAACAACCGCATCCAGGCCTTTTGATAAAGACCGTGATGGTTTTGTTTTGGGTGAAGGTGCCGCTTGTATTGTTTTAGAAGAATACGAGCATGCTATTAAACGTGGTGCAAAAATTTATGCCGAAATGGTAGGTGGTGGATGCAGTGCAGATGCTAATCATATAACAGCTCCTCATCCTGAAGGATTAGGTGCTCGCAATGTTATGAAATATGCATTAGAAGATGCCGAAATGAATCCTGAAGACATTGATTATATCAACGTTCATGGCACATCAACTCCGTTGGGTGATATAGCTGAAACAAAGGCTATTAAACAGGTTTTTGGCGATCATGCTTACAGGCTTAATATTAGCTCAACCAAATCAATGACCGGTCACCTTTTAGGTGCAGCTGGCGCAATTGAGGCTGTAGCTAGCATTTTAGCGGTTAAATATGGAATCATTCCTCCAACCATTAATCACTTTACCGACGATCCCGAAATTGATAATAACCTTAACCTTACGTTTAATAAAGCACAAACTAGAACGGTTAGAGCTGCATTAAGTAACACATTTGGATTTGGCGGACACAACGCATCGGTAATCTTTAAAAAATACGAACAATAATCATTGATTCGTTTATTACGAAAAATTAAGTATAAAAATAATGCAGACAATGCTCTGCTGGAATCGCTCCACAATCTTTTAGGTTTCTATCCTAAAAACCTGAAACTCTATCAACAGGCATTCCGCCATAAAAGTTCTCATAAAATTAAAGAAGGTGTTACCGATAGTAACGAACGTCTTGAATATTTGGGCGATGCTGTTTTGGGAACGGTGGTTGCTGAATATCTTTTTAAGAAATATCCTCTAAAAGATGAAGGCTTTTTAACCAAAGTACGTTCCCGAATTGTAAGCAGAGAAAATTTAGCAAATGTTTCGCGTAAAATGGGATTAGAAAACCTAATCGAAAAAAATAATAGCCGATTTGGAAATAAATCCATAGGTGGGGATGCATTTGAAGCGCTTATCGGAGCCATATACCTGGATAAAGGGTTTATTAAAACTAAAAAATTTATTGTAGATCGTATATTACGAACCCTCATCGATATTGAAACTATTGAAGAAAAAGATACTGATTACAAAAGCCAAATGATTGAGTGGAGCCAGCGTAAAAGAAGAAAGATAGATTTTAAATTGATTTTGGAAGAAGGAAAAAGTCATGATAGAACATATCATATAGAAATCTGGTCGGACGATATGTATTTAGGCAAGGGTAAAGCTTCCTCCAAGAAAAAGGCCGAACAGTTTGCCAGCGAAGATGCACTTAAACTAATTTACGAAAAGGGTATTTAAAACCCACAATACTTAACATTTCCGTTAGTATACAGAATAGTATAGATTAACCTATAATATAGTCTTTTCTTACATCTTAGTTTTCTTTAAAATTTATTTTTGTTAGATTGTACTAAATTAAAATAAGTATGATTAGAAAATTATTCTCTCTCGTTTTAGGATTAGCGCTTGGATTTTTCCCCACACTTTTATTGGCACAAGATGCTAACAAATTATGGAAACCCATTACTAAAGACGCTTTAAAAGATGAACGGGAAATTCCTAGAGGCTCACTAGTTAAGCAAGGCTATTATTATCAACTTAACTTAAATCAATTAAAAGAACTATTAAGAAACGCTCCTTTAAGGGGGACATTTACAGGCCTTTCACCACTAATTATATATTTCCCCGACGCTTACGGCTCATTTAGCAAATATGCTGTTATGGAAGCTCCTGTATTGCATCCAGAATTGGCGGCTAAGTATCCTGCAATTAAAAGTTATGCTGCTCAGGGCATCGATGATCCAACAGCAACATTACGATTTAGTGTTACTCCATTTGGATTGCACGCTATGGTTTTATCTGGCAAGAATCCTACTAATTACATTGATCCTTATACTGTCAATAGAAATTTCTATGTGGTTTATGACAAGCAACAGGTGCAAAACGTTAATAATTTCTTTGAGTGTAATTTAAATGAAGGCATGAAACTTCCTTCTACAGGAAATGGTCCTTCTACCACCCTCGGTAATATAAACGATCAGAAACTGAGAACATACAGACTCGCACAATCCTGCAATGCAGAGTATGGAAATATTTTTGCAACAAATCCAGGAACCGAAAAAGCCGATATTCAAGCACAAATGGCTATAACTATGACGCGTGTAAATGGTGTTTATGAAAGGGATTTAGCTATTACAATGACCTTTGTTCCCAATAATGACTTATTGATTTATTATGGCAGTACTTCTGCTGATCCTTGGTCGGGCGAATTTAATACTAAAACTGCCCAGGTTATAGATGCTGCTATAGGCGTTGCAAATTACGACATCGGCCATAACTTCAATACTTCTGGTGGAGGAAGTGCCGGCTGTATAGGTTGTGTTTGTACCAGCCAAAGTCAATCGGGAACCCATAAAGGGCGTGGTTACACCGGAAGTTCAAATCCTACAGGCGATCCTTTTGATATTGATTATGTGGCTCACGAAATGGGCCATCAGTTCGGTGGTTATCATGTTATGAATACCTGCAGCAGAAGTGGTAGCGGATCCACAGAGGTTGAACCCGCAAGCGGAAGCTCCATTATGGGCTATGCCGGAATTTGCAGTTCAAATGTTCAACCGAATAGCCATGATGACTTTGCATACGTAAATATTCGCGATATTAGTGATAATATTCAAACTGGAGCAAGTTCTTGTGGAGCTCAAACGGTCTTAATTAATCAACCGCCAACAGCAAGTGCAGGTTTAGATTTTGTGATTCCTAAGAGCACAGCGTATGTTTTAGAGGGCGCTGCTACGGATCCCGATGGAACAGCAGGCTTAACTTATAACTGGGCTCAAAATGACCCCACTCGGTCGCCCGGAAGTGCTGCTCCGCTTTCTACTTACACTGTTGGTCCACTTTACAGAGCTCTTTCACCATCTACACTTTCTTATCGATACATGCCTAATATTAATACTATTTTATCCAACTCCCTGCAAAATACCTGGGAGGTTACTCCATCTGTTGCCCGTACATTAAACTTTTCCTTTATTGTTCGTGATAACGATGCTAATGGCGGACAAACCGCATCCGATTTAATGAAAGTTACTGTAGATGGAAATGCTGGCCCTTTTGTTGTAACCTCTCAAGCTACAACAGATACAATTGATGCAGGAAGCACTATTAACGTTACATGGAATGTTGCGAATACTAATGCGGGAAGCGTTAATTGTCAGAATGTAGACATTTTATTTTCAGTGGACAGCGGATTAACGTATCCTATTGTATTAGCCAGTGCTGTCCCTAATAATGGATCTGCATCAGTTATTATGCCCCAAAATGCTGCCACTAACAAAGGAAGATTAATGGTAAGAGGTAATGGGAATATTTTCTTTGATATTAATAATGCATACTTAACTGTTCAGGCCGCCGAGTTCTTTCTCAGCTCATTAAATAGTACTCAATCCAATTGCCCTGATGTTGATTCTGTAAATTATAGTTTAAACTATCAAACCTTTGTTGGATTTAGTGATACTACCTATTTTTCGTTGAGCGGCTTACCTGCCGGATTAACGGCTACCTTTACCCCAGCTTATGCTGTTAACAACAATACTTCAGTAGATTTATCTATTACAGGAATTGATTCCAGTTTTATCGGATCTTATGGACTTACGGTTGTAAGTACTTCGGCTAATGTTGTTAAGAATACATTGTTATCCTTAAATGTGTTAAACAATAATTTAGGATCAGTGGCTTTAAGCTTTCCTATAGATTCTGCTACAGGTATTTCAAATAATATTACCTTGAGTTGGCAAAGTACAGGAGGGGGAAGTACCTATGATTTAGAAATTTCAAACGATTCTACGTTTACTAATATCTTCTCAAGTGCTAATTCTATAACTTCTAATTTTTATACTGTAAGTGGATTGATTTCTGCAACCAAATATTATTGGAGGGTAAAAGCCAGCAATGTATGTTCTAATGGGGTTTATGGTAAAGCATTTAGTTTTATTACCAACAATTGTAATAATTTTATATCCGCTAATGTACCTATTACAATATCTGCCTCAGGTACACCCACAATAAATTCTAATCTGAATATTTCGTTCAGCGGTGTTATCTCTGATGTTGATGTTATAGGCATAAAAGGAACTCATACATTCATAAGCGATTTAACGTTCAGTTTAAAGAGTCCTGCTAATACTACCTTAAAATTAATTGATCAGATTTGTGATTCTGAAAACAATTTTGATTTTAGTTTGGATGATGCCGCCGCAAATAATGTTTTGCCTTGTCCGCCAATTGGAGGTGGTACTTATCAACCTGAGGTATTATTAAATAGTTTTAACGGACAGCAAACAAATGGCACCTGGACTTTATCTATTAAAGATAACTTTAATCAGGATGGAGGTAGCTTAACCGCATGGGGACTAAAAATTTGTTATCAGGATGCTCCTTTAGGTATGGTTTCCAAAACTATTTGGGCTTCCTTAAATCCGGTTCTTTATCCAAACCCAACTCATAATTTAACAACTGTTGGTTTTAGTTTGCAGGAGAAGCAAAAGGTTACAATCCAATTAAAGGATCTAACCGGTAAATGCATAGATACCATTGTAAATAATACGCTTAGCGAAGGTCCACACGAATTTACTATTGGAAATAACTCCAGCCTTTCGAAAGGAATTTACTTAGTTGAAATAAGCATTAATGATTTAAAAGTTACTAAGAAATTAGTGGTTGAGTAATTTAGAAAATAAAAATTATAAAATAAAAAGACTCCGTTACCTCATTTAACGGGGTCTTTTTTTTAACTTCAATATTGAGGTGAGGAATAACTACTGCGATTTTGTTCTAAAGAAATAACTGAACCTCAGGCCCCAATAGGAGCCTTTGTTGGTAAACTGATGCATATAGTTTTGATTATCTAAGGTATATTCAACAAATGAATTTGCGATGTTATTGCCTGAAAAGGAACCAAATAAATAAACTCCAAATAATTGATTCTTTTTAAACTGCTTTTCCATACCTATTGATAGCAATCCATTTACTCGAGTATATTTTCTTGCATTAGTCGTTTGCATTAATGTTGCAAAGGATTTATTAGCACTATCATCAATTTGATCTTTATTATTCTTAAAAGTTTTTAGATTGTTATGCCAAGCCAGAGATACACCGCCACCAGCTACCCAGCGCCAATTTTTACAATTAAGGTTAGACTTGTAAAATCCCATTAATGGAATAATACCCTCTAGCCATTTGTGAGTAACACCTTTATAATGATAATCTTTATTTAATAAAGAATAGTTTTGAGTTAATACGGTTGAAAATCCCAACACATTAGCACCAATACCAGTTTGAATAAAAAGATGATTATTTAAATCTTTCCGGGCACTAATTTGCCATTCAACGCCTTTAAATTCGTTGTGATGGAAACGGGCATGAGCATTACCGTTACCTCCTATAAAATGAGATTCATTATGCGTACTACTTAAAGATAGACCCCATTGTATTTTACCGCTTTGTGCAAATAATCCCAATGTTCCCAACAGAGCAAGGGAGGTTAATCCAATTTTTTTCATGATATACAGATTTTATTAAAATTATAAATAAAATATGTTAATGTCAATTGACAAAAAATATGTAAAGGGCAAAGCATACGAGAGCGGAACATACTGAGTGATAAATAAATTATTTTAGGACAATCCGTTCGTTTTACTTTTAATTACGAGGTTAAGGATGATGCTGAAAAAGGCTCCGATTAGCATCAAAAAAGCAATCCAGTCGCCAAAGCGAGTATAAAAAGTAAGTTCATTATTTAAATTAACCGTTTGTTTGAGAGTTGATTCTTCCCACCAGTTAGTAGCATTTGTAATTTCACCAGTTTGATTAATAATTGCTGATATACCGGTATTTGCACTTCTAACCACACTTCTACGGTGTTCAATTGCTAATAAGCGAGCATAATTAAGGTGTTGCTTGTAGCCGGGAGTATCTCCCCACCAACCATCGTTTGTTATAATTCCAATTAAGTTGGCGCCTTTACTTACAAAGTCTCCTACTAAACCTCCGTATATACTTTCATAACATATAATTGAAGCAATACATAATTCATCACCCTTTACCTTAAAAACACTGGGTTCTTTTTGCGATCCTAAACTACCCGATGTTCCGCCTAATTCTATAGCAAAGCTTTCAAAAAGTTTAAAAAATTTAGGAAAGGGCATTTTTTCTACTCCCGGAACTAGTCGGGATTTATGATAAAACTGATTTTTTTCTTTATTAGAAAAAAAGGCAGCGGTATTAAATATATCAAAATACATATCGGCATCTATAAATTTACGAGCGGTTTCTGTGGCCTCAGCTTTACTATTATATACTTTTAACGTAGAAACTCCCATTAACATTTTAAGTTTTGCATTTTGTTGTAAAAACTTATGAATAATGGTGTCTTCCTGTGTTAATGCAAATTCATCTTCGTTAATATTTTGAGGAAGTGTAGTTTCGGGTGTTACCACCAGATCGGTACTTTGATCAATTTCGGTAGAAGCCAACTGTAGTGCCTTATGTAGCTGATACTCCTGGGTTAGGCTTGTAAATTTCTCATTGTATGGATCTATGTTGGGTTGAACGACCACTACATTTAGAGGATTAAATTTTTCTTGATATCTGTAAAAAATAAACAGAGAGCAAATTACCGGCAATAATACAGTGCCTATTAAAAGACTAAGCCACTTTAGATTTTCTTTAAGTGTTTCTTGTTTAAAATATACCTTTTTAATTAACTGGTAAATAATTCCATTAATCATTAATATCCATAAACTTCCACCAAAAGGCCCCGTATATTCGTACCATTGAATGTATTTAGTAATCATAGCCAAACCGTTACCTAATGTTAGCCATGGCCAGGTAAGATCCCAATCGTGATGCAAATATTCGAATGAAATCCAAAATAAAGGAAATAAAAATATTCGCAACACTTCATTAATCTTTCGTGTACTAACCGACCACAGCCAAAAAGTAAAGAACATTAATAGCGCATTGGAGACAATTGCCATAATTGCTCCTCCTGCAGAAGCATTCCATATCCACCAGGTGGTTAAAATATTCCATATTAAGAAGGGCGGATAGAAATAAAGAAAGAAATTATATTTTTTAAAATAATTTTTTATCCAATAGTCTTCTGCAATAAACAAGGGGATAAAAGAAACGAAGATTAACGGTGAAATTCCGGAAACTGGCCAAGATACAGACAATAAAAGGCCACTAGCCAATAGAGCAAGAAGAAATTTTTTTTTATTCATAAATTATCGCATGATGTATAGCTTTCCAAAACCCTTTTTAAAAAAGGTATCGGCCTTTGTTTCTCTTTTTTCGATAGTTTGACCGTTTATATTGGTTACCACCTTATAAAAGTATACGCCATTGGCCAACTTATCGCCAAAAGAATCGGTTCCATCCCAGGCATATTCTGTAATATTTCTGCCAATGTGTATGGATCCTAATTCTGATAAATCAATTTCTCTAACCACCTTTCCGCTAATACTTAAAATCTGAATTTTAAAGTATGTAGGAATCTCACTTCCGGTGAGGGTAAAAACAAAACGGGTACTGGTGCTAAAAGGATTTGGATAGTTTAAAACTTCTGTAATAGTAGATTTCGTTACAATTTCAAAACTTATTTTGTATTCGTTACTACCCGAACGGTTTCCGCTTACATCTTTCCCTTGAACAACAAGTTGATAAACTCCGTCTTTCGTGAAGCTGGGTTTATAATTAATCTTAGCTCTGTTGGAAGGTAAGCTTGCAGGAGTAAATTCAAGTTTGTAATATGGTGTTTCTGCAAAATAAAGAGGTATCCTGTTTGCGTTATCCGGTTCAATTAGATATAAATTAAACAAGGAAGTATCATTGATTGCCAAAAATTTATTTTCATCTTTTAGTGTAATTAAAACATCAGGTTTAGCCGAAACAATATCACCGTTCATAATTCTAATACCGTCAAAAGTTACGTCTAAAAGGGGATTGATTTTATCCGGATTTACACCAAATGATAAATTAAAGAAATTATTGAAATGATATTTTTCTGGTTGATCGTTATTAGGATTTATTTCCATCCAAATGGAGTTTGATCCACTTAAGGAAAGTGTTGGAATAGTAATAGTACTGTACATGGTATCTTCTTTAAATAAAGGGCTTTGGCGTTTATAGGGTAATGGTTGCTGAAGGTTATAGGGCAAATCAATTCGTTGATTGTTGTTGTTTATAATCCAGTAATTTATCATTAAGCTATCCATGTTAACATCACTAATGTTTTTAACAGCAAGGGTAAGCTTAATGTCTTCGCCCGAATTTACATTCGAATTACTTATTTCCATCTTAATGTTAGGCGCAACGGCAGCCTCCGGAACCTCATCGTGTAATAGTCTCCAGTATCTTAACTGACGTGGGTTTAATGTAATATCATCTTTGGTGTAAAAGTTCAATTTTAAATAGGGGTATACATTAGCATCAGCATAATTATACAAATCCAAAACATCCAGAGTAGATGGATCAAATTGAGCCAGTAATGTACCCTTCTCGCTTAAGTTTTTTAAACCATAAATTTTAGCTATTACTTCATCATTACTTGGAACCTCTATACTCCTTGTTCTCCAGTGAAAAGAATTCCACTTGTTGGCTGGTCCGGCAATTACCGAATTCATATTGCCGTAATTCCAATTTTTGCTTACAACTTTATTGTAATTTATCACTTCATTAATTGATGTTCCTATAACTTGTTCGGCGGAGTTTACATCGCCTTTTTTACAAAAGAAGATATAGGGAACACTTCCCATAAAATTATTAACGTTGCCACCCAAAGAATTAAGAAAAGAAATAGTTGTATTATCCCATTTAGAAAAATCTCCATGAACATACGTATACATCAAAATATAATACCCATTAGGTATAGCTGTATCCAAAAACATTCTCATGGCCTGCAACTGAGACGGATTGCTGGGTGCAAATGCAAAACTGGCATCCGGATTTATTCTCGATCCACAAGCACTCTGGCCATTAATAAAAGCGTTGTTATTACCATAATTATTTCGATCGGTAAGCCAGGGTTTAAAAGTTAAGGTATCAATAACTGCTATATTAATTTGGGGCGTAAATCCACAACCTGCATAATCCATAATGTTACCATCAATTTTATAACCGGTTGCAAAAGATACACTGTTTCCGATAACATCGCATTGAATGTTTACAGATGAATTAACATATTCTAGTTTTCTGATGTTACGATTATAGTTTAAAAATGTAAACTCATTTTCCTTAAATTGAAAAAAGTGGCTTTGACCCCAACCGCTTTTTGCAGGAATATATTGAAATGAAAATTCTTTCCACTTTAAATTTGTACTTCCGTCATCGTAGGCTACTCTCCAAAAATAGACCGTGCTGTCGGTTAGTAAAAAGGGAAGATTCCATTGTACAATACCTCCCGGTTTATTTACAGTTGTTTGTTTTAAAAACGGACTGTTAAACAAATCTGTAGTATCTATCTGGAATTTATAATTACGGAGAGGTGCTAACGGATTGCTGGTAGAAGCAATAAGCCGTGTTGTATCATTTGGTATTACAGAATAATTATAAGGATAAATTGGAAACACATCATCCGAATTAATATTAACGCCATAACATGCTTTATTGTTGATATAGTTCTCTAATTCATCAATAGCATTGGAGGGATCAGCATTAACACAAAAATTATTAATTCCGCCTGCTTCAAACGACTTGGTAGGAAACTTAAAATAAGCAGTATCCGCATAATATGATCTGTTAATTTGTGTAGCATAAACTTCGGTAATCTGATTAGGAAGGGTTCTTTTATATTCAATCTGTACTGGTTGATTATACGCTCTTCCAATATTATTAATTACAGCTTTAACTGTAAATGAATCCACCGTTGCATCAATATTTTGTGGAGACGTAATAATATTATTTGCAGTAACTAAAAAATCGGGTTTCGCAGGAGAGTTTAAAATTATAGCGGGATCACCGTGTAAGGTCATCTCCAAACAAGTAGCCCTCATTATGTTATTTTGAACTGACGATGAGGTATTGATTGCATTTTGGATTGAGGTTCCAATTGATTTTCCGTAATTAATTTTACCAATGTTATTAAACAAGTTTGTAGAATAAATATTTAAAAAGCTTGTAACACCCGTTCCTACTTGCGCCAAAAATCCAATTGCACCTTTATTTTTATTTAACACCCAGTCTTCGCTGGTTGTAGCAGAAGATGGGGTATGTATATCACCCGCATAACAACTGTTGGCAACAATAAGCGGATACTTACCCTGGTTATTGTAATTAGAAGCGTAATCTATACTTACATCAAAACTACTACCGGCCGCATGGCCAAAAAAAGTCATTAAACTTACGCCATTATTAATTAAGTTTTTAACCGAATCGGGCACATTGGTTTGAATGGGCTGATTTGTTGTTTTAGAAAACAAATGTATTTTACCGCCAAAATAAAAATCTACGAGTGTATCTGCATATATCTGCAAATAACTCTTTAATTCATTATTTTGATTAATGTCTGTGCCACCCGCAAAATGCAATATGTTCTTCATCCACAATGCAGGAGCGTTATTTTCGAATTCAATTATTTTATTTAAATAGTCTTGGGCCTCAACATTATTTTTTGCTGCCACTCTTCCGGTTGCTAACGAAGGGACCAGTTCAGGAGTATTAATATTTGCAGTAATCAGATTATCAGACGCAGGTTCTCCCCAAGTAGGCACAAGACAGGAGTTGTAATTGGTACTGTTAAATCTGTTGTTAGAGCTGGAAATTCCTTTACCTAGCAACAATAAATACCGGGCCCTGGTTCCGTTATTTAAAAGGTTTACTATCAATCCCCTTATTGCATATGGATTTTTATTAATACCGTGTGCATATTGTTCGTATAATTCATTGATATTTACATAGGAAGCGTTTAATCCTTTAGAAGTTCGATAGGTAGCGTAGTTATTGGCAGCCTGAGAAAGTGAAGGATGGCTAACGATTAAAAACTCCGCTCCGTTTAAGGTTGTTTTATAATTAGTGAAAAAACCCGGCGAACTACCTGTGGGATTTGCCAGTTTTATATTGTTAATCGCTTTTATTTTAGCCTGACTAACAATGACGCATTGATGTTGAGCCCCTATTGATGGAATGAGTGCTGAAAATCCAGATCCGTTATTAAAAAAACTAATTCTAAACTTACCGCTTAAATCGTATAAAATACTATTAGTGGCTGTTCCGGAAAATTTAGTAAAATCTAAACGCGTTTTAGCCTCATTAAATTCTTCATTCAAATAAAAATTAAAAAAAGCAGAATCCTCAAAATTACATAGGTGAGGATACATTAATTCGGTATATGCAAGCCCAATCCGGCCTGTTGAATTTACTCCTGGAAACGCAATAGAATTTACAGCGATAGCATTATTGGCGTTTAGAAGGGAGTTATTTATAATTAATTTTCGTTTAATATGATTGAAATCGGTATAACTGGTATCGGTAAGGGGCGTGTTGTTAAAAACAAACTGAACCGTATTTTTGCCCGTTGCATCCGTAATTAATCCGTATTTTAAAGTTGCATTTGCACCCGAATAAATTTGGGGTGCCGGAAGATTTATATTTAATGATGAACCAACTCCAAAAATGCTGCTTACATAACCCTCCCCATCCATATAGCCTGGTTCTCCCAAGCCAAATATAACTCTTGGTCCACCGTGATAATAATTATTGAAATATCTTAAAACTGATTTATAATAAAAGTTAACCGGTGTATAAGTGCTAAAGTTATTATCGTTTTGAACGCTATATCTTAAATTTCCCGAAAATTGATTATTGTAGGTAAGGTAATAATAGGCGGTGTCGCCAAACAAACTGAAATATGGATTAACCTGTTGGGATGGATTTTTATAAAATACGCTATCAAAATATCCATCATTTCGTTGACCATAAAATTCAATAAAATCGTTTGTATTAAAAATACCATCACCTTCACCTTCAATGAATAGAGGAATTTCTTGACCCCTTGCAAATAGTTGTATATTTTTGGCTGAAATACTATTTACAGGATATCCTGCCTGAACCAAACTAGCATAATTTATGCGGTAAATACCATCTTCGGTAACAGGAAACCGCCAGTATTTTTGAGAATAATTTATCCATTCATTTCCGTATGGCTGTGCTTTAGCCGAAACTATCCACAAGCTTACTAAAATAAATGAAATTAACGTTCTCATGGTTTTGCATTCACTTTTCGGTTAATGTCTAATCGCAAAGAAATGACATTAGAATATAACGCCACCGACTGGTCGCCAATATCAGTTAAGGCATAATCTATACTAAACATTTTTATTTTTATTCCAACACCAAAATTAGGTTGCATAGTATATTCCAGTTTACCGGTAATATCTGTTGCCTGCTGTATATTGCCAATACCAGCTCTTATATAAGCTATGTTAGCATAAGAAAATTCCATACCGGCATGAGGGTCTATATTTAGATTTTTACTTTTGATTAAAACGTTTCTAAATCCGTCGAAAGTAAAATCGGCATCTAAAATACCGGTTAAAGTAAATTTAGAATTAAAACTGTGTTTATATCCAGAACTTAATATAATGCGGGGAGCGGTAATCTCGGTACTGTTTACGGGAATTTCGTTTCCGGTTGCGGCAAATACTTCTTTGGTTTTATCATTTAAGTTGTACGACCATGCATTAAAAGTATTGGTGATATCTCTACCCATGGCTCCAAAACGCCAATTGTTTTTGTGATATTGAATTCCGGCATCCAATCCGAACCCCCACGATTTACCAAAGCCACCAATAATACGATGGATAATTTTTGCATTAGCTCCAATAGTTAAACCCTTGATTTTAGTTTTTCTTGCTGCAGAAAAGAAAAAAGCATTATCAGCAATTGAAAAACTAGAAATTCGGCTATAATCTACCACTCCATTTGCATCAATCAATTCTATAGTGTTTGGAATATCATCAACACCAAAACGTATAAAAGATGCAGAAACGGTTGTATTTGAGTCTACCCTTGTTCCAAATGCGCCGTAATCAAACTTGGCAATACCGGCAAAATAACTGCTGTGCATTAAAGCCAGTTGCGCCTTGTCTTCCATTCGAGCCAGACCGGCCGGATTCCAATAACCAGATGTAACATCGTTTACAATTGAAGCCTGTGCACCCGACATGCCTAAACCTCTGGCGCCCACCCCAATGTTTAAGAATTCGTTACTGTACTTTCTGATGCTTTGTGCATTAGCAAACTGACTTATGATTATTAAAATGCTGATGTGTATATAAATCCGGGATGTTTTCATTTTAGAGTTGATGCTTTGGCACTAACACAAATTTAACCTAAAAATTGTACAATTTTCTTAATTTTTCTTAATAGCAACCGTATAAGGATCTACTGATAATTCGTGACTTTTTGGAATTAATTCCATTGTTTCGCAGTTAATAAATACAACGTTACCGTTTTTACCGGCACAATCGGTGGTGTGGTGAGGTGCAGGGCCACCCGGGCTAATATTTCGGTTAGTAACCCAAATACTGTTGGTTGATTCATCGTATGCAAGTCCATGGGGTTGAAAACCCGAATACAGATGTTTTACCAGATTATTGGTTCCGATATCAATGATAGAGATTACTCCTTTTCGTTTTAAAGCTGCATTATTTAAATTAATATCATCTTCCATACAACTAACGTAAAGTCTGTTTTTTTTAGGATCCAAGGTCATTTCTAATGGATATTCTCCAACCGGAATTACCTTAATAAGCTGATCGCTTTGGGTTTCCAAAACTCTTACTTCGTTGGAGCTTTGGCAGGTAACATAGTAGTATTGTTCATCCGGAGTAAAAAATATTTCATGTGCATCGTACTTTGAAGTTAAACTCGGCGTTTCTCCATTACCCAAAACAATTTGATCAACGGATGGAAACAAAGGATCGCTGATATCTAGTTTATAAATGAAGTTTCCGGTTTGAGCCGTTAAATAAAGCCATTTTCCATCCTTTGTAACATAACTTCCATGTGGGTAGTTTAAAAATCCTGGTCCCTGATATAGTTTAACTAAACTCAATTGCTCTAGATCAATGTAAGCCACCTTGCCCTCGGCACTCCAATCTACCACAAAAGCTTTTTTAGAATCCGAACTTATGGTAACCGTATTCCAGTTGCCCAAGCCAATTTCTATGTTAGCTAGAAGTTTATCGTCGGTTGTGTTATACACTTGCAAAACACTTCCATTAATAAATGTAACAACCCACTTTTTGTTATCAGGACTAACTTTAACCTGATGCGGTGATTCGGTTATACCACTTAAAACACCTACCTCAACATAGTTAGAAACAACCTTAAATTTCAAATCCATTACCGCTACAATATCGCAACCCTGGTTTGTGATGTATGCCTTTTCTCTCCCCGGGCTATCTTTAAAAAATTTTTCACCGTTTCGGTTAGGAGCTCCAACACTAATCCAGTTTCTTATAGTTTCAATCTCTTGTTTGCTTAGAACCGGATTATTAACCGGCATTGTTGGGGAGTTAGATACACCTAAATCCTGATGTATATTTACAAAAGTAAAAAATGGGCTTTTATTGGGAAACCCACCAACCACTGAAGCACCGCTATTTGCTCCTTTAAAAAGATCACTCCAGGTTTCCAGGGATAAACCCGAGGCCGCTGTTTTATCATTTTGAGTATGACAGCCGGCTGTTGCACATTTGTTTTTGGTAATCAGCGCAATTTCGTTAGGAAATTCAGTAACAGAAAGTTCATTTTCAAAATTCCCGTATTTACAGGAACTTATAAAGATAATTAGTATGAAAACATAATATTTCATTACTCTTTCAATAATTTAAACACTTTGTGTTCAAAATTGTTTAGCACCTTTACAAAATATAAGCCGGAGGTGAGCATCGAAATATCTACAGTTTCATTGGGCTGGTAATTAGCCTCTAAAATTAATTTACCTGCTAAATTATATATTTCAAAAATCACTTTAGTATTTAACTGATGAAACTTAAAACTGTTTGTAGCTGGGTTAGGAAAAATTGTAAGGTTTTGTAAAGACAATTTTGAGAAACCGGTACTTTTAATAACGCTAAACAGACGAACACCTCCGGCATAATTTCCAATTAGCATTTCATTAATACCGTCGTTGTTTAAATCAGCTATTGCTGGATGGGTTCTAAATCCTAAATTAAGATTAGCTACACTATCGTTTACTAATGAAAAGGTTCCGGTTAAATTACCGTCGATATTGCCAAATTTAAGAATAGGACCATTTGCAGAACCTACATACAAGACCGTGTTATTATCTTCTTTACAGAAAGCAGGCGAAGCATAACCTACCGAATTTCCCTGAATGGCCGCTATATTAATGTTTCCGAATGGTTTTTTTATAAGTTTAAACTTTGATAATCCACTTGTAGCAGTATCTTGATAATAACTGAGCCTTCCATCGCTGCCTCCAATTATAAGATCGAGGCGATTATCGTTATTTAAATCGTATAAAGTTGGTTTTGCAAAATTGCCTACATCAATGTTTTGCATTTTAGTTTGCTTTAAGCTAAAACTAGCTGTATTTCCATTTCCTGCTGTGTTTTCAAAAAACATAATTTCACCCACACTGGTTCCGATAAGCATGTCTTTATCCCCATCATAATCAACATCGCCAAAACAGGGAGCCAAGTTAGCAAGTGGCGCATATTGCAGTAAACCTGCAAAGTCGCTATTATCTAGTGTAAATTTAGGTTTTTGCAAGGTGCCGGTATTTTTATACGATACCAGCTTAGAGTTGCCAACGCCGTTTACTTTATAAGAATAATTACCGATGATAATGTCGGTAAGTCCATCCTGATTATAGTCAAAAAAACTAGGGAATGCACCCTCCCCCACATCAATCATTTGATCCTGTAAAAAATTACGTTGCTGTAATTCCAGGTAAACTGCTTTTGAGGTATCAATATCCTTATATAGCCAAACATTAGAAAAATTATCAGAAGCATTAGGTCCATTTGGACAAGCGATCACATCGTTTTGTCCGTCGTTATTAGCATCAATACTATAGAAAGCAGGAAAGATGTATAAATTAACCGGCACATCATAGCTAGGAAAAATACTATCCTGTGAACTGATGTAAGCTTCATTTATGGTGCCACTATTGAATAAAAAGGTTGCTTTAGGAAAAGAAATATCACCCAACACAACTTCTTTATCTCCATCACCATCGCTATCAAAAGCGAAAACGGTAGAACCCGCATGTTGTATATTTTGGTCTTCCACAACAAAACCCCATCCCCTGCATGTTTGATTAAGGTAAACGGAATTGGTAGCAAAATCTTCCTTTACTTTTCCCCAGCAGGCATCTTCCAGTTTAAATTGATCCAGTTTACAACCTTGTCCGTTTTCTATGGAATAATTTCTGTGATACTCGATGGTGGTACCTCCAACGGGGAAAGTCAGCACATCTAAATCCCCATCATTATCCATATCAATTATTGCAGGAATATCAACCCTGGAAACATATAAATTCGAAATTAAATTACCCCCAAAATCGCTGTTTACCATGTTACTGGCTAATTCAAAACTTAGTTCGGTTGACGAAGATGTATTATAAAAAACTTTGAAGCCATTTCCAACACTGCTTAACACATCTTGTTTTCCATCGCAATTAAGGTCGCGAAGCAAAACCCAATCGGTTAAACCATCAGGAAATTTACTTTCATACTGAGGTGCGTAAACAAATTTAATAGTATCTATTCCTCCTTTATTTAGGTAGGTAGTTATACGGTTTCCATTTCGGTCAAAAACAAACAAATCCTTTTTACCGTCGTTATTTAAATCCATTTCGGATAACTGAGCATTATTTATTCCGCCGGCCCAAGCAGAATTTAAAATTCTTCCACCCTGAATAACTTCTATACTATCTATAGGAGTAAGATCTTGTGCTTTTAATAAAACGGATTGAAAAAGAAAAAAGTCAATTACAAATAAAATAAGGATGAGTCGCATCATATTGCTTAATTTACACAAAATTAGGGGGATTTTGAGCAAGGGGGATTTTAAATATATAAATACCTGATTTTCATATATCTATAACGCCAAAAAAGACTTTGGTTTTAATAAACTTAAAAGTTATATTTGCACCTCATTTTTTGATTTAAAGTATAATTAAATAAACATGCAGAACAAAGGTGCCATCAGGCTTTTTGCCATTTTACTTGCGCTGGTTTGTATTTACCAGTTATCATTTACGTTAAAAACCTATTTTGTTGAACAAGATGCCAAAGAATTTGCTGGCGGCGATCCAAAAAAAGAGAAAGCTTATTTAGATTCAGTTGCGGGTCAGCCGGTTTACAACCTCTTGCTTAAAAAATACACTTACAAAGAATGTAAGGAAAGAGAAATTAATTTGGGTCTGGATTTAAAAGGAGGTATGAACGTAACCTTAGAGGTTTCTATGGTTGATTTAATCCGCTCGATGAGTAACTACAACACGGATGAAAAGTTTAATAAAGCTTTGGTTCGTGCTACTGAAATGCAGAAAAGCAGTCAGGATGATTACGTTACGCTTTTCGGTAAGGCTTTTGAAGAAGTAAATCCGGGTGCAAAATTATCAGCCATATTTAATACGGTTGAGCTTAAAAATAAAGTTAAATACGAATCAACTAATGAAGAGGTTATCAAAGTAATTAGAGAAGAAGCAAAAGGTGCATTTGATCGTTCATTTAATATTTTACGTACCCGTATTGATAAATTTGGAGTAACTCAACCAAACATCCAAAAATTAGATGCATCAGGACGCATTTTAGTTGAATTACCGGGAGTTAAAGAACCTGAGCGTGTTAGAAAACTTTTACAAGGAACCGCAAATTTAGAGTTTTGGGAAACTTTCGAAAATGCTGAGGTTGCAGGTTTATTAGATAAAGCAAACACAAAACTTGCAAACATTAAAGCTGGCAAAACCGAAAATGACTCAACCGCTGCTTCTAAAGATTCTACGGCAACCGCCTCAGCGGCTGTTGAAGTAAAGGACAGTGCTAAAGCAGACAAAAAAGGAGCAGAAGGCCTTTTAACTAAATTAGACAATAAAGAAAAAACAGATACTGGCGTTGCTACAAAAGCGGGTAAAGCCGGAAGCATTAAAGATACTTCTGCTGCAGCTAAAAATCCTTTATTTAGTGTTTTACAACCATCGGTTTATCAAAACGATAAGGGCATGTATTTAACCCCAGGTCCCGTAGTTGGTATAGTTGCTTTAAAGGACACTGGCAAAGTAAATGCACTATTAAACATGCCCGAAATTAAATCGTTATTCCCTCGTAACTTACGTTTGTTATGGAGTGTAAAAGCATTTGACAAGGCTGGAAATTTTGTACAATTAGTAGCCATAAAAGTGAGTAGCCGCGATGGAAGGGCGCCTTTAGATGGTTCTGTGATTGTTGATGCAACGGGTGATTACAGTCAGTCTTCATCTGCTGCCGAAGTAGGCATGACCATGAACGGAGAGGGTGCTGCATTATGGAAACGTTTAACAGCAGATAATATTGGAAAATCGGTAGCGATTGTATTAGATAATTATGTATACTCCTTCCCAACTGTTCAGTCTGAGATATCAGGCGGCCGTTCTCAAATAACCGGAAATTTTGATATTAATGAAGCAAAAGATTTAGCTAACATTTTAAAAGCAGGTAAAATGCCGGCTCCGGCTCGCATTGTATCCGAGGCCATTGTCGGACCTTCTTTAGGTCAAGAAGCCATTAACGCTGGTTTAGCGTCTTTTGCCATAGCACTTATTTTAGTTCTAATTTTCATGGGTATATATTACAACAAGGCCGGCTGGATTGCAGATATAGCTTTGTTTGCTAACTTATTCTTTATTATGGGAGTTCTAGCTTCTTTGGGTGCAGTGCTTACCTTACCGGGTATTGCTGGTATGGTTTTAACTATTGGCCTATCTGTTGATGCGAATATTTTAGTGTTTGAACGTATACGCGAAGAATTGAATTCTGGCGCTTCCACATCAGCGGCTATCCGCGAAGGTTTTAAAGGAGCTTTATCCTCTATTATCGATTCTAACGTTACTACATTAATATTAGGGGTTATTCTTTACATATTTGGTTCCGGACCCATTCAAGGTTTTGCAACTACATTAATTATCGGTATTTGTACTTCTTTGTTTTCTGCATTATTTATAACACGCTTAATTTTCGAATATCTCTTAGTTAAAGAATCTCAAATTTCTTTCTATAATGATTTCTCTAAAAATGCATTTAAGAACTTAAAATTCAACTTTGTTGGTAACAGGATTAAATACTACATCTTCTCCGGATTAATTATAGTTGCCGGTGTTGTTGGTTTATTTACCAATGGCTTAAATTTCGGTATCGATTTTAAAGGTGGGCGCTCTTATGTGGTAAGATTTGAAAAGTCGGATGTAACTTCCTCTAACATTCGTGAAGTACTTGCCGGACCACTTTCTAACGCTCCAGAAGTTAAAACATACGGTTCCAGTAATCAGTTAAAGATTACAACTACATACCTAATCAGTGAAAACTCTCAGGACGTAGATTCTAAAGTTGAAAAAACCTTAACGGATGCATTAAATGCAAAAGGTTTAAAACACGAAATAATGAGTTCTCAGCGTGTAGGAGAAAATATTTCGGATGATATTAAACAAGGCGCTGTATGGTCTATTTTAATTGGATGTGCCTTAATGTTTGTGTTTATTGTTATTCGTTTTAGTCAGTGGCAATTTGGCTTGGGTGCGGTTGTAGCCTTACTTCACGATGTGTTAGTGGTATTATCGGTATTTGCCATTTTAAATGGTGTGGTCCCTTTTGCACTAGAAATTGACCAGCATTTTATTGCAGCAATTTTAACTGTTATGGGATATTCGATGACAGATACCGTGGTGGTATTCGATCGTATTCGCGAGTATTTACATCTCAATAATAAAACCGAGTTAAGTGGAAATGAGAAAAGAAATGTAATAAACGATGCATTAAATAATACCTTAAGTCGAACTTTAATTACTTCTTTAACTATCTTCTTGGTTCTATTGGCTATTTTCTTATTTGGTGGTGAAGTTATCCGTGGATTCTCGTTTGCCTTATTAATTGGTATTGTAATTGGAACTTATTCTTCATTATGTATAGCTACTCCGGTGGTTGTAGATTTTGAGAAAAAAGCTGTAGATAAAAACTAGAATAAAGTTTTTTTCAACTTAATAACCCTCCACGGAGGGTTTTTTATTTATAAGCTTGTACTAATAAACATAATGCAATTATTTTTGTATTAAAGAAAAGAGTTTTATGAAAACGAAAATACTTAAGCCTATTTTTATTACTGCGGCACTTGCCTTTGCTGCATGCGGTGGAAATAAAGAGCATGAAAATAAATCGGATACGGACGAGCAGGAACACCTCCGTTACGATGAAAGTTTAAAAGGCAAACTGGATGTATTTGGAAAATTACCAGCAGAAGCTATTAGTGAAACCAATGGATTAAATCCGGCAAAAATTGCGCTAGGCCACAAACTATACTTCGATAAGCAATTATCCAAAGATGGAAATATTAGTTGTAATTCTTGCCATAATTTAGAATCGTATGGAGTTGATAATCTCCCCAATTCTCCGGGTGATGCCGGCAAAAATGGAGACCGAAACTCTCCAACTGTTTTAAATGCATCTCTTCATAGCGCTCAATTCTGGGACGGCAGAGCCAAAGATGTTGAAGAACAAGCCGGTATGCCCGTCTTAAATCCTATAGAAATGGCAATACCCAATAAACAGTTCTTGGTGGATAGACTATCTAAAATAGCCGAATATAAAAAAATGTTTAACGATGCTTTCCCGGGTGAAAATAATTCCATTTCGTATGATAACATACAAAAAGCAATTGCTGCTTTCGAAAGAAAGTTGATTACACCTAGTCGATTCGATCAATATTTGGCTGGGGAATCTAAGGCATTAACGGTTTTAGAGAAAAAAGGCCTGGCTTCATTCATCAGTATAGGCTGCACGTCTTGTCATGCCGGAAATACACTGGGTGGAAATAAATTTCAGAAATTCGGGGTGTTTGGCAACTACTGGGATTATACCAAGAGCACTAAAATTGACGAAGGAAAGTACAATGTAACTAAACAAGAAACCGATAAGTATATATTTAAGGTACCCTCTTTACGTAATATCGAGAAAACACATCCTTATTTTCATGACGGAAGTATAAAAGAATTAGGAAGTGCAGTTGAAATTATGGCAAAATCGCAATTAAATTATGAGTTAAATAAGGATGAAAAGGAAAACATTGTTGCCTTTTTAAAAACACTTACCGGTGATATCCCAGCGGCTTATAAGAAAGCGCCTTAAACTTTTATATTAAAATCTTAGAACTCTACGAAAATTAAATAGTATACTAACTTTTATTAAGGCTTTAGTCGATATGTTAAAGTATCTCAAATAAAATGTTAGTTCTTTACTACACATATTCTTATTTCTATTTTAGAACAAATTATTTTTGTGTTTAAGGTTTGCAAATCAAATACATTTATTAAAGGCTATTTTACAGGTAAATATAGCCTAAATGTATTTTCAAGTGCACTTGAATTACCCAAGCAGTGGGATACGATTTGTGAACAGCAACCGCATTTAAATTCTAAAGCCTTACTTGCATTAGAAAGTGCTAATTTAAGCGATCTTGAATTTTGTTATCTGATGCTCTATTCAGGTGATGTTGTGGTAGCAGTATTTTATTTTCAGATCCTAACGCTACGAAATTACCATTACAAAGAATTCCAATCAAACAAAAATAAAATAATACGTCATGTCGAGCAAAGTATACTGGAAAAAAACAACAAGATATGGATATGTGGAAATCTTTTTAAAACAGACTTTAAAGGATTTATCGTAAAAGACGATTTAAAAAATACGAGTGAAATTGTTGATGAAATAAAAAACTTTTTTAAAATCAGAACAATTAAGGAAAAACCAAATTTACTTTTATTTAAAGATGTTCCTTTAAACGATCGTATAAATGATGATTTTAAACGTTTAAAATTTAAACATACAGAAGAAGATGTCGTTTTAAAAATGGAAATACCTCATGAATGGAATTCAATTGAAGACTATAAAAAATTGTTATCTAAAAAATATTTAGCACGATACAATAAAATACACCATGAACTTAATCCTGTAATTAAAAAAGAACTTTCAATAAAAGAAATTGAAGAATATGGCGACACCATTATTTCATTATATAACCAGGTTTTAAAAAGACAAAGCATTCGATTAGGTATACTGAATCTTAATTATTTTATTAATTGTAAAAAGTATCATAATGATTCCTTTAAATTTTACGGCTATTTTCTAGAGGGAGTAATGGTAGGTTTCACATCCAACTTTATTAAAAACGGAGAGTGGGAAATCCATTATATAGGATTTGATTACGAGATAAACCAAAAACACAAACTTTATCTTAACTTTTTATTTAACGGTTTAAATGAAGCAATACTTCATAAATGTTTTAAATTAAATTTAGGCAGAACTGCAAGAGAAGCTAAAGCGAGTTTAGGAGCAAAGCCGGTTTATTATTCCAACTACTTTAAATTAAGAGGAGCGGCAACAAAAGTGCTTTTTAATTTTCTAGAAAGTAAGTTTAAGGAGTCTGAAGGTGATGAATGGAAAGTACGATATCCATTTAAGGTGAAAATTTGAGACAAAAAATAGCCTCAACTAAATCATTATTAATTCTATAAATAATCCAATTAGCCCGAAGCAATTAAGAGAAAATATAAATTATGAAAAAGAACCAATACATAATTTATATCAATAAGTTTAACACCTATACTATTGCCTCTAAATACAACTTTTGGTTGCGCTAGTTTTAACTTTGATGCTTAGTTCTTAATAAATTATAAATCATCTGTGGATAACTACTCAACTAAAAATAAAACATTAAAAGCTTAATTTAAGAATATTTATCTTAATAAAATTTTTTTAATTAATTTACAGTTTTAATAACCCTTTGCTATGATTCTTACGAAGTGTTGAATAGGTCCAGATTGCGCCTATCAGATCTACACTTCCTATTAATGCCAGCATTAAGGATTGTTGAAATAACAAAACAAAAGCGAGTGTAACCACAAAGAAAAAAATTCGTCCGTAGATGGTTGCTTTAAAAAAAGCCTCTTGCTTATGGAGCGAAGAGTAAAAATAGTAGAATCCGGTTGTAAACGTAAAAAGACCCAAAACTCGAATCCATATTTCTTTGGTTTCAGCGAAACCAAAAATACTCAATAAAAAATTTGGCATAATCATCATACCTGAACCCATCAGGAAAAGGTAAAAACTATATGTACGGATTGTAATAATTGTTCTGCGCATACTTATCTAGCTTTATCCTGCATCTTGCGCGTTGTTTTTACGACTATCGACCTTGGAATAAGTCGAACAGAGTTTGCCAACAACCAGTTTATTGTTCCATGAATAGCAATTGACTTACCTCTCATCATAGAAACATAACCATACTCAGCAACTTCTTTGGCGCTGGGTAACTTTTTACCTTTTACCAAATTACTCTCCTCCATAGCGGCAGCTGCTTGGAAGCCACTTTCTGTAGCACCCGGACATAAAGTAGTAATGGTAACACCTTTATCGCTCACTTCATTATTTACGGCTTCAGAAAAACTTAGCACATACGCTTTGGTTGCATAATAAACAGCCATGGTAGGGCCCGATTGAAATGCAGCCGTAGATGCAACATTCATTATTTTTCCGCTGCGGCGTTTCACCATATCCTGAAGATAAAGTTTTGTAAACTGTGTTAAAGTGGTAATATTTAAATTAATCATTTGCAACTCCTTGTTCCAATCCGTTTCTACAAACATTCCAAAATCGCCAAAACCGGCATTGTTAATTAAATAATCAACTTGAATGTTTAGCTTCGTTGTTTCATTATAAACCTCTAAGGCAGCGTTATGAGCTGATAGATCTTTTTCTATAATATACACTTTTACTTTAAATTCTTTTTCTAACTGCACTTTAAGCTCATTCAATTTAGACTTATTTCTTGCTACCAGAACTAAATCACCACCTCTAGAAGCGTGAATTTTAGCTAATTCCAATCCTATTCCGTTGGATGATCCTGTAATTAATGCTGTTGACATAGTTTATAATTTATTTTTATGAAGCAAATATCTTTTATATTTATCAAACATACAACATTAGAGTGTACTCTATTCTTTATATTTTTTTATAAAAAATATAAAAATTTTAATTTTTTAATAAAATGACAGGAAATACAATTATGCATTAAGGCATTTTTAACATGATTTATAAGAAGGTTTGAGATAAAATGATTTTATATTTTATCGTTTTTGATAATTCTATTGTACAAAAAAATATTTAAGGCTACAAATTAATTTATTTGCATGCATCATATAGCTCAAGAATCATAGCTAAAGATTTTTTTAAATCTTTAAAAGAACTTGTTGTGGCCAAATAGAAATCTAAAAAAAATAAATCCGATTAAGCCTTCCAAAAAAGGCACAACTAATAACAAGAAAAAGCTCGGGTAGAAAACACCAAAGAATATAATTGAAAGAACTATCAGTAAGCCCAGATATATCCAATAAGCATCATCGGAAATTGATAAATTTTGCTTTTTATATTCATACTCGTTTATCACTATAGAAAAGAATGACTCTATATCCCAAATTATTAAAAACAGGGAAGCCATTAACATTAATCCCGTTATAATTGGGGTTCCTTCAAAACCAAAGGTTACTGTAATAATAAATATATTAAGTATTATTACAAAATAAAGAAGGGCTCCTAATTTAGAAAAACGTTGTGTTATTAAAAGGATACCACTTGTTAACTGAACAATACCTATAAAACTCCAATAAGTTTTGGTCTCTGCAAAAACTCTAAATAATAAAGCGGGTGGAGGTAGTTCGTCTAAAGAGATTTTATTTTGCATAGCACTAACACTTCCATACAAACCAAATTTATTCATTGTAAATGTAGAAATTACAAATGCACTGCCTATTAAATAACGGACGTATACCGTAAAAATCTGCATAAAATTTAATGCTCTTATTGTCCGCAATATATTCTCTATAGATCCGATAATTTTTAATTTATTCATATTCTATATTTTATTAGGTTAAGTATTCTCATAAAGGTAGAGAAGAGAAAGAGATTTAACTAAATTGTTATGAAATCATAGAATAATACATTAAATCGATTAATTTACCATCACCCGTTTTAAAATCATTTCTTAGCAGACCTTCCAGAATAAAATTATTTTTTTCAGCGACCCTAATACTGGCCTTATTTTCGGGAGATATTCTCATGAAAATCCGGTTAAAACCCCACTCGTGAATACAACTCTTACAAAACAAAGAGATGGATTCCGACATGATTCCTTTTCGATGATAATTATGGTCCAGAAAAAAACCAATTTCACCCTTTGGCACTGCCCAATCAATACGCATTAAAAAAATAGCCCCAATTATATTTTGCAATAAAGTGTCTTCAATTACATAAGTGAAGAATTCCTTTTGGATAGCCATCCGGGTTCTTGAAGCGACATGAGCTTTAGCAGATTCTAAATCCGCAACCGCTTCCGATGTTCGAGGAAAATAAAATTCGATGTGTTTACGATTATTTTCAATAAAACGATAGTATTCAGCAGCATCCTTAGCCTCTATTGGTCGAATTTTATAATGTTGAAAGTGTATTTGTAGATTATATTGCAATTTTTAAAGATTGATGATTTATTGCGATTATATAAAATAAAAACCATATAAATTATACTAATTAAAAACTAAAAATCTTTTACTCACTTGTATTAGAACTGTTTATAGGTTTCTTTAGAAAAAGGCAGTTTTCTAATTAGATTTAATTAATCCCAACTTAAAGTTTAAACATAATAACCTATTAATTTGTTATATATATATGAAAACAACATTAATTATTATCGCTTCATTATTAGTTATTATGGTAATTACCCAATCATATGTTTCTAGAAACACTACATTAACAGAACAACATGCTTACAAGGTTTTAAAGATTTACAAGCAGTTTGAGATAAGAAAATACGAAGCTGCTCTATTTTCGAGTGTAAAAATGGCAAGTAACAGTTACAAAGAGACATCGAGTATAGGTTTTAGAGTTTTAGCCGGATATATTTTTGGCGATAATAAGAAGAATGAAAAGATTGCCATGACTACCCCTGTTGTAATGGAGATGGGAGATTCTACTAAAATGCTATTTAAAGTCCCTGCCAACTATGCGCTTAACGAACTTCCTCAACCCAATAACTCGGCAATTAATTTTGAAAAACAAGATGAAAAATTAATGGCTGCTATTCGTTTTGATGGATGGGCAAGCGATGAAAAAATAAAAAAATACACTGCAGTTTTAAAAGAGGCATTAGCCCAAGAAAAGATTAATCACAAAAATACTTTTAGTTATCTGGGATACAATCCGCCCTATGAAATATTTAACAGAAGAAACGAAATTGTAGTTGAATTAATGGAATTTAAATCAGAATAACTTAAACGTTATTTACAACTCATCAACCAATTTAATCATTATCTGTTCCATTTTACGTTTCATTTCGCCTGCTGAAATATCGTAGTTATTTACTATAAAGGAAAAAGAACGTAACTCGTTATTATTGTTGGTGTAATATCCACAATATGATCTTACGCCATTAATATAGCCACTTTTGGCTTTCAAGTTACCCTCCGCCTTTGTGCCTTTAAACATGGAGGCTATTGAACCCGATTTACCAGCCAAGGGAAGTGATCCTATAAAACTTTGTGCTGAAGATTGTTTATTCATGTAATTTAGGAGTTGAACCTGCTGGGTTCCGGTAATTTTATTCATTGGAGATAATCCGCTTCCATCTGCTAGTTTTAATCCATCCGTATTTATTCCAATATTCTTTAAAAACTGTTCAACTGTTTTTAATCCGTCTGATTGATTCCCTTGTTTGGAGACAATAAGTGAATTGAGTTTTAGCAGAGATTCGGCATACAGATTTGAACTTTTAATGTTAGTAAAATAAACTATTTTAGATAAGGTTGGTGAAACCAACGAATCAATTACATTGAATTTTCTCTCTTTGCGAATTCCTAAATTTCTTAATATCCTTGATGTTGTTGGCTCCCCACTCACCTTAATACCCGAAGCGGTTAATTTATTCTTTAATTGCTGCATCATAAACAGAGATGCATCGGGAATGGAACATTCAACCTTAAAAGATTCTTTTAGGGGAGGAATTGTTCCTCTTGCCACTCTTAAGTTTTGAAATTCGGCACCATAAAAATAGCAGTTATCCCCAGAACCCATTGGCCCTGTTGTTAGGTTGTTGATAATATTAAGACCCTCTACCTTAGGATCAATTTTAATAAGATAAGTTGAATCGCCAGGATTTTTACCCGATTTAAAATAAACCTCCACCTTATTATCGGCATAGTTAAGGGCTGTTGGGCCTGCTCCAAAGTAATTACCTATATCGGTCCACAACCAGTTAGGGGGTGTTGGTGCATCATCAAATAAATCAACATCGGCAATAATATTACCATTAATCGATTTTATACCTTTTGATTTAACTTTTTCTACTATATTTTTTAAAACCTGGTCGGGAGCATTATCAGAAAAATTAACTGATCCTAGTGATGGATCGCCGGAGCCTAAAATTAACAAACTACCGTTTAAAACACTATCGGTTACAGTTCCCTGAATAGCTATATATGTTTTATAAGTATAGTTTTCACCCATTAGCTGTAATGCGCAAGCCGTTGTAAGTGTTTTAAGAGTACTAGCGGGAGTTAAGGATAAATTTGGGTTATACGCAAAAATTACTTTTTCGGATTTTACATCCGCTACCACCAATTCAAAAGAGGAGTGTTTTAAAGCAACATCGTTTTTAAATTTATCAAACTCGGTTTCGAAATTAGTTTTAGTTTGGCCCTTTATTTCAGAAACAGCCAATAAGGTTAATACCAAAAATATATAAAACGTTTTAGCCATTTAACGTAATGGATTCGTAATCACTTATCTTACTTAAATCTATTGTAGCGGCAAATTTACTGTCGTCTGGGCCACTCATCGGTTTAAATTTAGCACCCCAAATAAACTCGTTATGATGATAGGAAAAACGTGCATAAGTATGCTGAGAAAAAGTTTCATCAAACCCTTTAAACAAAACCATTAATTCCGCATCAGCTTCTTCCAGGTCATTCGCTTTTAATTGATACAAAGGCGATTTTTCATCTATAGGATGAACTATTGTCCAACTTAAAGAGAAAAAAACAATACGTTTAAACTCCAGAGAAAGATTAAAAAAGCGGCGTATTTTTTTATCTCCTTCACCCACCATCATGGCTAAAATCAGCTCGGCCTCCGTTTCCATGAGCTGACTGTTATATTTATTAGCGATCCGAAACATAAGTGCATGACCCTCCTTGTATGGAACAATTAAAACATTTTTACTTTTTAGTAAACGAGCTTTAGGCCTGGAAAATCTTCCATACATAATACCGGTAGCTAAGGCAAAACCAAGCAAACCTAGCATAGCCTCAATGGCAGCCAATAGATTAGCCGAAAAACTAATGGGGGCTACTCTTCCGTATCCAACGGTTGATAAGGTTTGAGCACTAAAGAAAAAAGATTCGATAAATGTTTGGATAAAAGACAAATCGGATGAAAAACCGAGACATTCCGGACCAATAAAAGCATATAAAAAGGCGAAAAATGAATTTGCAATAATAAAACCTATAGTTACAATCACAAAAAATTTAATCCAGCTAATGGTAATTAAATATTGAAACAAACTGTGTTTTTCAAAAATATTTTGACCTATCCGTTGAATATTAAAAGTGCCATCTTCAGATAAAATCTTTTGACGCCTTGTACCAAAGCGATTTCCAAAACCCAGGTTATTATCATTATTTTGATTATTTCGTATGGCCATATATTAACACATAGGCGTTAAGTTATTCATTTAAACAACTCATTTATTATTGAATTTATTTTTTTTATTTGCTTTTAATGTTAATAAGTAGAAACATTCGGATATTTATTTTAATTGCTTCCATAGCCGGATTAAATGCCTGCAGAAGCAGTAAAAACGCTTCCAAATTATCAAAAAAAGAGAAATACGAATACTATTCACAAAAATTGGGTTTTAGGGTAGATGAAAATAGTAATGAAAAACTAATGGAAAGTATAGTTTACTGGCTGGGCACACCCTATAAATTTTCGGGATGCGATAAAAACGGGATTGATTGTTCGTGTTTAGTTAAAAATATATACAGCGAGGTATATAAAATAGAACTTAAAAGGAATTCGCTCGAGATTTTTGACGCCTGCAACATAAAATCAAAAGAAAAGCTTAAAGAAGGTGATTTAGTTTTTTTTAAAACCGAAGGAAACAAAATATCGCATATAGGTATCTACTTAAAAGACAACAAGTTTGTTCATGCTTCCACTAAAAAAGGAGTTATGATCAGCGATTTAAAAGAGCCTTATTTTGAGAAAACCTATTATAAGTGCGGAGAGACCAAATAAATTTTAAATATTTTTTATTAATTTTGCATACGCAAAGTATAAAAAATTATTAAAAAGATAATCTCTATAATTCTGGCTTTTACTTTTCTGATAATTTTTTCGGGAAGTTCACTTATTGTTTTTAATTACAATCTTAACAAAACTGAAATAATTGAGAACTATTGTATTAATAAGAACAAACCCGAGCTATGTTGCGAAGGTAAGTGCCACCTCGAAAAACAACTAAGTAAGCAGGAATCAACAGAAAAAAATAATCCGTTCCAAAACATTAAAGAAAATTTCGAGTTTACTTCACTCATTGAGGATTATCAAATAAGTTTAAAATTATTTCCAGTAATTAAGAATACATTCTTTCAGCACATTAATCAAAAAGGGTTAAATTTTTACAATACCATTTTTAAACCTCCGGTTTTAGCTTAGTTATCACCTTTTTACTAAGCAAAACTTTTCTGATTATTCGGGAAGGTGCTATTTACTCAAAAAATTTCTTACTATGAAAAAATTAACAGGCTTATTGGCCTTTTTTATCTTTTCCGGTAGTAATGTATTTGCACAATGTAATTGTTCTTCATCGGGTTCAGCCTGCAGTTTTTTAACAAATGGTATGGAAGACCTAAACAATAAGTACAAATTTGATGTTGGAATAATTACAGAATACCGGAGATTTGAACACGATCACACACATAACCATCATCATTCGGGAGATGCTATGCATAATCACAGTGGGGATATTAGCATTTCTAACCTCAATGTTTCGCAATTAACTTTGCTTTACAAAGCAAACAAACAGATTGTTCTAAATGCAAATTTTCCATATCTAATTTCGCAAACAACTAACGGAGAGCAGTTAACCTCTATAGGTGATGTTATGTTTAACGCAATATATAAGCCCATTAAAAACAACGGTTTAAGTATAATTGCAGGTGTTAAATTTCCCACTGGGAAAAATTTAAACTTACCTAACCAGAATATCAGTATTATGGGAACCGGAAGCTTCGATCCTATTATAGGTATTAGATTTAACAGGAATATTAAAAAATGGCTTATAAATAATCAGGCATTTTTTAAATACACTACGAAGGGTTTTGACAACATAAACTACGGCGTATTTAATTTTGTTCAAGGACTAATTGGCTATTCTATTTTAAATACGTACAAAGATTCTGCACAAAAAATTACTTCCATGTCCATTCACTTTGGTTTTAACCACGAATACTATGGTAAACAGCATGTAGGAAATGTTTATAATGGGAACTCTGGAGGAAATGCCTTATTTATTCCTGTTTTACTAAACTATACAGTTAACAGATTTGATTTCGGATTTACGTATAGTCACCCTCTTTATCAATTCTATTTCGGAGAACAAAACAAACAACTAAACAGATTTAAAATTAACCTTAATTACAAATTATAAAATGAAAACTATATTATTTTACTTATTAATTGCCGCTTTATACTTTAACTTTAGTGCCTGTAAAAAAGAGGAAGATGATCATGACCATGATCATAATCATACAGATACAACCAAAAAAAATCCGCCCGCTAATGTTGCTACCTATGGAAAGGTAGCTTTTAATTTTGAGAATTTTGCCGGCAATGATACCCTTGTTTTTAATCAAAATTTGATTAATGAAAATGGAGATACCCTAAAAGTTAATATTTTAAATTATTATGTTACCAATGTTATTTTAAATAAGACCGCAGGTGGAATACATAAGGAAAAAGAGAGTTATCATTTAATTGAGCATGGTAATGGAGCATCTAAATTTTTTACTTTGGATAGTGTGCCTGTTGGAAATTATAACTCTATCACTTTTACAATAGGTGTAGACAGTATCCGAAATGTGTCGGGCATACAAAGTGGTGCTTTAGATCCTGCCAAAGGAATGTTTTGGTCGTGGAACAGCGGTTATATAATGGCCAAATTAGAGGGAAGTTCACCTCAATCCAGTCAAAGTTCAAAATTAATCAAATATCATATTGGTGGCTTTTCGGGAGCCAATAATGTTTTAAAAACAATTACATTAACCTTACCAAATCAGCTGGATATCCGAAACAATTTAATATCTACGGTAAAGATAAAAGCTGATATAATGGAGTTCTTTAAATCTCCTAATACCATAAGTGTTGCAACAACACACACGATTCATATGCCGGGTGTTGCCGCTAAAAATATGGCAAACAATTATGCAGATATGTTTAATGTAATTTCTGTTTTAAACTAATTTAATAAGCCGGATGTAAATTACATCCGGCATATCTTAAAAAAATGAAAAGCTCATTAAGATTTAT
>JBIICS010000017.1:0-30833 GCA_044238735.1 Bacteroidia bacterium
ATAGTACTCCTTGTTTCTACCATTGCTATTGGATGTAAATCTGATCAGGACTTCAGTAATATAGTTCCGAAGGTAGATGTACCTGTAAGAGGTTTGCAATTTAAATATCCATCAACTTGGCCTATTCCCGTGTATAACCCTCTAAATAATGGATATACCGATGACAAATTTGTTTTGGGTAGGAGACTGTTTTACGAAGAAAAACTATCTAGAGACAATACTATATCGTGTGGAAGTTGTCATCAACAAGAAGTTGCTTTTGCACATTCTGGACATGATCTTAGTCATGGAATTGATGGTTTATTTGGAACACGTAATGCACTTCCTCTATTTAATCTTGCATGGAATCCTAATTTTATGTGGGATGGAGGAATTAATCATATAGAAGTACTGCCTTTAGCGCCTATTACCAATCCGTTAGAAATGGACAGTAATATACCTGAGGTAATTTCAAAACTAAGTACCGAGGTTTATTACAGAGACCTATTTAAAAAAGCTTTTGGGGATGAGAGCATCAGCACCGACCGAATATTTAAATCGCTTGCCTACTTTATGTCTATGGCAATATCATATGAATCTAAGTACGATTTAGTGATTGAAGGAAAAGCTTCATTTACTCCTGAAGAGCTTGATGGTTATAACCTATTTAAGCAAAAATGCAATTCTTGTCATACCGAACCTTTATTTACCGATTATACATTTAGAAATAATGGTTTAACGTTTAATCAAGCTTTAAATGATACCGGCAGAGCTCATATTACCGCCTTAATAAGTGATCTCAATAAATTTAGAGTTCCCAGTTTAAGAAATATAGAAATAACGGCACCTTACATGCATGATGGGCGATTTACGAATTTAGAACAAGTATTACAACACTATAATAGCGGAATACAAAATACACTTAATTTAGACCCGCTGTTAGCAAATAAAATAGCCCTTAGTAACGAGGAGAAGTATAAAATTATTTCGTTTTTAAAAACACTAACCGATAAAAAATTTACTTCAAACCTTAATTTTAAGGACCCAAACTAAGAAAAGAAATAAACCATAAGGAGCGGCTACTTTACAACATAGTTGCGTAACTCGTAAACTTTTTCGGAAATTAAGTCGAATTGTTTATCGCTAATTAAGACTTCTTTTTTACTATTATCTTCAATTACTAAAGTACCATTAACTTCTTTAGTAGAAGGTTCGCGGTATTCGTAATTGATCTTCACCTTTTCGAACAAGGGTTTAAGTTCGCTAAAATGTTTAATAAGATCAGCAAAATCGGGGTTATCTTTAAAAAGACCTAATAAAATTATAATTTCATCAAGTACTACTTTTTGCTCACCAACATGCTCCATTAAATGCCTACTATTATGCAACTTGCCAGCCCTACATACTAAATATATTGATTCTATCCAACCACCCACTAACATTAAAGCACTTACTTTACCTCTACTTTGTTTAGCGAGATAAACATTCATTTTTTCAAAATTATCAGTTGTAATATAAATGATAGAATCTATACTAGATTTATTTCTGGCCAGTCGTTTTAAGGTTGAAAAATCAATAAACTGCCCTACGCTTAACTGATCAGACATATCCTTAACCACATCCAAATACTCAACAGCCTCATAGGTTTTTTCAAAGAAATTAATGTAACCTAAATCGGCAGCATATACACCAAGGGCTAATGATTTCTCATTTAAACTTGTGTATTTATTTTTATTTACAACAGGATTTAACTGACTTTTATCAAATGCGGTTCCGGATTCACTTATAAGAGAAGTAAGTTCTACCGGTGGGGGCATTGATTTAACAATGGCATGAACCAAAACACTGTTTACATGAGTATTGTTTGATATCTGTGTACTATCGTTAAATGAAATATCCTCTTTCTTTTTATTATTACACGATAAAAGAGTAACAAAAGAAAAAAAGACTATTATTAATTTAGATATCTTCATATAAGCTCATTTTAAAATAATTTTCATAAAAATTAGTTATTAACAGAAGTTTTTCTAGAAATCCATTCGAAAAATCGACGGAAGATTTCAAAATAAAGAGTTAGGTATAACAATACTGTCATTTTCCAAATAGCCAATAAATTAAAGTTAAATGTAGAAATCAAATTTCCGGCTAGGTTTTTACGGGGAGCATAAAAATGAGCTCTAAAATCCATTACTCCATCCGGAGCAGGATCACGAAACACCGGGTCTACATTTTGGACAATACGGTTATTCAAAATTCTGATTTTATTTTTTGCTAAATTATTTTTTGCCAAATCGTTAAGGTATTCATTCGTATATTGTTCTTTGCAAAGCTGATACAATTGTTCGGTTCCAGCCATCTTTACCTGCTTCATAACCAAATCATTTTTTAATATCTGCAAATCGTTAAACTTTCCAATATAATATGTATTTAAATCCTCTGTATAGCTTTCATACGCTTTTAGCACGTCTAGGGTTACCTTTTCGGGTGTTAATTCATTTAAAAATTTAAATTTTACACCCGGAACCGTCTGCAACTCACTTTTAGCCTCATTTTCCAATAATTTAAGATTAGCAGCCAAGACCTCTCTGGAACTATCGGTATTTTCTTTAAAAAGTTTACGCGAAACTGAGGCAATATCCTGTAATTTAGGCAGATAATAGGCCTGTTTGAAATTTAGAATACTCTCCTTTTTTTCTAAAACATAAACTTCGCTTTCATATTTATTAGATTTAAACTGTTCCACCGAAAGTGCTTCGAAAGCCCAACGAGAAACAAAAAAATCTGCTACCAGTGGTGTTTTATCTTTATTACCCCCTACCACTTCGTTTATCTTATCAAAACTAAACATGGCGCCTCCCAATATCATTTGCGGTATAACCATTAAAGGAATAATAATATAAATTGTAACTGCCGAGTTAAACGTAACAGATATATTTAATCCCAAAACGTTAGCAAAACAACTCACCGAGAATAAAGTAATCCAATAGGGCAAGAACATTCCTTTAATTTCCAGAATAGAATTTCCTATCAAAACGAAAACAGCCGATTGTAATGCAGAAACAGTAAACAGTATAATTAATTTAGACAGCAGGTAACTGCTTTTACTTAAATTTAAAAATCTCTCGCGCTTTAAAATTTTACGATCCTTAAATATTTCCTCGGCACTAATTGTTAAGCCAATAAACAAACAAACAACAATACTAATAAAGATATAAGCTGGTATGTTTTCGTTGTAGTAATAAACATATTTACCATAGGGAGAATTTCCGAGATATCGGATTAAACCAGACAAGATAAATGCCAATAAAGGCGCTTCCAGTATATTAATAAGTAAATATTGCTTATTACTTAATTTAGATTTTACATCGCGTTTTAAAAATATTAGCGCTTGTTTAATCCAATTAGGGACATGGAAAGTAGCCTTAGGGAGTTGGCCTACTGTTTCTTTATATTTAATCGAAAACTTTGCCTTATACTTATTATACCAGTCGGCAGGCTTAACTCTTCTTTCTTCTATAAACCGTCCGAAATCATCCACCACTTTTGCTTCAATAATATTAAAAACCAGTTCCGGATTTACATTTCCACAAATGTGGCACTCTCCTAATTCTGCATTTACCTGATTCGTTTCTGTTTTAAAATAAATGATCGCCTCAATAGGGTTTCCATAGTAAATAGGATAGCCGCCGGTATCAAGTAAAAACAGCTTATCAAACATTTTATAAATGTCTGACGAAGGTTGATGGATAACCACAAAAATCAATTTTCCTCTTAAAGTTAATTCCTTTAGCAAGTCCATAACATTTTCAGAATCCCGGGAAGACAAGCCCGAGGTAGGTTCATCAACAAACAAAACTTCCGGTTCGCGAATAAGCTCTAAAGCTATATTTAATCGTTTACGCTGCCCGCCTGATATTTTTTTATTTAAGGGGTTGCCCACTTTAATATCCCTAATCTCCCATAAACCCAAACTATTTAAGGTTTTAGAAACTAAAGAATCTATTTCGGATTCACTGTAGCTTTTAAAACATAACTTGGCGTTATAATAAATATTTTCGTAAACGGTTAATTCCTCAATAAGTAAATCATCCTGAGCAATATATCCCAATATCCCTTTGGCCGTTTCCTCATCCTTGTGAATATCGATGCCATTTAATTCTACCTTACCTGCAGAGGGATATTCAATACCAGATAAAACATTTAAAAGGGTAGTTTTACCTGCACCACTAGCGCCCATAATGGCAATTAGTTTTCCGGAGGCTTCACTTATGTTTATATCCCTTAAAGCAACCTTACCATTAGGAAATTTAAACTCGAGTTCGGTAACATTAAACGAGATGGGAGTAGACTGCGAACTGCTTAAAAAACGGGATACCACATCGGAATAGTAAATGGTTCCTTGAGGTAAGCGAAACGTACTACCCGGAGCTAAGAGGTAAATATTTCTCTGGTTAAATAGCAAACCATTAATGAAGATTTCGTTTATACCGCTATACTTAATAAAATAAAGCTCTACGCTGGGGATACGAATAATGGAAATAATACCATCAAGACCTTCAGAAAAAATATGCTTATAGTTTTCCTTATCAATATGCTCGGCATTATCATGAATATGACTTTCTACAAAAAGTATATTTGGAGAATTATTTTTTAATTTTTCTTCGTGCCTACAAAAATTCTCTATTTCCTTAAATTCATCTTCCTCTATGTTAAATGCTTCGGCAACAGTATTAATAATCATTACCCGTTGTTCGGTAAACTGTTTATCGGCTCTTAGGAGCTCCCATAAACGAATTAACACTACTACTTTTTGTTTTTGAGAAAGCGTTTGGTTAATCTGTTTACAAATAGACAACATCCTCATTGAGTCTTTGATAGAGGTCAGGCGAATGCGCTTTTTAGGAGCACCATCTTCACCAATTTCTTTTTTCTCAGAGGCTGTAAATTCATCAAACAAATTAAGATAAGATGGTATCTTAACAAGTGGCAGCTGTCCTTTTAAAAAAACCTCTACGTAATCCCGAATATTAGAGTTAACACCCTCATCTTGCTTAGAGATAATAGCGAACAACTGCATTAAAGCTTTTAATATTTCTTCACTCATCTAATTTATTTCTTTAATGACAAAAGGAATGTGGACAAATAACTCTTTAAAAATTGAAACGGTTTCTTTTACGTCATCATCATCACTCAGGTATTGCCACTTTATTTTAAATGTTTTTTGATTCTCCTTACAATATTGATCTAATTTCTTAATTAACTCATGAAAACTCTTGGTAGAAGCCGTATTGAAGTATCGAAGCTCTATTTGAACTGCAAAAGAAACAAATTGATGCTGGTTGATGGTATTAACAATTTTGGAGATAACCTCCTGATAAAATTCAAAAGGATTTGCTGGTAAAGAGTAACCTTCGAAACGGAAAGTATTATCCGAAAACTGCAAGGTAATTTTCGGAGTAAGATCGCTTGATTCAAATAAGACTAAATGCTCCATAAATATTAGCTTAAATGTAACTAAAAATAGTGTTAATAATAATAAATAGCTATTTTTTTAAAATAATTAAACCTGATTATTTTGTAAATTTAGGCTATGAGAATTCTGCCGATTGGGGTGTTATTTTTTTTTGCGTCTATTGTTGTTGCCCAAAACCAATATACTCCAGAAAGCCTTTTAAAAGCAGCTATTAAATTTAATACTGCTAACAATCCCTCTGCGGAAAAAAAATTAGGTCATTTCTTTATAAATTTTGCAGAAAAAAACGGTTTATGTGCAACCGATTTAAGTGACAACGACAGCTCTACGTTAATTATAATTTCCTTATTTCCTGTTGATGAAAAAAAACCGTGCGTAGTTTTGCTAAGCCATTTAGATGTTGTTGATGCAGATACTTCAGGCAACGGTTGGAAATATCCTCCCTATCAGGGTATTATAAATAACGATACCGTATATGGAAGAGGTGCAATTGATATGAAAGGAATTTCGGTTATGCATCTGTTTAGCTTAATAAAACTAAAAGAAACACTTAAAAATATAAGCTACGATCAGCTTAGCCAAAATGTTGCTCTTTTATTAGTGGGAAACGAGGAATTAGGGGGAAAGAAAGGAGCAGAAATTGTATGTAATCGATTTTTTCATAAGCTAAATCCGGCCGTGGTATTGGGCGAAGGAGGTGCTGGTTTAAAAGGAATTATCCCCGGAAAACCAGATCAAAAAGTTTATTTTGTTTCTATAGCGGAAAAGAAAAACGTTTGGATTAAGTTAGAATCTAAATCGCGTACCCACGGTCATGCCTCCGTGCCCAGCGATAAAAGTGCTAACAAAATTTTACTAAGAGCAATCGCCAAGGTAGAAAACGAGGAGCCTAAAATAAAATTCGACAAAACCAATAAATTAATGTTTCATCGTTTGGGCGAGATTACGGGCGGTTTTGAAGGATTTATTTTAAAGCATATCTCGTGGTTAATTTTTAAACCCTTCCGAAAAAAGATTTTATCCAAGAGCGAAATACTACTTCCTATGGTTACTAATACTTTTACCTTAACTAAAATATACAATCCGCCGGGAGCTATTAATCAAATTACATCCGAATCGGCAGCTTATTATGACTGCAGACTAATGCCTCGCTTTAACGAAACAGCCTTTACTTTAAAACGCCTTATGGGGACTCTGGATCCGCGGATAAAAATAACGGTTATTGAAGAAACGCCGGAGGCACCTCCAACCAAGCCGGATAAATTTTACACTATTTTAGAAGAAAGTATTGTGGAGAGTATACCTGATGCCCAGGTTGTTCCTTATTTGTTTGTAGCTTCATCTGATAACAGTTATTTTAGATCGTGTGGTATACCTACTTACGGATTAATGCCCATTGAAATGTCGAAAGAAATGATAGAGTCTGTTCACTCCTCTAATGAGCATATCCCCGTAAAGGCCTTAAACGATGGAATAGAAATTTATTATAATTTCTTAAAAAAGGCTATTTACCTGAATAGTAAAAATGAAAAACGAAGATTATTTAAGTGGGATAATCAATAGCCCTGATTTTATCACAAAAAATAGATAGTGATTAGAAGTAAGTTTTTATTCATGTTAAAATACCCATATATACAATGAAACCATTAATATCCCTATTTTTCCTCCTTTCATTTTTTTCAGTATCTGGTCAAACCAAAACAGCACAGGATTTTGGTTTTAGACATCTTGTTTTTAAATACAAATCAGATGATATTGACATTTTAATTAAATCAAAGAAAGGTGAAGAGAACGTTCGCAAACCACTCTTCTTTTTTTGCCAAGGCAGTTTGCCAATTCCATTAATAATATATCAAGGAAAAGACGTATTTGGCACATTCCCGTTTAATCCGGACAGTATATCTAATAAATATCATTTAGTGATTGTTAGTAAACCATACATTCCACTCCTAGCTGAACTATCAAACCTGAAACCTGATTTTACTTACGTTGACAGTACAGGCAAATTTCCAGAAGAATATAGTGATAGAAATTTATTGAGTTATTACGTACCAAGAAATATAGCACTAATAAAATATTTACAGCAACAGAATTGGGTATCAAAGGAAAAACTGGTTGTTGCCGGCCACTCAGAAGGCAGTACAATTGCTGTAAAAATGACAAGTGAATTAAATGATGTAACGCATTTAATTTATTCAGGAGGAAATCCAATGGGCAGAATATTGTCAATAATTGAACAGAGCAGAGCATACGAAACAGACACCGATAGCACTAAATATGGAGAAGACAACTTAAACTATTGGGCTGATATAGTAGCAAACAAAAATAATATGAATAGTTTGCATGGCGATACTTACAAAGCAACTTTTGAATTTTCCGAACCAATGATCGCCTTGCTAGAAAAACTTAAAATTCCTGTATTAGTTACATACGGAACAAAGGACTGGAGTTCGCCATATAATGACCTATTACAAGTAAATACAATCCGACAAAATAAAACCAACTTTACCTTTAAAGCATACATTGGAACAGATCATAACTACTTCCCAATGACAAATGACAACCAGCCTGATTATAATATATTTAATTGGGACAAAGTAGCAGACGAATGGTTAAAATGGTTAAATGGAAAATAAACACTAAAGCACAGTAGAGGTTTGCTAAAAATAGCCACTGCCTTTAGATCCAAAAAAAATATGGAAGCAATACTAAAAAGACATATTATACAAAATGATAAGTAGGGAGAATAAAAGCGTTAAAAAACCCAAAGCACTCATCACTAAATAACCATATCAATTTTTAATACGATACCTTCCCGCAGAAAGCCAATTGAAAGTAAGTAAACCTAAAATATAAAACTATAGCAGCTTTAAGAAATTGGCGGCATATGGATTCGAATGAAAATTTATTTTATATTTTAAATGAGATTTTCTAAAAAGATTTTGTAGTTCAAAAACGCCAACTGCATTTAGTCATAAACCTTTGATAGTTAATAACCTCATCTCACTAGTTTCAACTAAAAACTTTATGCATTTTTTATTATCTATCTGAGCACTTGCAAACGGTATGCATCCAGTTTTACAAAAATAAAAAGAAGAATAGTAAAGGCCCACAAGGAAGATCCTCCGTAACTAAAAAAAGGAAGCGGAATACCAATAACAGGCGCCACACCAATTGCCATCCCTACATTTATACCTACATGTATAAATAATATGCACGCTACACAATACCCGTAAATACGGGTGAACTGAGATCGCTGCCGCTCGGCTGTTGTAATAATCCTTACCAATAAAGCTAAAAATAAGCCCAGCACCACCACGCTTCCTAAAAAACCCCACTCTTCACCAACCGTACAAAAAATAAAATCGGTACTTTGCTCCGGAACAAAATCGAATTTGGTTTGAGTACCTTTTAAATAACCCTTTCCAAAAAATCCACCCGAACCAATGGCTATTAATGATTGGTTTACATTATACCCTACCCCTTTAGGATCGGATTTCTTACCTAATAAAACCTCTATTCGATCTTTTTGATGAGGTTGTAAAACTTTCTCAAAAACATAATCAACACTAAAAACCGAACCTGCAGATATTATAAAAAACCCTCCGATTATTAATAAATCTTTTGTCTTCTTTCTAGAAAAAACATACAGTACCAGAGATATAAAACCTAAAATGCCAATTAAAATATATTTATTAACCAATAAAGCTGTTACAAATAAAATAGCCGCTAACAATCCAAATAAAAGAATATTTCCCGACAAACCCTCTCGATACAAAACAAAAACAAAACTTGCAAAAACCAGTGTAGATCCTGTATCATTTTGCAATAAGATTAATATAGCCGGAACGCCAATAATAATGCCCGCCATCATTTTAGTGGTCATATCTTCGAAGCGTATATTTAAGGTACTAAGAAATTTTGCCAGAGCCAGCGAAGTGGCAAATTTAGCAAACTCGGATGGCTGAAATTTGTAACTACCAATTTCGAACCACGAATGAGCCCCTTTTGTTGCCACCGAATAGCCTAAAACTAATACCAGCAACATCAAAACAATAATATAAATCGGAAAGGCAAAGATGGTAAAGAAATTCCCGTCGACCGCCAAAATAAAAAAAGCAATTACTAAGGCTGCTATTATCCATATTAATTGCTTTCCATAATTCTGAGTAAAATCAAATATACTTTTATGTTCCTCGTTATAAACTGCAGCATAAATATTTAACCAACCCATTAACACCAGGGTTAAGTATATACCCACTAACACCCAGTCTATCCCTTCAAATATGCTTCTTTGTTCTCTCATGTTAATTTGCTTTTTTCTTAATTGGCTTAGACGGCTTTTTAGGAGGATCTTTTATATGCATGGTAGATAAAAGATTGGCTTCTAACATTCTTTTTTCCAAATCGGGACGAGAGATTGAATCGCGCAAATACTTTTCTATCATTAAACTGGCAATAGGAACGGCATACGAATTACCAAAACCTGCATTCTCAACCATTATGCCTATACAAATTTTAGGATCTTCGGCAGGTGCAAAACACACAAACAAGGAGTGATCTTTTCCGTGTGGATTTTGCGCAGTTCCTGTTTTACCGGCAATATTAATGCCTTCTATACGAGCGTTTGTTGCAGTCCCCTGGGTTACTTTACTCATTCCTTCAATTATAGGCTCAAAAAATTTTGGACTTACTTTTGTGAAATGCCGGGTTTGATATTCCTTTTTCAAAGATTTCTTCTCCCCTACCGCTTTAATGATGTGTGGTGTATAATAAAAACCTCTGTTAGCAATTGTTGCAGTTATATTTGCCATCTGGAGTGGCGTAATACCCAACTCTCCTTGACCTATTGAAAGCGAAATTATGGTGTAGGCATTCCAATGCCCCTTACCAAAATATTTATTATAGTATTCAATTGTTGGAACTCTACCTTTTAATTCCTGGTGCAAATCGGTATTTAATTTTTGTCCGATTCCAAAGCTCATTACATAATCCCTCCAGGATGCGTATGCTGTTTCGGAGGATGTATACTTTGGATTTTGAATAATTGCCCTAAAAGTATAGGCATAATAACTGTTACAGGAATTTTGAACAGAACCGGGTAAATCTAGAGGAGATGGATGTGGATGGCATTTTGGTCTACCCCCTCCTACCGGCCAGCCTTGGGCACATGGAAAAGTAGTTGATGACTTGATAACACCCTCCTGTTGTGCAATTAGAGCGTTAATTAATTTAAATGTAGAACCCGGAGGATAGTAGGCCATAAGAGCACGGTTAAACAACGGTTTATGATCTGCCTTTAATAACTCCACATAATTTTTAGATCGTACCCTACCCACTAATAAATTAGGATCGTAAGTTGGAGCGGAAATAACAGAAAGTATCTCGCCTGTTTTAGGTTCTATTGCCACCAATCCTCCTACTTTACCTTGCATAAGTTGCTCGCCGTACGACTGTAAATCTGCATCCAGTGTACTCACTATATTTTCTCCAGCTACGGCTGTTGTATCGTATGCACCATTTTGAAAACTTCCTTTAATGTTATTAAAAACATCCACCATTACTACTTTCATCCCCTTTTTACCTCTCAATTCCTTTTCGTACGATTGCTCAATACCACTTATACCTATGTAATCTCCGTCTTTATAATAAGGGTTTTCTTTCGTTTTCTTTTCACTAACCTCACCAATATAACCCAGTACATGAGAGGCGATTTTTTGAGGATATTTTCGAAGTGTTCGGCCCTGAACAAAGAAACCATTAAACTTATAAAGTTTCTCTTGCAGTTTAGCGTATGTTTCGATGGAAATTTGTTTTTCGAAAGGGCTAACCTTATAACGCGAATAAGATTTTATTTTTTTCATTCGAGTTATAAAAACTTCTTTCTCTATACCTAAAACATTACATAAATCCACTGTATCCAGTTTCTTTACTTGTTTTGGAATTACCATTAAATCATAGGCTGCTTCATTATAAACTAATAATTTACCCTTACGATCGTATATTAACCCACGTGTGGGATATTCCGTCATAAATCGCAAAACATTATTATTTGCTGAAATTTTATAATCGGAGTTTAATACTTGTACATAAAATAAACGAATACCAAATATCAGAAAAACTGATAAGAAGATAATCATAATCGTAATCTTTCGGTCTTCGTACTGGCGCATAAAATATCGGGAAATCCGGTATTCTAAAATTCAGTTTTTTTAATACAAGACTCTTAAAAATTATATTTAGTTATGAGAAAGTTTTTGTTAATTAAGCCTAGATAATTCTGCAGAAAAATCAAGCCATGGATAAACACTTATCAAATCGGCTATCTGCTTTTGGGTAGATAGAATAAAATCTTTACTCCCCTTACTATCCCGATTTATCATAATATGACGCGAAGCATTTACGATGGAGCTAATTTTAGAATTTAGCTTTATGGTTTCATCGTTGAAAAAACTGAGCTGAAAATGTTCTTTAACGTATTCTAAACCCTGCTGGTTGGGATGAATAAGGTCTGCCTCGTAAAATCGATAATCTCTTAAATCGTCCATAAAAATCTCATAAACGGGATAATAGACACAACGTTCCTTATTTTGATCAATTACAGTGTGGATAGATTCAATTAACCTGGCCTTAGATAAAGAATTTTCAATAATTCCATCTTTGATATGTCTAACCGGACTAACCGTAAAAATTACCTTACACTGTTGAGGGGTGTTTTCCAATAGTTCGGATAAAGAGCATATAATTTCCTTTGTAGAAAGTAACTCCTTAGAAAACAAATATTGTGGGAGTTTCTGGCAATTAGAAACAATTTGATTATTTTCTTTTAACCTATATACCCAGGAGGTTCCAAGAGTTACAAAAAGTTGCGAGGATTGTACTAATTTACTTTTAAATTGATGATGCAAATGGGACAAGTGGTTTAATAAATCGGCCTTACTCATTCTATTATTTTGAGAATGATGATGCAAAGAAAACCAAAGATCGTTTTCAAAAAAGATAAAGTCCGTATCCGGCTCAGGATCTTTAAAAAATTTAGCGATTGAAACCGGGTTAAAGGCAGTACCGAAAGGATTAACACTGCAATTAAACTTAAGATCGGCCAACCAGTTTCCAATGTTATCGGAGAAACAACTGCCAATGGTTAGAATATTGGAATGATGATTTAAACCAATACTGCTTTGCAGCGGTTTTATTTCAGTACGAAACTGCACTATTTTTTCTTTTCGTAAGGCTTGTATTCGGCGTGTATGGTAGTTTCTATGTTCTCGGCAATATTTTTAACAACTAATTTAGGCACTTTAATATCATGCTCTTTTAAAGCCACCTCAAATTTTGCATCAACCGAAATATCCGTTCCTTTAATAATTATTTTTCCTTTATAAGTTTTATCCACTTCTTTTCCATGAATTTTCATTTTGCCCGTAACCGTAACATCATGGCTACCCTCTTGCTTATAATCAATTGACTCATTTATTTTTCCTTTAAACTCAGAAGTTGGAAATTTTGGAGTTTCCATGTAATTCTCATTAAAGTGATCTTCCATTAAACTGTTATCGAACTTAAACCCCGTATTTGGAACCTTAAAAACAATTTCATTATTTGTAGTATTTAAAATAGAGGTAGCATTGATATTCTTCGCTTTTATATCCTCTACCGGAGTAGCCGAATAAAAACTAATCTCGGTTTTAGAAGCCATAAATATTTGAGCAAAAGATTGATTAGCTTTAAAAGCAATAACCAGAATCAATAAAATGTTTTTCATATTAAAAATAAATTTTCACAATTTACAATAAACTTATCATTAGCAAAACTAAAGTATATTAACTTCCCGTTCTAAAACTACGCCAAACTTTTGCTTTACACTTTGCAAAATTCGTTCCGATAAGTTATAAATTTCGGTTCCGGTAGCTTTAGAATAATTAACCAATACAAGCGATTGAAGTGCGTGTACGCCGTAATCTCCCTCCCTAAAGCCTTTCCAACCACATTTTTCAATTAACCAACCCGCTGCCAGTTTAAACTGGTTGCCATTTGGATAGGCAACTACCGCTGGATAGCTTGATCTTATTTGATTATACAACGATGCACTTACCACTGGATTTTTAAAAAAACTACCGGCATTGCCAATCTTTGCCGGATCGGGTAATTTGCTCTTTCTGATCCGAATAACTGCTTCACTTATTGCTTTTATTGTTAATTGGCTTACCCCCATGCTTTTCAACTCCTGTTCTATAGCTCCATAAGTGGTATTAAATAACGGTTTCTTACTTAGTTTAAAAGTAACTGAAACTATTATATATTGGCCCTTATACTTATTTTTAAAAACACTTTCGCGATATCCAAACTCACACTCGGCATTATTAAAAATACGTCTTTCGCCCGTTTTAAGGTCTATAGCCTCCAATTCATAGAAAGTATCTTTTATCTCTACACCATAGGCTCCGATATTTTGCATAGGCGCGGCGCCAACACAACCTGGAATAAGAGAAAGATTCTCGATTCCGGCCCAGTTTCTCTCCACGCAGAACAATACAAAATTATGCCACACCTCTCCGGCCATACCTTTAACATAAATAGAATCGCCTTCCTCTTTTACCTGTTCAATTCCTTTAAGATTGTTTTTTAATACTACCCCATTAAAATTTTTAGTAAGCAGGATATTACTTCCTCCCCCCAAAACAAGTAGAGAATTTTGTTTAAAAATATCGCTTTTAATAATTTCGCATAGCTCTTCAACTCCAGAAAATTCGGCATAGTAAGAACATAATGCCTCTATACCAAATGTGTTATAATTTTTAAGTGAAACGTTCTGCAAAAACATATTAAACTGTTATTGAGCCAAAATTAGAGCATGTAACGTAAATGACAGAGAATAATCTAATTAATTACTAACATTTAAGGGTTAAACTTATATTTGTTTAAATTATGAGTAAAAAGGCAATAGTTTGTGTTACCAACGATTTAAGTACAGACCAGCGTGTACAAAAACATTGCTATACGCTTAAGAACCAAGGGTACGAAGTAACTTTGGTTGGACGATTGTTGCCCGGTTCTCTCCCCATTAACTTGCCCTATAAATGCAAACGCTTTAAACTCTTGGCCAATAAAGGAGCTCTGTTTTATGCCTTTTATAATATTCGACTTTTTTTATACCTGCTTTTTAATAATTGTAATCTAATCTTTAGTAACGATTTAGATACCCTACCGGCGTGTTATTTAGCGGGGAAAATCAAAAAAACAAATCTTATTTACGACTCGCATGAGTATTTTCTTGGTGTGCCCGAAATTCAGAACAGGAGAATGGTTAAGGCTGTATGGTCTTTTTTTGAACGCGGCCTTTTGCCCCGACTAAAACACCTGATTACGGTTAACTCATCCATTGCTGAATTATACAAAAAGAGCTATGGTGTAAATCCACAAATAATCCGCAATATACCCTCATTTCAAAATTTTCCAAAAGGCAACAAAACAAGAGAGGAGCTAAAATTACCAGCTGATGCTTTTATTGTAATTCTTCAAGGTTCTGGAATCAATATAAACCGGGGTGCAGAGGAATTTATCCTGAGTCTTCAATTTACCGAGCCTGCCCTGTTCGCTGTTATTATTGGCCATGGAGATGTGTGGGACAACCTTAAAGAACTTGCAAAAGTAAATCACCTTCAAAATAAAGTTCGTTTTGTAGATCGCCTACCCTATCCCGAAATGATACAGTATACCCTAAATGCAAACTTAGGGGTTACGCTGGATAAACCCGGAAATCCGAATTACGAAAATAGTTTACCCAATAAAATATTTGACTATGCGTTCTCTGGCATTCCAGTTTTAGGGAGCAATTTAAAAGAAGTTAGCAGGGTAATTAATGATTATCAAATTGGTAGTATTGTAGACAGCGTTAATCCGGAAAGTATCGCTAATGCGCTAAATTATTTTTTTCTTAATAAAAGTTTTTACAATTTTTGCAAACAAAACACCCAACTTCTTAAAGAAAAATTAAGCTGGGAAAAAGAAAGTGAAAAGTTGATTGAAATAATCAGGAAACTTGACTGATAGACACTTACATATTGTATCGTTCGATATACCCTCTCCACCTAATTACGGTGGAGTAATTGATGTTTACTATAAAATTAAAGCCCTACATGAACTTGGCGTTAAAGTTCATCTGCATTGTTTTGAATACGGTAGAAAATTAGATAAGGACTTAACTAAAATTTGCTGCAGTGTAAAATCATATCCACGAAAAGTAAGCAAACATCTACTATTTAATCAATTGCCCTATATTGTAGTTACTCGACAAAGCGAAGTTTTAATAGCAAATTTAGTTAAAGACAAATATCCGATTTTGTTTGAGGGTATGCACAGTTGCTTTTATCTAAATGACTTTAGGTTAGCGCATAGAAAAAAATATGTAAGAATGCATAATATAGAGCCCGATTACTACAAGGGCTTAAGTAATGCGGAAAAAAATGTATTTAAAAAGCTATATTTTTACACAGAGGCCAGCAAACTTAAAATATTTGAAAACGCTCTGAAAGGAGCTGATACAATCTTTGCTATTACAGAAAAAGACTCGAGTTACCTTGAACATCTTAAACTTAAAACACTTACTGTTTCTGCGTTTCATCAATTTAATGATATTCGGGTTAAACCTGTGGATTCTGATTATGCTCTTTACCATGGCAATTTATCCGTTGGTGAAAATAATATAGCCGCATTATATTTAGTAAACGAAATTTTTAATGATTTACCATACAAGTTAATAATCGCGGGAAATAATCCTGGAAAAGCCTTAAAAAAGGCTATTTCTAAAAATTCGAACGTTAGTTTAATTGCCGATTCTGATCATATAAAGATTAATCATTTAATTGCAGAAGCTAAAATAAATGTACTACCCACTTTTCAGGACACAGGAATAAAACTTAAACTTTTAAATGCTTTGTATAGCGGTCAGCATTGCTTGGTTAATGATTTTATGGTAAAAGGAACAGGCTTAGAAGAACTCTGTTTAATAGCCAATACCACTGGCGAATGGAAACAAAAAATTAAAGAGTTATTTAATAGTCCTTTCGATATAAATGAAACCGAAAAAAGAAATATTGTTTTTAATCAACGATTTAACAATATTACCAATGCTTCCCTTATAATTAGGGAGATATTCGGATCCTAAGAATACAATGGAGGGTTGAAAGTAATTTTTCACTACTTAAACCTCTCTATGCCTCCTGTTCAAATTTTAACTATCGTTAATAAACTATATTCACAATCTTTTTAGGGACAACAATTACCTTTTTAGGTTGTTTTCCTTCGAGGTATTTTTGAGTTTGATCAGCATTCATTACCAATTGTTCTATCTCAGGGACCCCAATATTTAAGGGCATTTCCAGATTAAATCTCATCTTACCATTAAAAGAAATAGGGTATGCAAAAGAATCATCAATGGTGTGAGACTCTATATACACAGGCCATTCGGCCTTGCTTACCGATGGCTGAAACCCTAATATACTCCATAATTCTTCAGCTATGTGAGGAGCATATGGAGAGATAAGCACCACTAAATCTTTTAATACCGAGCGCTTATTGCATTTAAGGTCGTTTAATTCGTTTGCTAAAATCATAAAATTACTTACTGAGGTATTAAACGAATAACGTTCAATATCGTCACTAATTTTTTTAATGGTTTTATGTAAGGCTTTTAATTCGGACTTAGTGGGTTCTGCATCATTAATCAATATATTACCATTAGTATCATAGAACAAACGCCATAATTTTTTCAGGAATCCCGAAACTCCGGTAATACCATTAGTATTCCATGGTTTACTTTGCTCGAGAGGTCCTAAAAACATTTCATATAAACGTAAAGTATCTGCCCCAAACTTATCACAAATTAAATCAGGTGTTTGAACGTTCCATTTAGACTTACTCATTTTTTCAACCTCAGCACCGCAAATATATTTGCCATCTTCCAACACAAATTCAGCTGTTTTATATTCCTCTCTCCAGTTTTTAAATTCATCAATATCCAAAATATCATTGTCCACAATATTAACATCTACATGTAGAGCAGTGGTTTCGTATTGAGATCTTAAACCATAAGAAACAAACTTATTTGTACCATTAATACGATACACGAAATTTGATCGTCCTTGTATCATACCCTGATTAATTAATTTTTGAGCAGGCTCTTGAACAGGGATAAATCCTAAATCGAAAAGTGCTTTCGTCCAGAAACGAACATATAACAAATGTCCGGTTGCATGTTCTGATCCGCCAATATACAAATCAACGTTTTGCCAGTAGTCGGCAATTTGCCTATCCGCCATGTTCCTATTGTTTTTGGGATCCATATAGCGTAAAAAATACCATGAACTTCCTGCCCATCCGGGCATAGTAGTTGTCTCGTATTCATATTCCCCTTTGTATTTCCAGTCCTTGGCTCTTGCTAATGGAGGCTCTCCTGTTTCTGTTGGTAAAAATTTATCAACTTCGGGTAGCAACAGTGGCAACTCGTTTTCGGGTAAGGCATAAGGAACGCCATCTTTATAATAGATTGGAATGGGTTCTCCCCAATAACGCTGGCGACCAAACACTGCGTCCCGTAAGCGGAAATTAATTTTTCCTTTTCCTAAATTATTTTTTTCAATTTCACTTATCGCCTTGTTTATTGCCTCTTTTACATCTAAACCATTAAGAAAATCTGAATTAATTAATTCCCCCTCCTTGGCATCGTATGATTCCTTTTCCCAATTATGATTTTCAGGGGCTTCAACCACCTGAATAATAGGCAGGTTAAAATTTCTGGCAAAAGCAAAATCTCGACTATCATGAGCGGGAACAGCCATTACAGCCCCAGTTCCATATCCGGCTAAAACATAATCACCAATCCAAACCGGAACAGGATTTTTAGAAAAAGGATGTTCAACAAAGGCTCCGGTAAACTGCCCCGTAATTTTCTTAACATCGGCCATTCGCTCTCGCTCCGATCTGTTTTTAGAATATGTAACGTACTCGTCAACTGCCTTTTTAAATTCGGGTGTGGTAATCTGCTCAACTAAATCATGTTCTGGAGCAAGCGTAACAAAACTAACACCAAAAACGGTATCGGGTCGTGTAGTAAATACCTCAATTACTTTCCCCGAGTGATTAACAATATTAAATTTTAAACTAGACCCCTTGCTTTTTCCTATCCAGTATCGTTGCGATTCCTTAATACTCTCCGTCCAATCCAAACCCTCCAGATCATTTAACAAACGTTCAGAATATGCGGTAATACGCATACTCCACTGTTTCATCAACTTTCGCTCTACCGGATAACCACCACGCTCAGAAACCCCATCTTTCACCTCATCGTTTGCTAAAACGGTCCCTAACGCAGGACACCAATTAACCCAGCTATCAGCCAAATAAGCCAAACGAAAATTCATTAAAATAGTTTGCTGATCAGATTCCGATTTTGTTTTCCATTCTTCAGCACTAAAGGCCGGCACCTCATGTTCGATGTCGCCCGTTAAAACATTGTCTGTACTTCCGGCGTATCCGTTCTGTTCAAAATTGGAGATAAGAGTACTTATGGACTCAGCCTTTTTTAACTTGTAGTTATACCATGAATTAAATAATTGTATAAAGATCCATTGGGTCCATTTGTAATAATCGGGCTCGCATGTTCTTACTTCTCTATCCCAATCGAAAGAAAATCCCATTTTGTCTAATTGCTCTCGATATCGGTTTATATTTTGATTAGTAGTTAAAGCGGGGTGCTGACCAGTTTGAATTGCATATTGTTCTGCAGGCAAACCAAAAGCATCATAGCCCATAGGGTGCAAAACGTTAAATCCTTTATGACGTTTAAAACGGGCGTAGATATCTGAAGCAATATAACCCAGAGGATGACCAACATGTAAACCTGATCCGGAAGGATAAGGAAACATATCCAAAACATAATACTTGGGTTTTGCAGATAAATCATCTGCTTTAAATGTTTTATGTAGAGCCCAATACTTTTGCCACTTATCTTCTATTTCCCTAAAATTGTATTCCATAAAATGATTAAAATTAAACGTGTGCAAAGATACATTTTATTAGGGGTAAGAGCAAAGATGTAATACAATGATTAACAGCCAATTTAATTGTTTTAAGGCTTAAAAACTATGGATAGATTGAGTATAGATTAATTTTAATATCGATATTAAAAAAGCAAATCAAAATAACTAACTTGAGGCTGCATCCAATTAAAATACCATTTTAAAAAACGAGGAAATGTTTGCAATAATAGATATTGAAACTACCGGAGGTAATGCTAAATCTGATAAAATAACGGATATATGCATTATAATTCATGATGGCTTATCGGTTGTAGAAAAGTTCTCTTCCCTAATTAACCCCGAACGTTATATATCTCCATACATAACAAAACTTACCGGTATAAATAATGACATGGTTAAAGACGCTCCGAAATTTTATGAGATTGCCAAAAAAATTATAGAAATAACTGAAGGCAAAATTTTTGTGGCTCATAATGTAGAATTTGATTATGGATTTATTAGGCAGGAATTTAAGTCGCTTGGCTATGCTTATGAAAGGGAAAAACTATGCACCGTAAAACTTAGCAGAAAATTATTGCCTGGGTTTAATTCTTATAGTTTAGGCAACATTTGTACCCGGCTTGGTATAGAAAACAACGCGAGACACAGAGCAGAAGGTGATGCAGTTGCCACCAGCGAACTATTCAATATTTTACTTGCCGAAAAAAATAAGAACAAATTATTTCAGAAACAAGGTATAGAAGAACTCAATAGTTTAAGAATTGATAAAGTAAAAGAAAATATAATTAAAAAATTACCAGAAGAAACCGGCATCTATTACTTTCTTGATAAAAATAATTCAGTAATTTATGTTGGAAAAAGTAAAAATATTCGTAATCGGGGTTTATCTCATTTAACCGCAACAGCAGTTAAAACGAAGAAAATGCTGCTACATTTATACGATATAGATTACCAAATAACGGGAAGCGAGCTGGTTTCACTCATTCTTGAAAATAATGAGATAAAACGTATACTACCCTTTTATAACCGTTCGAATAAAATCCCTTTTTTTACTCATCATCTTTATTTTGTAAACAATAATAATGTATTGAGTTTTGAAATAACGGATCAATATTCGGGAAAAGAAAATGTAATAAAATCTTTTCCTAATTATTTTTCGGCCAGAGAATATTTAAATAAGATCATTACTGAATATCATTTATGCTTACGTTACTGCGGTATCGATGATAACAACGGCCCTTGTTTTAATTATCAAATTAGAGAATGTTTCGGCATTTGCCATGGCGAGGAATCAAAAGAAGATTATAATAAACGAGCCTTAACACTTATTCAGGATTTTCTATATCCATTTCCTAATTTGATTATAACCGAAGAAGGCCGTCATCCCGATGAATTATGTTTTATTAAAATTATACAGAATAAATATTATGGATATATCTATCTAGATAAAAGTGATATTCCTAATGATCCATATGATTTGTTCGAATCTATAAAAAAAGGTGAACGTAACTTAGATACGGATTTAATCGTTCTTGGCTATATAAAGAAAAATAAATTTCTGAAGATAACCCCTATAAAGTAATTAATTTAATAGCCAAAAGGTTAAGGCCCCGGATATAAAACCGGCAAGAGCCAATAAACTCATCTTTTTAAGATACCAGGTAAAGGTAATTTTCTCTAGACCCATAACAGCGACTCCGGCCGCTGAACCAATTATCAAGGCACTTCCACCAGTTCCGGTAGCATAAGCCAACATGTGCCAGAAAGTATGATCAACCGGATACGTTTCTAAAGAATACATACCAATAACAGCAGCTACCAAGGGCACATTATCTACCAAAGAACTTATGGCGCCTAAACAAATGGCAATTAAATGATAATTACCAAAAAGATTAGCCATACTTAGCGCTAATTGCTTTAATAAGCCTGTGTTCTGCAATACATTTACTGATAATAAAATTCCTAAAAAAAACAAGATACTTGAGGTGTCTATTTTTTGTAGTGCATGCATAACACTGTATATACTTTTTTCTTCTTCATTCTTCTTTTTGTGTATAATACCGGTTATAACCCACAACAATCCAACTCCAAATAATACTCCCATAAAGGGAGGCAAGTGAGTAAACGATTTAAAAACAGGAACAAAAAGTAAAACCCCTATTCCGCTATAAAAAACAACTTCTCGCTCTTTTGATAGTTTAGAAAATTGAAATGATTCCGTATTGGTGACTATTTCCCCTTTTAAATTTTTGCTCATTAGTAACAAGGGCACTAGTAAACAAATAAGAGAAGGAATAAACAAATTAGAAACCACCTTTGCAGCCGTTATTTGCCCGCCTATCCACAACATAGTGGTTGTTACATCACCTATTGGAGACCATGCACCTCCGGCATTTGCGGCTATAATAATTAAGCCAATGTATTTTAATCTGATTTCGGAAGATGGTATTATTTTGCGAACCAGCGAGGTCATTACAATAGCAGTTGTTAAATTATCCAGAACTGCCGATAGGATAAATGTTATAAATGAAATTGTCCAGGCCAGATTTAAATTCTTTTTAGTTTTAATTCGTTGTGTTACCAGAGAAAATCCATCGTGGGCATCAACCAACTCCACTATTGTCATAGCCCCTAAAAGAAAAAATAAAATTCCAGCGATTTCGCCCAGACTGTTCATTAACTGTTCATTTATAGCATGAGGTGTATCTGTTGAGTTGCTATGCACGTACAATACCCATAAGATTACTCCCAGCAACAAGGCTGACGCAGCTTTATTAATTCCGATAGAATGTTCTAAGGCAATAAAAAGATAACCTAAAACAAAGAGTATAATTATTAATGATAACAAGGTTACGTGTTTTAGTTAATAAAGCTTTTTTTAGCAGATTTATTTATATAAGTCCATTGTATAAAAACAAGATACAATATTAGTCCCAAAAAAAGCAAGGCTATCGTTGTTTGAAATAGTTCGTTGTTAAAATAAGAAGGCAAAATAAAACCCAAAATTAAATCTGCATTTAAAAAATAGAGAACTGATAACAAAATAAAGGGAATCCAATTGTTCGAGTAATAACCAAAAATAAATAAAGGCAATAATGCAAAAAAACTATAGCGTTCATGCATCTCTGTGTTAAAATAAAAAAACAGTAATACAATCAAAGCGGCCAAATTAAAATAAAGTTCAGTTGGAATTTTAACTTTCCTATAAAGTTGAATCGCATAAGGAAATAACGTTAAAGCCGAAAAAAAGAAAAACATAGTTAGCCCCCAACTTTTAAAAGATAATCCAAGCCATAAATTATTATCCATCACTAATAAGGGATTTTCTGGCAATACCAGATACCAGAAATTAAAAGCATTTAAGGAACATGCCGGATACAAACCCACCTGATTTCTTAACATCGATAAAAAATTATGGAGTTGACCGCCAATAATAAAAGGCAAAAATAAAACGATTGTAGTAATTATAAATACCAGTTTAAACTGAAAAATTTTCTTAAAATTTAATCCGTAAAAATTAAAAAACACCAAGATAACAATCGGCACAATAATAACAACTTGAAACTTGGTGAAAAGAGCAAATGCCAATAGTATGGAAGATATGGGGATATTATAGGACACAAAAAACAATGAAAAAAAAACAAAAAAAGAGGGTAACGAATCAATTTGGCCCCATACAACTGAATTATGCAAATAACCTATATTTAAACCTATAAATAAAAAAATAAGGTATGAAAAAGATTCTCGTTTAAAAAAATAAAGAATAAGTAACGGCAATAAATCGAACAATAATAACGCATGCTTTAACCAAATTAAATTTTCGCTGATTAATTGCGGGCTATTAAAAATAAACTGATATAACCATAGAAGATATAAAAAAACAGGAGGATAGTTAATATCAGTCTGGTAAACAGTTGTTATCCCTTTTTGTTGAATATAACTGGCCCATCTTACCCATTCTACAGTATCACCTTGGTAGGAGAAATGCGGTGTTAAAAAACATAATAGAATATACAGAAATAACCAAACAGTTGTAAACCGAATATGATGAAATTTAGTTAAAGTCATCCACCAATTTGTTTAAGCCATTTTCCAGCCTCCGGATGGTTTGGATTTATTCTAAGAACATTGTTCCAGCATTCCTTAGCCTTTACAATATTTTGTTGCATTAAATAGGTTCCGCCCAGGTTATACCAAGCCTCAGCATTTTCAGCATATACAGCTATTGCCTTATCGTAGTATACAATCGCTTTTTTGGCATCCCCCTTTTGATATGCATCTAAGCCTTGCTTTAAATAAATATCACTAAGCGTTGTATTTCTCCGATTATCTGAGGTAACAGGCAATATTGTTTCTTCTGCTTTTCCATACTCCTTCATCTCAACATAAACAAGAGATAAGTTAACTCGAGCCTCATCATAAGATGGCGAAAAAGAAAGTGCTTTATTAAAATCATTTATAGATTCCTGATATCTCTTTAATTTTAAAAATGCTCCCCCTCTGTTGTTGTATGCATTTGGGAAATTAGGGATTAACGAAATCGCCTTATCATAACATTCAATAGCCTCTTCCGTTCTATTTAAATTATAGAGCGCAACACCACGGCCCAACCATGCCTCCGGAAAACCCGGATTTATACTAATTGCTTTCTCGTTGTCTTTTAAAGACTCTTCAAATTTACCTAAGTAAATATTTACCGATCCTCTGTTACTGTATGAATTAGGATAACGAGGATTTAATTGAATAGCCATCTCAAAGTCGGCTTTAGCTTTTAACCAGTTGGCTTGTAAATAATAAACATTGCCTCTATTGTTATATGCAACACTAACTGTTGGCTGATTTTCAATTACTGATGTCCATAAGGTTTCGGCGTTTGCCCATACAGCAGCGCGATTTCGAGTTACTGGTATTAAAACAAGACCTATAAAAATGGCTATAAAAATTGAATTAGAGATTGAAAATTTCTTTCGAATTAAGTGTGCGAGGATTAGACCAATACCTACATAACCCATATAAGTAAAGCGTTCGTATATAAGCGAACTATTGGTTGCCAGCACATGTAAAATTAAAAACGTATTAATCACAAAAAAAGATAAACCCACAAACAGCAACCGATCTCTTTTGTAGAAAACGTAAAGTGCATAACCCAAAAATGGTACAATTAAAAAAGATAAATACGAAATAATTTCTAAACTTGAGTTATTGGTACTATTAAAAGCATAAATAGCACTTTGATTAAAAGGCAATATAGACTTCAATAAATACAGGCAAAGGGCATGTGTCGATAAAAATATTTTCTGTATAAAATTAAAGTTTGCACCATATTCGTCAGCTGTTAAACCTTTATTACCACCGGCAAGTGTTATCAATCCAAATACTAAAGAAAGCAAAAAATAAGGACTTAGACTCAGTATTGCCTTTCGGTTTAACTCCTCCCTATAAAAAAGAAATAACATTAAAACCACCGGCAATGTCACGGCCTGCGACTTGGCAAATAATGAACACAAAAAGGCAACTAAACTTATTAAAAACCAAATCTTCCTTTTATTATTAAGATAACATACAAAAAAACCGAGAGAAATGAAATAATAAAAAGTATACAATACATCCTTTCTACTGGCAATCCAGGCAACCGCCTCGGTATGCATAGGATGAAGCCCAAAGAAAAGTGCCGAGAAAAGAGCTGTAAACTTATCTTTAAGCAAAACGTAAATAACCCAATACAATAAAAGCGAGTTTAAAATATGCAACGTGCTATTGTGGACATGATACCAAGATGCTTTAGTGCCCGCAATACTATAGTCCCAGGCCAAAGACATAAGAACAAATGGGTTATAGCTACTTAATACCTTGTTGGTAAACATCAGTTTAATGTTCTCCCAGTTAAACTTTTGTACCAAGGGCGTTTCAAAAATGTATCTCTTTTCGTCCCAATTTGTAAAATCAAAACTATTACTGGGGGCATAAGCCATAAAACAGAAGAAAACAATTACACCTAAATGAATCCATGTATTTAAAATTAATGGCTCTTTAACAACAAGGTTTTGCTGTTTTGTTAAGGTGTTCCCTTTTGTTTTATTTGCTCGGCTACCCGACATTACTTTTGCTCAATTATTAAATTCATTTTTTTAGCGAGATTATGTGCAAACTCTCTAACTTCTTTAACAATCTCGTCATCGCCGGTGGAACGCTGAAGGGTGTTGGCCATAGAAACAAGTGTTTGATGAAAAAACAATTTCATTTCATCTACCATCATATCTTTTGTCCAAAGATCAATGCGCAAGGTATTTTCCTCTTTTGGATCCCATATACTTAACATGATCGCTTTACAATCGTTATCTCCCTCCATACCACTATCACTGGCATTCCAGTTTATTTTTTCGGGGAGATTATTATCATCTAAGTTTATTGAGAATTTAATTTCTGAAGATTTCATGTTAGGAATTGTTTTTTTTAATTGGTTTATATTTTGATTTAGTTAAAATTAATTGAGCATCTTTTATTAACAAAAGTTTATCAGGAGTTAAATCGGGATTATTGTTCATGAAAGCTCTAACAATTTGCCATCCGAAATATTGTCCTATACGAGGCGGGGATTCTCTTGGCAGATTTGATGTAAAGGGAGCATCGTTCAAATACTTTCGTTTCTCCATGTAATCCGTTTTAAACAGTGCCTTCTGATCAATAAGGTACTGCCAGCATTTTACTTCATTGTCCTGTATCCAAAGCATTTGCTGTGCGGCATATTTTATTTTGATACTATCTGCTGTTTCAGGCAAAATAACATCCGCTAAATACAAAACTTTTCCGGCATTTATCATCTCGTTTAATAAAGTTTGATTTGGTTCGTTTTGATTTATAAACTCCGACTCCACCCAGCCTTTAACAGCCTCGCTTACTATTATATCCTGACGCATAAAATAACTCAGATACTCGGGCACACCAACCATTTTGTAAAATGAATGATTTTTTCCCAAGAACATGTCTAAGCCAATACCTAATGAGTTTTCATTTACAATTATACCATAATTAAACCCCGATACAAACGTTTTAACCGTAGGCGTTTTTTTATTTGGAAAATAATGTGAATATATAGTGAATGCTTCTGATAATTCATTTTCGATCTTTAAAAAGTCTTTATTTTGTTTAATACATTCTTCGTAAATTTCTGTTACCGAAGGATCTTTTAAAAATTGAGATAAATAAAAAGAAAATTTAGGGTCGTTAGGTTTACCAACATTAATAATTCGGGTACAATATAAATCGAAAAAGCCATTATATTCTTTTCTTAATTCGGCTAATGATGTTTCATTAAAATCTTTTTTCCAGTTCCAGAGTTTTAAATGAAAAGGATCTATTTTTAATTCTATTTTCTTTTCTTCAATTATTTCAGCCTTTTTTTCTTTTAACTCTTCTATGGTGTTTCCCGAATTATTACACGATAACAAACCAGCCGCAAAAACTAATATTAACAAAACAGCTTGGTTTATTTTAAATGGCATATGCTTAAATATTGGTTATATTTGTTGTTAGGCCAAAAATAGGAAATATTAACGAAGCAATTTGTTTAATAGCTTATTTACAAGGTTAATATCTTATAATTTTTAAACATAAAACATGAAAAAATTATTCATTTTCACAGTATTAATTGTGTTTTTAGCCAACGCGGCAAGCAATGCTCAGGAAGACAGAAAAATACGATTTGGTTTAAATGCTGCGCCTTCTATTGCCTGGCTAAAAGCTCAAGAAAAAAGCGTAAAAGGCGATGGTTTAAGTTTAAGATTTAAATATGGTTTAGTTTTCGACTATAAGTTTGCCGATAATTTTTGGTTTGGAACCGGCTTGGATATAACTTATTTGGGAGGCAGTTTAAATTACCAATACCCCGCCTTTATAAAGGAAGATGAAGTAAGTTCGACTAACAACTCTAACTATATAAAAGTAAATAGTGCTTCCTATACTGCCCAATACCTCGAGCTACCTCTAACTGTTAAAATGAAAACTAATGAAATTAATAACATGGTCTATTTTGCTCAGGTGGGTTTAAATAACGGTTTTAGGCTGGATGCTAAAACTAAATTTGGATCGTTTAACAAGGTAAAAACATTAAACGATGCGGCACTTATTCGAATTGCCATAAATATTTCGGGTGGTGTAGAATACAATCTAACAGGCACTACATCTCTCCTCCTGGGCATAACCTACAATAACGGATTTACCAATCTTTTATCCGGCAGCTCCGACTTTGTGAAAATAGACTTGAAAAACAATGGTGCGCTAACGGATTTAAATACAAACGTAAGAAGCAATTATATTGGTTTAAATATTGGATTCTTGTTCTAAACAATCATGAAAATTGCACTTGCTCAGTTAAATTTCCATGTAGGAAATTTCAAGAAAAATAAAGAACTCATTATTAATACAATTAATAATTGCAAAAAGGACGAAGTTGACTTAGTTGTTTTTCCTGAGCTTTGCATTTGCGGTTACCCTCCTCGCGACTTTTTAAATTACGACTGGTTTATAACCGAATGTATTAATGCTGTAAACGAAATTGCCAAACATACTTTCGGTATAGCCGCCATTGTAGGCTCGCCCAGTATTAACCCCGAGACCGTTGGAAAAAAATTAGTAAACTCTGCCTTCTTTCTCGAAAATGGTCAGATAAAACAAAGGGTTCATAAAGCATTATTACCTACTTACGATGTATTTGATGAGTATAGGTATTTTGAACCTAACCGACACTTTGAACTTATTGAATATAAAAACAGAAAAATTGCCCTAACCATTTGCGAAGATTTATGGGATCTCAATTCTGATGCCCTATACGAGGTGTCTCCTATGAAAGAACTTCATAAAAAACAACCCGATTTTGCCATTAATATTGCGGCTTCACCTTTTAGTTATTCTCAGCATAGCACCCGCAAATTTGTTCTAAAACAAAATGTAGAACATTATAAATTACCACTTATATATGTTAATCAAGTTGGCGCCCAAACAGAATTAGTATTTGATGGTGGTTCGATGGTTATAGATGCAGATGGGCAGACTTTTAAACAATTTCCTTTTTTTAAGGAACATGTTGGAATTATAGAAATTAATTTAGCTAACGATGACGCCAAAACATTTCAATTAACCCATTACGAACCTGTTAATATCAGTCCGGTTTACGATAAATACGAACTCATTTATCAGGCATTAGTTATAGGCATTAAGGATTATTTTGATAAGGTAGGTTTTAAAAAAGCGATTATAGGTTTATCAGGCGGGGTAGATAGTGCATTAGTTACTTTTTTGGCTAAGCAGGCCCTGGGTAGTGATAATGTTTTAGCCGTAATGATGCCCTCAGAATTTTCATCTACTCACTCTATTACTGATAGCGAATTGCTTTGTAGAAATTTAAATCTTGCCCCCATCACTTTAAATATAGAAAACATATTTAAAGAATTTCAGAGTACACTGGCTCCTCAATTTAAACAGCTCCCTTTTAATGTTGCCGAGGAAAATATTCAGTCGCGCTCTAGGGGTGTTTTATTAATGGCAATAAGCAACAAGTTTGGTTATGTTTTACTTAACACCAGCAATAAAAGTGAACTTGCAGTAGGTTATGGTACTCTTTATGGCGATATGTGTGGTGCATTATCCGTAATTGGCGATTTATATAAAACTCAAGTATATGATCTTTGCAATTGGATCAACAGTAAATTTAATAATGTTATTCCAGAGCATATTCTAACTAAAGAACCATCGGCAGAATTGAGACCTAATCAAAAAGACAGCGATTCGTTACCGGATTATAAAATTCTGGACACCATTTTATTAGAATACATAGAAAACGGGAAGGGATCAAAAGAGTTAATGGATGCAGGATTTAGTGAAGAATTGGTTAAGCGGGTGCTAAGGTTGGTAAATTTAAATGAATATAAGCGTTTTCAGGCTCCACCGGTAATTCGTGTTTCTCCTAAAGCATTTGGCATTGGCCGAAGAATGCCTTTGGAAGGAAAATACGAGGTTTAGTCCCGAAAAAATCGACCCTCAATTTAAAAAATCCTTTTTAATATAAGAATCAATGCAAAAGCAGTAACCTTAAACTGGTAACAGCACTAATTAAGACTGGCTCACCTGCCTTAACACTTATCATTTCGCCGGGAATAATGGTTTGTATCTTTCGGGGAGTTCTTAAGTCGCCTTCGCCACTTAATACATATATAAATTTATCCGTATTAACCGGAATATCATTAAGCGAGCTATCAGCCGAAATATTAATCATTTCAAAACTGTTAAAATTTCCACTGGCCAGAATGCTGTGCCTATTGGAGAAATTAAAGGTCTGGAGTTTTGCAACGTAATTTATCATATCCCATTGATTTTATTCTAAGATATAATCCTTAGCCTGCAAAAGCCAGAAAAAAAATAGATGTTTTTAACAATAAAAAGTGTATTTTTTTTAAAATCGCAACATTAACTAAAAACGGTGGGAAGCTATTGGCCTTTTTAAACTTTCCGGCGATTTTAATTACATTTGAAATACAGCTTATAGGATGCTACCATAAAAAGAATTCGTGCAAGAGCGTTTTTTACCCATTCAAGAAATAGGAAACGATGTTTTAAAAAGCATCCAGGAATATCGCATTAGCATTTTAAGTGCTCCACCGGGTGCCGGAAAATCTACCTGGCTTCCCTACTATATTCAAAAGAAACTAAGCCAGTTTAAAGGAAAGATTCTGCTGATTGAACCACGAAGGTTAGCTGCCAAAAGTGTCGCAAAAAGATTGTCGCAATTGTATAATGAAGAAAGCGGAAAAACAGTTGGTTACAAAGTACGATTCGAGTCTAATGTGTCTGAATTAACTAAAATTGAAGTTATTACCGAAGGAATATTTTTAAATTATTTATTAGCTGATAATTTATTAGAGGATATATCGTTAATTATATTTGATGAGTTTCATGAGCGAAGCCTTCAAAGCGATCTAGCTTTAAGCCTTTGCCTGCAATTACAGCAAATTCTTCGCCCAGATCTTAAAATACTCATCATGTCGGCTACTCTAGATATAGATGAATTAACTAGAGCTCTACCGGAGGCCTCTGTTTTAAGGAGCGAAGGTCGAATGTTTCCTGTTCATTTTCATTATTTAAAAGATGAAGAGCAATCTCTTAATTTAAATTTAATAGCTGCTCAATGTATCAGTGTTTCTAAAATTACAACCGGAGATATATTAGTTTTTTTACCGGGAGCCTGGGAAATAAATAAACTTTTCGATTTAATTGAACCCAGTTTAAATTCGTTTGAGGTTCATAAACTTTATGGCGAACTTTCAATTGCCGAACAACAATTAGCCATA
>JBIICS010000059.1:0-16223 GCA_044238735.1 Bacteroidia bacterium
GGCAGACAGGGTAACTGAATCTGTTGCGGTAAAAGAAGTAGTATAACTGTTACTTCCGTTAATACCATCCCAAGTATAAGTATAGCCCGAATTACCTCCCGAAGAAATTACTGAGATAGTGGTTGAAGCCCCATAACAAATAGTATCGGTAGAGGTAACGTTAATTGTTAAGGGTTGAGGCTGATCAATAAAAATACCATTAATGGTGGTGTCACACCCTTGCTCGTCGCTTATATTAACCGAGTATGTTCCGGTAGGTACGCCGTTTAAAATACTATCGCCGGTAAACCCATTACTCCACGAATAGGTATTTGTTCCATAACCATTAGTACCCGATACAAAAGCCTGTCCGTTGCTTTCACCGTAACATCTAATCCAGGTAGTGTCTATAAATGATCCTATTAAATCTTTACGTTCGGCTAATACATAAGGAACAAACTTATTTAGTGCAGCCGTTGAGCTGGCATTATTGGTGGCTGTATTTAATGTTGTATTTAAACTTTGCCAGTTTGCGTTTACATAATTCCAGATCTTTAAGTCACCTTCATTAATAGTATTTAAACTACCATTGGAAATATTCCATTCTGGTTCTATATAGCTGAAAGATAATTGAGCTAGGGGAGAAGCGGTATAGTTTGAATCCGCTAGATGCCAGAATCGGTCGTTTGCTCTTTTATCATGTTCCGATTGACAATTGTTTAAAAAATTAAGAACCCCGATAGGAAGCGGACGATTGTTGGTAGCAAGACTAGTATTGGTTGGATATGTAGCGGCCATTATCCCGGAATTTTTTATTCCAGCGTTATTACCGGCAGTTGAGATATTAAATGTAAAAGGAATATAATCGGCAGCAAAGCTTCCAAATGGAACAGTATAATTTCCAATAGTATTGGCACAACGCCAGTAAACCATGCCATAGCCCACGCTGCTGTTTGATTCACTGATGATATATCCGGATGTACGTGTAATGGTGCTGGCGATCGGATTAGTTATAGTAAGGGTTTTTTTGTTTAAATCAAGCGGACGATCGTTAAGGCTTAGAATACCTGAACTGCCACCTACAATTGTATTAATGTTAAGAGTTTTAGTACCGGTACCTGATAAAGTAAGATTATTAAATGTGGTTGTAAACGAACCATCGATAAACTGATTATCGCCAAATAAGTTAACGGTACCGGTGAGTGAATCCATAGCGCCGTTGTTTACTTCGTTTATCCAATCGTTTTTAACATAAATAATTCCATTATTATGAAAGATACCATTGTTGCCGGAATTACTTTCGTTTGTTAATCCACCTTGTATATATAATATTCCGCCGCTTTGGATGGTAACTTCAGAACCGTTATTATAAAATAGGTTGTTCTGAGCGAATGCATAATGCCCCCAAAAGAGAAATAACGAAAGAAAAATTAAATAGTCTTTTTTCATTTGGCAGGTTTTTCCAGTAATTCTATTTTATTAATTAGTTTTTCAAGCGATCTTTTTATATCATCAATTTCTTTTTGTTGATTTATGATTAGCTGTTGCTGTTCTTTTATGCCCTGTAAAAGATAAACCGACATTTTGCTATAATCCATCGCCCATGGTTCCCGACTTTCATCATCGGGTCGATAAACCAATAATGGAAATAAATCGTATACTTCCTGAACCAATACTCCCGCTTCTTGATCAGTAATTAAACTTCCTTGTTTAAGTTTGCCTTTCTCATCGTATACGGGTTGAATTTTTTGATAGGTGTATGTTTTTAATTTCATTAACTTTTCAAGTACGGGTTCTTCAATCGCTTTTATTTGCGTTTTAAAACGACGATCGCTAAGTGCTAACCATCCGTTGGAAAAAGCATTGCCGTTTCCTGTAATTCTCATCATTACCCGCTCGTTGTTAGAGTTGTCGTACCCTCTAAATTCAAATCCTCTGTCGTTTGTATTACTATTCGCTGCAGCTTGTCCCGGTGCTGTTGTATTCCAAAGATCGGCGTGGCTTCTGCCTGCATTTCTATTCATCCCAACCGCTAATCCTCCCACTCCGCCAATCCAGGTTGTACCTGGCCCAGGGCCTCCGCCAGTTGGATCGGAGTTGAAGTTTCCAGCTAAGAAATAACCATAACCAACTGTTAATTTATGAAAAGGATTATCTGCAAAGGCGGGTGTAATTGTGGGTGATTGTCCATCCGAAATACCCATCCTAATATTTCCATTTTGTTGTAAAACCATTACATCCCCAATATAGCCGGGACTTCCAAACTCAGCAGGAAAAAATCCAAGATATCCATTAGGGTGAACGCGTGCTCTATATCCCAAGGTGCCGCCTGCTCCACCGCGCCATATTAAGCGACCACCATCGGCTACCCCGGTATTAATTAAAGCGCTGCCATTTATTTCCAATGCCTCAGAAGGATTATATTGATTTATTCCTACACGTGCATCGGAGGTTGCTGTTAAAATGTGATTAATTGCCGGATTGGGCGTGGCAGTGGCGGTAACGCTAAACCTATCTATTCCACTCGGTCCTAAACGGTAATTATCACCAATGCTTAATATTAAATCAGATTCATCTATTTGTTTATTTTGTCTGTATAATCCAAGTATATCGGTATTATTCCATAAATCGGAAAAGTTTAAAAAACGACCAGTAGAATTTATGCCCATTGTTTCGCCAATTTGAGTATTTCCCCCTTCAATAGTTAAACGTTGAGCGGGTGTTGCAGTTCCAATACCAACATCGCCATTAGTAAGAATTCTTACCTTTTCGGTATTATTAGTTCTAAAAACCAAATGTTGATTATCGGTAGTTCCCAAAAAATTTGTGGTAGGATTGGTTCCTGCATTTCCCAGTATTTTCCAATCGTCGCTGGAAGGTGGAATAACAATTAAACTATCAAATAAAGTTCCGTTCGGATCAGCAAACACAGTTCTTGCCCCAACACCCGCCAAACTATCACTTCTTATTTTTCCACTTACATGTAGTTTCTCAAGCGGATTGGTATTGCCAACACCCACATTTTGTGCAAAGTTGAACTTAGTGATGGATAAGATCAACAAAGAAAGTAATACTATTTTTGATTTAATATTCATAAGATTAATTATGTATAGAATGTGTTACGTATAATTTAGATTTTAAATCCTGTATATCTTTTTCAATTAATTGTTGTTTGTTTATCAAAACCTCAATTTGTTCTTTTTGCTTTAAGATAAGTTCTTGTTGTTCCTGAATGGCTTTTGTAAGTAAAGCGTTTATTTCGGCGTAGTTTATTCCCCATTTTTCATTTTCATTTTTAGCTTTGTATACAACTTCCGGTAAAACTTCGTAAACATCTTGTGCAATAAATCCGATTTTTTTCAGGCCATCACCTTTATCTTCTTTCCATTCAAAAGAAACAGGTTCTAATTTTAAAACCTCTTTTAAGCCGTAAGAAAGGGATTTAATATTCTTCTTTTCTCTTCTGTCGGATGTATTTATGGTTCCATTAGTAGCAAATATGGTTCTCCATCTTCTGCTTGCATTTCCAACAGTCCATCCTCCGCCATTGTCCTGATCAGGAATTACCTCGCCGCCAAACATATGACTTTCAAGTCCGTTTACTTCATAGTAAACTACTCCCGCATTATTGGTAAAACCCGCAAAGGAATTACCAAATAAAATTCCAAAGTTATTGTTTGCATTATTGGTTAGCCTAATGTATTCAACGTTGTTGGCGTTTTGATAAATATGAAATTTAGCACCAGGGTTACTTAAACCTAAGCCAACATTACCAATATTGTCTGTAACTAAGGTATATAATGGCCCGGAGGTTCTAAGTGAAATTACCGGTCCCGGACTGGGATTAGCACTATTGTTAAGTATATTAAAGTCAGGATTACTGTTATCAACTGCTGATTGTAAACCTAATTGCCCACAATATCCAACTCTCCAATCCCAATACTTATTGAACGTACATGAAGAATTGGATCTATTTCTAAAGCGTGCCACTGTTGCACTATCCCATAAGTGACCTTTATTACCTCCGGTACTAACCTCAAGTGGCCAAGCAGGAGTTGAAGTTTGAATACCAACTCGGTCTTTAGAATCAATGTAGACAGCCGGAGTAGAGGTGCCAGTTCCATTTAAAAGTAAGCCCTCGTTTGCAGCCGGTTCCGACCAAATGCGTGCTTTTAATGAAGCATTACCGTTTTTAAACAAAATATCTCCAGGATCGGTAGAGCCCGGAACAGCCATTAATGAAAATTGTCCGCTATTGCCTATTTCCAATCGCTCGGAGGGTGCAGTAGTATTTATACCTACATTTCCGCCAGGTAAAATTCTTACCTTTTCGGTATTATTGGTTCGGAAAATTAAATCAGCATTATCAGTTGTACCTAAAAAATTTAGAGCGGGATTAGTTCCTCCATTGCCCAATAATTTCCAATCGTCGCTAGAAGGAGGTACCACCACTAAACTATCGAATAAAGTGCCATTAGGGTCGGCAAAAACGCTTCGTTTTCCAATACCCGCTAAACTATCGCTTCTTATATTACCGCTAACATGAAATTTTTCGAGCGGATTGGTATTTCCAACTCCAACGTTTTGAGCTAAAGTTTTCGGAGCTATAAGTATACTAAGGATCAAGTAAATGTTTAAAATGATTATAAGGAGTTTCATATGAAATTTTACTTTTTTGTTTAATGAGAAAAAATGAATTACCAGATTTTAATCCAGATAAAAGTAATTTTCAGCGCTCGTATTTTTGGGGGGTTGCCCCCTCAATAAAGGCGCTAGTAATAATAATAATACGATTAAATGGTTCTTAAAGCCTATAAAATAATTTTGTATGATGCTGGTCGAAAGTAATACCTCCGTTAATAATCAAAAAAAAGGAGTAAAATTGAATTGGCGGTTTAAATTGACCCAATTTGGGTTAATAAAAAAGTATTCGAATACTCTACTTTTAGTTTGTTCTTAATCTCTCCATTAGAAACCAAACTAGAAAAGAAAAATGGTAGTAAAGAGTTAAACTATGGCGTAACGGTTATAAATTAACCATTAATCGATTTTTTCAACCGCAATTACAGAAATTTCTACGTTAACATCCAGTGGTAATTTGGCTACCTGAACGGTTTCTCTGGCCGGATAATCCTGAAAAAAGTAGGATCCATAAACTTGATTTACTTTAGCAAAATCATCCATATTTTTAAGAAAAATAGTTGCTTTTACAACATGATCAAAGTTCAAATTCGATTCTTCCAAAATAGCTCTGATGTTATGCATTATTTGGTGTGTTTCCTCTTCAATAGTGTTCATAATCATTTCTCCGGATGGGGTTCGGGCTACTTGTCCGCTAACAAATAAAAATCCATTCGCTTTTACACTGTGACTGTATGGTCCAATTGCAGCAGGGGCGTTAGGACTGTTTACTACTTTTTTCATTTTTAAAGGAAATTTTCTCAAAATTATAAAATAAAGTAAAGGAGATGACCTTTTTTTTCATTTTACAATTATTAACCATTAAAGCATCCAAATAAATTAAAATCACTAAAAATTAAGCTAAATTTAGCCCTTGTTAAAATTTACAATGCGTAAGCGATTATTACTTTTTATACTGGTTCCCCTCAGCTTATTTTTTTTAAGTTTTGTTGCGTTAAATGATCAGTTGTTTGAGGTTTCCAAGCACCTCGATATTTTTACTACCCTTTATAAAGAGCTCAATATATTTTATGTTGATGAAGTAGATGACGAAAAATTAACCCGAAAGGCGATAGACGCGATGCTTAATTCTTTGGATCCTTATACCGAATATTTTCCGGAGACTGAGTTAGAAGATTATAAAATGAATTACATCAGTACCGAATACGGGGGTGTGGGTGCTTTAATTCAAACTCGCGATGGAAAAGTACTAATCTCTGAACCCTATGAAGGTTTTCCTGCACAAAAAAACGACATTAGAGCAGGAGATGAATTGTTGGAAGTAGATGGGAGAAGTGTTAAAGAATTTCCGGTAGAAAAAGTAAGCGAAAGATTAAAAGGTAAACCGGGTACAAAGCTTAAGGTTGTGGTTTTACGTGAAGGTGATGAAAAACCAATTGAAAAAAACCTGATTCGCGAAGAAATTAAGTTTGGAAATATTCAGTACTCTGGTATGGTTAATAATGGAATAGGATACATTAAGTTAGATAAATTCCTGTCTAATTGTTATGCCGAGTTTCGTAATTCATTTCAGGATTTGAAGAGAAAGGGGGCTAATAAACTAATCATAGATTTAAGAGGTAATGGTGGAGGTATTTTACAGGAAGCAGTCCAGATAATTAATTTGTTTGTTCCCAAGGGGGAAACTATTGTTACACAAAAAGGCAAAATTGCCGAAATGAATTCAAATTATACGGCCTATAACGAGCCACTCGATAATAAGATACCCATTGTGATTTTAGTAGATACAGCATCGGCATCTGCTTCCGAGATTACGGCAGGCGCTCTTCAGGATATTGATAGAGGGGTTGTAATTGGTCAGCGGACTTTTGGAAAGGGACTTGTACAGCAAACAAAACAGCTATCGTATAATTCGCAATTAAAAATTACAGTAGCTAAATATTATACACCCAGCGGCAGATGTGTTCAGGCAATCAATTATTCCAAGAAAGATAAAAAGGGAAAATCTAATTACATTCCCGATTCATTGATAGTAGAATATAGAACCAAGAATGGCAGAAGTGTTTACGATGGTAGTGGAATTTCTCCTGATATTAAAATTGAAATACCTGCCTACAGTAGTTTATTATTAAATCTTGTTTCTAAGTATATCATCTTTGATTTTGCATCTCAATATCGTAAGAACAATCCGAAGATAGTTTCAGCTCGGGAATTTAAATTAAGTGATAAAGAATATGATGATTTTTGCTCTTTTGCCCTTGCTCATAAATTTGAATATCAAACAGGTTCTATGGAGAAATTTAAGGAATTAAAAAAAGCAGCCGAAGATGAAAAATATTTTGAAACAAGCAAAGAAGAGTTTACACAGCTCGAGAAATTGGTTGCCCCAGATAAACAAAAAGATTTAAAAAAATATAAATCAGAAATTAAAGAGTTTTTAGAAAACGAGATTGTATCGCGTTACTATTTTCAAAACGGAAGATTAGAAAACATGTTATTTAATTATGATGCTGAAATGCAAAAGGCAGTTGAGGTTCTAACAAATTCCTCTTTGTATAACTCTATTTTAAAAGGAGAAGGAGATTATAAGTTTATTGGTAAACCAGTCGCCAAGAATTAATATGAGAATACTAAATTTTATTTTATTTTTTTTAAGTTTTTGCCAAATATATGCGCAAAACAAAGAATCGTGGTCACTTCAGCAATGTGTTGACTATGCATTGGCCAATAATAATACCGTTAGGCAGGCAGATTTAAATTCAGAGCTAAGTAAATCTAATTATATTCAAAACCGGCTAAACAATTTGCCTACGGTTAATGGTTTTGCTTCTCATTCTTATAACTTCGGACAAACCATAGACCGTTATACTAATCAGTTTGCCAACGAAAGGGTTCAATCAAACAATTTTGCATTAAGTAGTAATATGAATCTTTTTAATGGTATGCAGAATTATAACAATTGGCAACAAAATAAATTTAATTACGAGGCCAGTGTTAAGGATGCCGAAAAAGCCAAAAACGATATTGTATTAAATGTTGTTAATGCCTATTTGCAAATATTATTTGCTCAGGAAATATTAGATGCAACCCGAAAACAGGTTCAGTTAACTCAAAAGCAGGTAGAGCGAACTAAACGCCTTGTTGATGCAGGTTCTGCTAATAAAGGGGTTTTATTAAATGTGGAATCTCAATTATCCGGCGAAGAGTTACAATATATTAATGCAGAGAATAATTTTAATCTAGCTAACCTTAATTTGGCTTTGTTGCTTAATCTGGAAAAGCCATCTGAATTTAAAGTATCCAGACCCAATGTTTCGCTTCCCAAGGAGGATGCCTTAGCTTTAAATCCGGACGGTGTTTATACAATTGCACAGGAAAAATTACCCGAAGTAAAGAGTGCTGAGTTAAGATTAAAAAGTGCAGAATATGCTCTTGCGTCTTCAAGGGGGGCAATTTATCCCACACTTTCATTAAATGCAAGTATTGCAACAGGATATTCCGGTTTACGTAAAAATTATTCGGGTGAAGAATTAGTGGGTTATCAAACATTGGTCGCCCCAGACAAAACAACAGTATTTTATCAACCTATCTACACTTATACCAGTTCTGCAGTTCAGCCTTTCGCTGATCAGTTTTCGAATAATATAAATAAGTCGGTGGGTTTAAATTTAAATGTTCCCATTTTTAATGGCTGGCAGGTTCAGAATGGAATTAAGCGTGCAAGAATTAATGTGATGAGTCAGAAGTTAAACTATGATAACGTTAAAATTCAGCTGAGAAGAAATGTTCAGCAAGCCTCTGCGGATGCTTTAGCTGCTCAGAAAAAGTACTATGCTACATTAAAGTCTAATAACGCTGCCAGCGAAAATTACAAGTATACCGAACAGCGTTATGAGCTCGGTGCTTCTAACTCCTTCGAATATAATGATGCTAAAACCAGATTAAGTAAAGCAGACTCTGATTTATTGCAAGCCAAATACGATTATTTATTTAAAGTTAAAATTCTTGAGTTTTATCAAGGAAAACCATTAGTTATCGAATAATATGTTTAAGTCTAAAACAAGTAAAATAATAGGAATTTCAATAACAGTCATAATTGTAATTTCTTTTCTTGGAAAAAATAGGGGATGGTGGGGTAAACCTGATTATCTTAAAGTTTCTATAGAAAAAGTAGAAAAAAGAAGTATAATTGAAACAGTTTCGGCCAGCGGTAAAGTTCAGCCAGAACTGGAAGTGAAAATTAGTCCGGATGTACCTGGTGAAATAGTAGAGCTTTATGTTAAAGAGGGGCAGGAAGTAAAAAAAGGTGATCTGCTATGTAAAATAAAACCCGATTTATATGAATCCGCTGTAAACCGAAGCACTGCTGCTGTTAATACAGCTAAGGCAAACCTTGCCAATTCTAAAGCACGATTAACTCAGGTGAAAGCAAGTTTCGAAAATATAAAAGCAAATTATGAGCGAAACAAAAAGTTATTCGATCAGGGTACAATTTCGCAGCAAGAATTTGATGCTTCTAAAGCTCAATATGAATCAAATTTGGCCGATATTGAAGCAACTGAGGAAAACGTTAGAGCCTCTCAATTTAGCATAAACAGTGCTGAGGCCGGACTAAAAGAATCTAACGATAATTTAAGTAGAACCTCTATTTATTCGCCTGTAAATGGTATAATTTCTAAATTAAATATCGAATTAGGTGAACGTGTTGTAGGTACCTCGCAAATGGCCGGTACCGAAATAATGCGAATCGCTAACATTAATGATATGGAAGTTAATGTGGAAGTTAATGAGAACGATATAGTACGGGTTAGTTTAAATGATACCGCCGAAATTGAAGTGGATGCCTATTTAGATCGGAAATTTAAAGGAATCGTTACAGAAATTGCTAATTCTGCCAATACAGTGGGCCAAAGCACAGATCAGGTAACTAATTTCTCGGTAAAAATTAGAATTATTAGTGAATCATACGCAGATTTAACGGCCGGAAAACCCAGTAATTATTCTCCTTTCAGACCGGGTATGAGTGCAACGGTTGATGTTAAAACCAATGTGGTTAAGAATGTACTTTCGGTTCCCATTACATCTGTTACTCCTCGCGAAGAAGGTTCTGAGAAGGCAAAAGATTCTGAAGCCGATGATGTGGAAGGCCAAGTTGTTTCGAAGGATAATGGTAAAGAAAAAACACTTCAAATTTTGGAATATGTTTTTGTTCACAAAGAGGGTAAGGTTATTCAAACTAAGGTTAAATCGGGTATTCAGGATAATAATTATATCCAGATTTTAAGTGGTTTAAACCCGGATGATGAAGTAGTGATTGGTCCGTACGAAGCAGTGTCCAAAACATTAAAGAACGACATGAATGTAAATGTTGTTCCTAAAGACGAATTATATAAATCTAAAGAATAATTTTGGCTTTAGCATTACATCTGGAAACTTCTACAACGGTTTGCTCAGTTGCTATTACAAATGAAGAGACCCTGATTTCGATAAAAGAGATTAATGATGGTTTTCGTCACGCCGAACTTTTAACCTTGTTTATTGAGGAATTATTAAATGAAAATTCATTAACTCCTCATAATCTCGATTTTATTTCATTAAGTATTGGTCCGGGTTCGTATACCGGTTTGCGAATAGGCGCCAGTGTGGCTAAAGGGTTATCATATGCTTTAAAAATACCAGTAGTAGGTGTAGACAGTTTGTCGGTAATTGCTCAGGTGGTAAAACAGGAACAGCAATTAAACTACGATTTTATAATACCTATGATTGATGCAAGACGAATGGAGGTTTATCATTCGGTATTTGATTTTAATCTAAACAGGCTTATACCAATCGAATCCCAGATATTAACTAATCATTCCTATTTAGAATTCCTAAATAAGGGTGTATGCTTGTTTTGTGGCAACTCAAACAGTAAAGCCAAGCAGGTAATTGTACATGAAAACGCCGTTTTTCAAGAAATTCTATCTTCCTCTAAGGGACTTATCAAACCTGCTTATCGGTTGTATGCCGATAAAAATTTTCTGAATACAGTTTATTTTGAGCCCTTATATCTAAAGCAATTTGGTGAGAAATAATGCGATGGTTATTTGCTGAATTTTTTTCTGTTTACCACTTTTAAAAGGGCTTTTTTAATAATAAGCTCGGCTAGATAATGAAAGTTCTCGTCGTGTGGTTTACTTACAAAAAGTTCAAAGTAGTTATTGCCTAAATCTAAATGGTAAAGTATTCTTTTAATTTCTGTTAGTTTATTGTTAAGCTGATTTACTAAACGACTTTTTACAAGATTTACCAGCTCTTCGTAACTATTAAATTCAGTTGTAATTACTTTTACCGGAAATCCCGCTAACGAAAGATCTTTTTCAATCTGAAAGAGAACTTCTTTTAAAATTTCTGAGTTGTAAGGTATTTTATCTGGAAAAATCATCTTAGCGTTTAAAGCTAAGTTTTAACCTCTCAACTATTCTACCATTTAGGATATGTTCTTCAATTATTTCATCAACATCTTCGGGTTGAACTTTACCGTAAAATATACCTTCCGGATAAATTACTACATTAGGACCTTCCTCGCAAATGTCAAAACATCCTGCTTTTTGGGCTCTAACCGGTATGCTCAGTTTAAGATCATTTAATTTCTTTTTGAAATCTGCAACCAATTTAAGTCCATGTTCTTCACCACACGAAATACGAGATCCGGCTGGTCTTTGATTGGTACATATAAATATATGTTTGTCAAATCTTAAATTATTTTCGTGCATAAAACATTTAGTTTAGTTTATTGTTGTAAAAATAACAATAGTTGAATGACAAAAAAAGTTTTAATAGCAGGTGCCAATGGTTTAATTGGTAAAGCACTTACTCAGTTCCTACAAAGTAAACATTATGAGGTTAGTTGGTTGGTTAGAAAACAACACCCCGATTTTAATATAAAACAATATTTATGGAATCCTAATCAGTGTGCTGTTGATAAAAAGGCCTTTGTAAATACTGATGTAGTTATAAATTTAGCCGGTGCAGGTATAGCGGAAAAACGTTGGACACCTTCCCGTAAAAAAGAAATCATCTCGAGCAGAGTATTGGCTGTAAAAACTTTAGCCGAATATTTAAAAAACTTTAATCAAATTCATCTTATTAATGCTTCTGCTGTTGGTTTTTACGGAAGTAGCGATTCGTCTTTTGTTTACAACGAATCCAGTGATCCGGGAGTGGATTATATGGCCGAAGTTTGTAAGCTATGGGAGCAGGAGGTTTTTAAGGTTAGTTTAATGGGTATTAATACTTCAGTTGTTCGGATAGGTGTTGTATTAAGCGAAAAAGGAGGAGCCCTACCTCAAATTGCTGCTCCAATTAAATTAGGATTAGGGAGTGTTCTGGGTAAGGGTAATCAATACATGTCGTGGATTCATATAAATGATTTATTGTCGGTTCTGTTTCGTTTAGCAGAAGGAAGTTTAGAAAAAGGAATTTACAATGCTGTAGCTCCTTTTCCGGTTTCAAATGCTGAATTTACTGGATCGGTAGCAAGGGCCTTAAACAAAAGAATTCTATTACCTGCAGTTCCATCATTCGTTTTAAAAATGGTTTTGGGCGAAATGAGTGATGTGGTTCTCAAAGGGAACAGGGTTTCTGCTCAAAAACTAATCGATTCAGGTTTCGAATTTCAGTTTAAGGATATCAATTCTGCTTTAGCAGATTTATTGAAGGTTTAATTTATTTTTATGAAGCATAAAGGCTTACATGAATTAAAAATAAACTTTAGAGTGCTGCTTTAACTAAGTCGTTAATTCCTTCTGTTTTTTTAGTCCACACGTATTTACCTCTTGCAAATTTATCAACGGGCCAACCGTTCCATAAAACCTGGTTACCATTCGAATCTTTATAATTATAGGCTCCTGTTGTTTCGTTAGTAAATTCCCAAACCATAGTTTTAATTTCCTCCTCTTTTTGTTCACCCAGTAATTGGTCTTTTTTATCGGGGAAAGAGACTTTAACATTTAAGAATTTGTGGTAAACCGTTTGCTGAAGCCATCCGTTTCCTACTCCAAAAACAGTTAATAAGTCGCTTAAAGCACCTGCGGCAGCAGTTGCTTGAAGTTTATATTCTAATGTAAAAACTTTAGCCTCTCCTTCTCCAACAAAAAATTCTCCGGTGTTAAACCTGAAGTTGGCATAATCAAAAAGTTGATTCATTTTTCCGGCAGCTTCAATCCATTTGGTGTCTCCATATACGGTACGGGTAGCCAAAGGAGCATGGGTCCCCAATAAACCATTGTCATCGGTAAGTTGAATAACAGTTATCGGAAAATTTACTTTATCCATTATATCTTTACCGGCAGCATCATAGGCTTCAGTAAGTTGCCAATTTCCTTGCATCAGTATTTTAGTTGGAGTAGGTTCTTTGGTACACGATTGAAAAAGAAAGCAGAGGAGTATTATCGGAATTATAAATTTTTTCATCTTTATTATTTTTAATGAAATTAAGATTTTTATTGATAATATTCAAATTTGGGCGATATCAAATTTAAGTCAATTCCATTATCTTTATGAAAATTATGAGTACGCTAAAATCTACCCTCCTAATAGGGGCTTCTGTAAATCCCGATCGATATGCATATAAAGCAGCCGAGAGATTAATCTCATTGGGTTACGATGTTTTCTTAGTGGGTATAAAACAAGGGGTAGTATTTGGAAAAGAAATAAAGCCTTATGGAACAAAATGGAAGGATATCCATACTATAACGCTATACATTAATCCATCTGTACAGGTTCAATATTATGATTACATATTAAATATAAATCCATCACGAATTATATTTAATCCCGGAACTGAGAACACAGAACTTGAAAAGTTGGCTCAGGAAAAGGGAATAGAGGTTATTGAGGCCTGTACATTAGTTATGCTTGCAACACATCAGTATTAATTGAAAACATTTATTCTAATTATTTTATCCTGCTTTTGTCTAAATGCTTTTTCACAAAGCTATTATGGTATTCATCAGGTTAATTTAAATAACGAAATTGTTTATCCGTTTAACAAGGCTCCGGTTATTAAGCATCAAAAGCAAAATGTTAATTTTATAACTAAAAATATACCTTATTCTATAACTTATCATGCCTGGAAACCGGCAGAATTAGTGAATAAGGTTTTTAAATTTAAAGTATCACTGGGCCTAAAAAGAAATACAGGAAAGGCTCCTTACAAATTAATTATATCTGCCGATTTAAACGATTCAGCGCTTTTTTATCAAGACAAAATGCTGGAGGTGTCTAATAAGTGGTCTACATTTTCGGATAGTGTTACTTTTCCTTTTAATATGGATGTGAATCTAAAATATAAAGTTTTTGTTTTCAATCAGGATAATTTGGATACCCTATTTATAAAAGATTTTAAAATTGAGTATTTTGAAATGCCTCAACTCAATTATGTTTTTCGAGCACTTAATTCCGGAAAAGTAAATATTAGCGATGCCGAAAATCTATTCGAAAATAAATACTATAAATTAAAACAGATTAAATCCACTAATAATTTGTTTATTAGCAATTCTAATAACGAAGCTTTAAGCGGAGTTTTTTACACAACCATTCAAACTAAATCTTCCCTAAATCAGGAAGGCTTCCACTCGTCGGATTTCAAATTGATCTCCCAAAAGAATTCTGGCGATAGTGTGTTTTTTGATTTCAGAAATAATAACCTAAATATTAATTGTAATGTCCGATTGGTTTGCTTAAAAAATTCACCCCAAGTATTTTTTTATATCGCAGCTAAAGCTTTATCTAGTATTACTTTAAACCGATTGGCTCTTACAATCCCCTATTTTAATAATTTAAATGAAGTATATTCTGTAGATGCAAAACGTTATAAGAATGATTTTATTCAATCGCAATACTGGTTAGGTAAAAGCGGTGGTTTTGTTATCGGTAATAATACCAATACATTGTCTGTTCTTAAAACTCCGGGTTTATCTTCATTGCAAATTGATAATAACCAAAAACTGATGGTTTTTAATGTTGATTTTGCATTGGATCATCCTTTACTTTTTATGCCTTTACTTCAAAAGGAAGAGAATAAGAAAGAAGATAGATCTTGTTTTATATTAAATAAAGATTCCTCAATAGTGGGTGAATTTAGCTTAACCGCCGGTTTTGCTTTAAGTGATGTTCCCTTAATTAATCCGCATTATGAAGATTATAAATCAACATTTATTTTTACCGAACATGCCGATTGGGCTACGCTGCAAACCCACCGAGCGATCTATTTTGGCCGAAGTGATATTATTAATGCTGAAGATGCAAGCGGTGGTTTTGTTAAGTACAAAATTCCGGTAACCAAGAGTGTGTTTTATCATAATCCTTATAATAGTCAACTTAAGGAAGTAAACACTCAGGCATTTCTTCAAAAGCCTCTGGCTACTTTAAAAGAGAATTCCGATTTTAAAATATTTATTAAGCAGTTGTCTAATTTAGACTACGAAATCTGTTTACACAGTCCCGAAGATAAAAGCACCCAAAAGTTATGGGCCGACGAAGCAATGTCCTATACTTTAGCCGAGTATGGAGCAAATAGTTGGATAGATCATGGATATGATAATGCAATGGAAAGTAATCGTGAAGATTTTTCATGCGATGGTGCAATTGAAAATTCTCCATTTTATATGGTTGACTTATGGAAAAAGAATAAAGTTAAATATTTTTGGAATCCTTATTTTGAAGATTTTCCACTTGGAAATAATTTCCAATTTTATTCATCTATTTTAATGCCTCATTTCGGTCTTTCTACCTCTGTGCCACAGGTTAGTTATTCGGTTCACCCTAATTACCCCGATTTTTTTCAATGGTATACCTATAGCGTAACACAAGCTCAGGATCCAGCTTTATGGCGTTATTTTTTTAATGATCAACGTTTATTAGAGTTTATAAATTTTGGGGGCACGTTTATCTCCCATGTTTATCCCGCATCACTTCATAACGAATATGGTTTTTTATCCTTTTCAGGAGATACCATAAAGGTAAATCCGGAGTTTGATTCATTTTTAGCCAGATTGGCAGATTACAGGAATAATAGAATGATTTATATTAGCACTATAAAGCGTTGGATGGATGATGTATTATTAAAAGAAAAGCTGGTGTATAAAGTAATTAATGAAAGGTTGTGTCTACAAAATATATCTGAAACTACTTTAAATGAAATTGGAATTGTTTTTCCGGATGGAAAAATTAAGATTGTTAACTTAGCGGCTCAGCAATTTATAGAGTTGAATTATTGATTTTTTGATGAGAAATTCTGGAATATATTTTTTAATTGTAATAACGGTTTTGTTTTTTGCCTCTTGCACCGGTAATGATAAATCTTCTGCTAAGCAAAGCGATAGTTCAGCTGTTATTAAAACTGTTGCCGATTTGGATCGTTTAATACAGCAAAACCCTAAAGAGTCCTCTTTGTGGCACAAAAGGGCGCAGTTTTATTTCAATAATCGCCAATATGATAAGGCTATCGATGATGTTAAAAAGGCGATATCTATTGATACGACTAAGGTGGGGTATTATTTAACATTGTCTGATTGTTATTTAGTAAAAAATCAATCTAATCTTACCCGTCAGATGTTGTT
>JBIICS010000165.1:0-5654 GCA_044238735.1 Bacteroidia bacterium
ATCGAGTGAATTTTTTTGTTCACCAATTCTGTTAAACAATTCTTGTGTTTTAAACTGATTGGCAAGCGAAACCGTTAAATGCAATGATTCTATAAATCCACCAGCCACAACTAATCCGGCAACATCATTCCGTTCATTAGTTTGCAAATAATTGTTACCGGCTCTAAAGGCGAGCGCTGATATCGATAATAAAGAGTCTTTACTACCTAATGCTTTTTGAATTCTATCAATGGTTTTACTGTCAAAAGCACTACCAATACCTAAATCACTAGCTAATTTTTGAGAGGCTTTAAGATAATTTAGGGCATCCTGACTTTGTTCATAAATAGCCACATAGCCCAAATCGGCACCGTATACGCCTAAATTTAATCCTTTTTTAAAATTAGTTGAGTATTGAGCTAAGTTCTTATTTTGATTACATAAATCTTTGTTGTAAGTAACTCCAAGTTTTTTAATTAAACTGGCCGTTTGATAAGGAGAGGGTATACTAAAGATAGCATTCTCAACTTTAACAAAATTACTTTGTGTGCTGTCAATTTTTTCTTCAGGTTCCTCTTCTTTGGCTTTGTTATTACAAGAGACAAATCCCGCGGATAATATTCCGGTTATTCCAACTACTAAAAACGTTTTTTTTAATACTTTACACATTATGTTTACTTTTCAAAAGCAGCGCAATAAACGAAAAAAAATGATATTACACAAGATTAATAGGCAGATTTACAATTATATAAGATACTTTTTAATTAACAACAATGAGTTTTTGAAAGTTAGAATTTTCGCTTGGTGAAGATATTCTAACAAAATAGGTACCCGAACTTAAAACCGGCATGTAAAGGTTATGATTATGAAAACCAATTCCATTAAAATTAAGTTTAACCTTATCAACTTCTTCGCCTAAAGTATTATAGATGGTTAAAAATGCTTGTTCGTTTAAATGAGCAAAATAATTGATATTTAAAGTGCTACCCGATAATGGGTTGGGCCAAATGGAAAAGAGAGAAGATTTTTGAGGATCATTCTTAATTTCCGAGCTTGAAACCAGGCAACTGGATGTTCCGATCACTTTTCCAAGAGAATTTGCAACATTTAATCGACCTCCTGTAACTGTTCTTCCATTAAGATCATTTAAAGGGTCGGTGCTGCAGAGAATCCAATTCTTAAACAATAATGCAACTGAGTCGGGTTTGCTTTTATATTGATTAATGAGTTCTACAGGAGCGGCAGAAAACATTAGACCAACTGTGCCTGCAACATGAGGTGTAGCCATAGAAGTGCCGGTACTTGTGGAATAGGTGTTAGATGGGTAAGTAGATAAAAGACTGGAACCCGGTGCTCCTAAATCAATATGAGTTAAACCCCAGGCTGCACCACTTGCGTATTTAACATCTGCCCGAGTAGTATTGGTAACACTAATTAAGTAGGGGGATGTGCAAGTTGTAGGAATATCACCCTGAACATCAACATCTATATTGCGATTGGCCGTTGCGCCACAACTTATAATACCTGCTTTGCCTAATGAATCATAAATTGCACACCAAATTGGAAAGTTTACAGGTAATCCATAGTCTTTTCCAAATGAAGCATTGGTACTTACTACAAACGCTCCGCTATCGCCATTGGTTCTGTTGTATATCAGTCGTTGTTTTAAAACATAATTGTAAGCGATAACAACAACCGATTCTGTTTCAGAGCTTCCCGAAACACCCATTACTTTTACGTTCCAGTTAACTCCTGTTACACCAAGCGTATTATTTCCTTTAGCACCTACTGTTCCGGCTACATGTGTACCATGCGAGTCGCTGGTTATGTTACCTGAATTATTGTATGCGTTCCAGCCGTTTACATCATCAATATAGCCATTTCCATCATTATCAATATTATCACCGGGTATTTCGTTATAATTTTTCCAAAAATTAATGTCCTGATGTGCTAAAAAAAAGCCCCCGTCTATAACGGCTACCACAATGGTGTCGCCGGTGGTGGTTAGTCCGCCTGTGCTAATGTCCCATGCTTCTGGCGCATCAATATCAGCGTCAATGGTGCCTCCGTTTTGTCCGGTATTATTCATCGCCCACATGTTTGCAAACTGAGGATCGTTGGGAGTAGATCGATTTTCGATATAATGATTGTTTTGAGCAAGTATAACTTCAGGAATTGATTTTAGTGATTTAAGTAATTGAGGATGAGAAATGGCTGTAGAATTAAATTTACACAAGTATATGCCCAATTCCGGGGCAAGAACAGAGGATAAACGCAGTTGAGATTCGGTGCCGTTAATCAATTGAAGTTTAGTTAAAGCGCTCTCTAATTCTTTTTTGCCAGAACATTGTATCAAAACTTCTCCACTAACATACCCCGAATCGGGATAAGTATTTAACTGGGCTTTAATATCTAATGAGATTAACAGTATTCCGACTAACCATACATTTTTTAATGACATGATAAAATTTTTATTTAAGATAGCTAAATTATTTCACAAAATGAATAATCAACAGATAAAATTAAAGTTCATCAATTTTTATTATAGATTGATGCCTGATGCCTTTATCGGTTAATTGTAAAGAACAACATTCGATTTGTGGATCGTGTTCAAAAAAGAGTATGCCTTTTTCTTTTAACACCTTGTTTAATATTTTTTCTTTTTCGCCTAATGTATTAAGTGGTCTCATATCGTAAGCCATTATATAGGGCATAGGGATATGAGCAAGTGAGGGGATTAAATCAGCCATATAAAAAATCTTATGTTCTTTATAATTGATAACCGGTAGCATCATAGCTTCGGTATGGCCATAAACAAATTCAATGGCTATTTTATCATTAAATGAATTCCCTTCCTCAATGAAATTTAATTGACCGGATTCCTGAATGGGTAAAATGTTTTCTTTGAGAAAACTGGCTTTTTCGCGGGGGTTAGGATTTATGGCCCAGCTCCAGTGTTTGGAGTTAGACCAATAGTTTGCATTCTTAAATGCCGGAATTAGTTTGCCATTAGCATCTTTTTCGATACTTCCTCCACAATGATCAAAGTGAAGGTGGGTTAAAAAAACATCTGTTATGTCGTTTTTACTAAAACCTTTTACTGCAAGCGATTTTTCCAGTGTATCGTTGCCATGTAAATAATAAAAACCAAAGAATTTTTCATCTTGTTTATAGCCCATTCCATTGTCAATTAAAATTAATCGATTACCGTCTTCAATTAATAAGCAACGCATGGCCCAGCTGCACATATTATTTTCGTCGGCAGGGTTTAGTTTGTTCCACATGCTTTTGGGGACTACACCAAACATGGCACCACCATCCAACTTAAAATGGCCGGCATTTATAGAATATAACTTCATGATTTTAATGTTTTTTCAAAGTTAGTATTTGTTATTAAAAATGTTGGTAAATAGAAGGTGTTTTAGGTAAAAACAAAAGATGCCGGAATTAATTTCAATAAAAATTATTTTATGCGCATACATTTAATTGCAATTGGAGGAAGTGCCATGCATAACATGGCATTGTCTCTTCATAAAAAGGGTTATCAGGTTAGTGGATCGGACGATGAAATAAGAGAACCTTCTCTAAGCCGTTTAAAAGCTGCTGAAATTTTACCGGAATCCATTGGTTGGTTTCCAGAGAAAATTACTAAAGAAATTGATGCTGTAATTTTGGGAATGCATGCTCGCGAAGATAATCCTGAGCTTATCAAAGCTCGGGAACTTGGATTAAAAATTTATTCATATCCCGAATATATTTACGAACAAACAAAAGATAAAATACGTATTGTAGTGGGCGGATCTCATGGTAAAACAACGATTACAGCTATGATACTGCATGCTTTAAATAAAAATGATATTGATTGCGATTATATGGTGGGCGCTCAATTAAAAGGATTTGATACCATGGTGAAATTAAGCAAGGAAGCCAGGGTAGCTGTAATTGAAGGGGATGAGTATCTTGCCTCTCCAATAGACAGAAGACCAAAATTTCATTTATATCATCCCAATATTGCCATTATAAGTGGTATTGCCTGGGATCACATTAATGTTTTTCCAACTTTCGAAAATTATATCGATCAGTTTAAGATTTTTACTGATTTAATTGAAAAAGAGGGAACCTTGATTTATTGCAGTGAAGATAAAGACTTGGTTAATCTGGAGTCAAAATTTGCCAATCATTTTAATAAGATTGCATACAAAACACCTGTTCACAAAATAGAAAATGGAATAACTACAGTTTTTGATTCTAAGGGTAATGCTTATCCTATGCAAGTATTTGGTGATCATAATCTACAGAATATGGTGGCTGCTTATTATGCCTGTAAGGAGGTAGGTGTTGAAGAAAGTAGTTTTTACAAGGCCATGCAGAGTTTTACAGGTGCTGCCAAACGACTCGAATTAATTGCCCGAAATGGAAACAGTGTTTGTTTTAAAGATTTTGCCCATGCTCCCAGTAAGTTAAAAGCTACGATTGCTGCCGTTCGTAAACAATTTGAAGGATACAATATTTTAGGAAGTGTTGAATTACACACCTTTAGTAGTTTAAACGAAAACTTCTTAGAACAATATGCCGGCACCAGCGAGGGGGCAAATAAATTGCTTGTCTATTTTAATCCAAGTGTTATTGAGCATAAAAAACTGAAACCAATTACTGCCGACCAAGTGAGGGATGCTTTTAAATCTTCAAATGTAGAGGTTGTAACCGATTCTAAATTGTGGCAACAAAAACTAAAGGATTTAAATAACGCAATTAAAAATCAAAAGGTTCTTTTGTTGATGAGTTCAGGTAATTTTGATGGTGTTGATTTGGATGCCTTGGGAAGAGAACTGGTAAATTAAACTTGTTAAAAGGGGATTTCTAAATTGTATATCGGAATATTTAAATGGATGTAAGTAGCTTATCCGTATTTATTGAGGCTTAAGTTAGGGTTTTAGATTTATCACTTTTTTATATCATATATAAACAAAAAAAAACCTCACAAAATTTGTGAGGTTTTTTTATTTTTTTGATAGGTATTATTGTTTTGTGAATTTCGAAACAACCATTCCATTTTCAGATTTAACATTAACAAAATATAAGCCGGTGCTTAATTCAGAAATGTTGATGTTTTCTCCAGTAAAACCTTCTTTTACTAATGATCCGTTAGAATTTAATATTTGGTAAGTACCTTCTACATTACTGATTCTAATAAAATCGTTAGCAGGATTAGGAACAATGCTTACTGATTCTAATGAACGTTTAGCTATAGAGGTTGGATTATATAATAAAACTTTGTTTATTACATGTACCACACCATTATCCGCTTGAACATCTGCTAAAACTACTGTAGCATCGTTAATCTTAACTCCGTTTGTTAGGTCAACGGTTACATTGTTTCCGCTTAACGTTAATAAATTACCATTGGTTAAGCCGGTTGATACAATTTCATTTCCAATTACATGATACAACAATACATCTGCTAAGTTTGGTAAAGCTAAAATGCCGTTGATGTCAGTATTTAAAGCGGTAGCCAAATCATTGAAAGCAGTATTTGTTGGAGCAAATACAGTGTAAGTACCAAAAGGTTCAGATAAAGCCGGAACTAATTCTGCTTTTTGAACTGCAGCAACAAGCGTGCTGAAGCCATTGTCGATAGCCACATCTACAACTGTATTGCTTGGTAAAACAACTGC
>JBIICS010000150.1:0-6484 GCA_044238735.1 Bacteroidia bacterium
GTAAAACTTTAAATTACGTTGCTTACGATTAATGTTAAACGAAATGGCCTGCAATGTTCCGGTTAACAAGTGCTGTCTGAGCATATTTACCTCGTTACTAACCGGATTCAACAATTCAACAGCCGAATTTTGGTTATATGTTTCAGTAGTTTTATTTAACTGATCTTTTGTTAGTGACAACGACATCATTTCAGCAAATCCATTATAACTTAAAAAATCAGATATTCTATTCTGAACTGCATCCGGCTGAGGTCGGAGGGTGTAATTTACTGATGCATTTATTTTGGCTGGTATTTCAACATTATTGTAACCATAGATTCGTAAAACTTCTTCTACTATATCCGCTTCTTGCGTTACATCTGTTTTGTAGGTTGGTATACTCAATAATAACGTATCATTATTCTCTTCCTTAACTTTGATACCTAAACTATTTAAAATATTTTTTACCGTTAGAGAATCTATATTTTTACCTATATATTTATTTATTGAAGTATAGGATACCGAAACTTCGTTTTCTTCTATTTTAAAGGGATAATGATCGATAATATTTCCAGTGGTTTTAGCTCCTGTTTCGGAACAAATTAAATAGGCCGCCCTTTTTAAAGCGAATAAAACATGATTCGGATCTGTACCTCTTTCAAATCGGAAGCTGGAGTCGGTTTTTAACTGTAATTCTCGGGCAGTTTTTCTAACACTGGCAGCATTAAAATGAGCACTCTCTAAAAAAACATTTACGGTATTATCATTAACACCCGATTGTTCTCCTCCAAAAACACCGGCAATACACATGGGATCTTCAGCATTACAAATCATTAAATGGTTCGATTTTAAAACACGTTCAACCCCGTCTAAAGTGGTAAATTTTGTTCCCTCTTTTGCTGAAGTAACCTTAATGGTGTTTCCTTTTATTTTATCGGCATCAAAAGCATGTAAAGGCTGACCCGTTTCGTGCATCACATAATTTGTAATATCTACAATATTGTTTATACTTCGCAGCCCTATTGATTCTAAGGCCGTTTTGAGCCATTTAGGTGACTCCCCTACTTTTACATCAGTAAGGTAAACACCGCTGTATCGTGGACATAAATCAACGCTATCTACTATAACTTTAATCGGACAAACATCCGTTGTTAAACTCAACAACTGATATTCCGGAAGTTTAACAGAAGAGTTAATTTTAAGTCGTTGCAATAATAATGCTGACAAATCGCGTGCTACACCCATGTGAGATATTGCATCCGTTCTGTTTGGAGTTAATCCAATTTCAAAAATGAAATCCGATTGTAAATTAAAATAGGTAGATGCTGGTAATCCTACTTTTGTGTCAAAAGGTAATTCCATTATACCGTCATGCGAAATACCCAAGCCGATTTCATCTTCGGCACATAACATTCCTTCCGACAAAGCACCTCTAATTTTAGATTTTTTTATTTCGAAAGGTTCACCTCCGTTAGGGTATAACTTGGTTCCAACAGTAGCAACAATTACTTTTTGTCCCGCCCTTGCATTAGGGGCACCACAAACAATATTTAATGGTACGGCTTCGCCTATATTTACGGTAGTAATTTTTAGTCGATCAGCATCGGGGTGTTTTTCACATGTTAGAATCTCTCCCACTACCAAACCGTTTAAACCACCTTTAACCGTTTCGAATGTTTCGATACTTTCCACTTCTAGACCGCCGTCTGTTAATAATTCTCCAATTTTTACAGGATCTAAGTCAACATTTATATAATTTTTCAACCAGTTTAAAGAAATCTTCATATCTATTTTTACAAAAAAAATTTATCAAATTTAAGAAATTTAATGCGGATATTGCCTAAAGCGTTCGGCAGGTTTAAGGTAGTTAAATGATTTTATATGATATTGATAATTACACATCGTCTTTACTTTTAATAGTTTTTCAATTTTAAAAAATACCTAACCAAAAAGTAAAAACGATTCTTTTATTGAGAAAAATAAGTTAATAAAATTTATAAAGAACTATAATTACAATTTACCCTCTAACTTAAATTTGCTTAATGAGTTATCATTCATATACCGAAGTGTTGAGAAACTATATGCCCGCGGAAGCAGCAGAATTGGCAAGCAAGTGGTTAATTGTCTATAACTTCGATTTAAAAATTACCAGAGAAAGACGAAGCAAACTGGGCGACTATATGGCCCCCATAAAAAATAATAGGCATAAAATTACTATAAATCATAACCTTAATGAGTTTTCCTTCTTAATTACTTTTGTTCATGAAGTAGCTCATTTAACTACTTACGAAAAATACGGTAACAGCGTAAAAGCGCATGGCGCAGAATGGAAGGCAGAATTTAGAGGACTTATGCACCCCTTTTTTGAAATGGCCGTTTTTCCTGAAGATATTGGAAAAGCGCTAATAAGATATCTTGGTAATCCCGCTGCAACAAGTTGTGGCGATATAAATTTACAAAAGGTACTTCGTAAATACGATAAAAATCTCGAGCTTAATTCTAACTCAATACATCTAGAAGAACTGGCACCTAATGCTATTTTTAAATACAATAAGCGTTATTTTGTAAGAGGACTAAAATTAAAGAAACGCATAAAATGCCGCGAATTAAAAAGCAATTCGGAATATTTATTTAATCCCATAACACTTGTAGAAATAGTTCAGAACACATTACTGTAATCTCATGAATGCATTTGATTGGTAAAATTGACTCTAGTATAATTAACCCGAATAATGCAATAGAACTAAAACAAACAATTACATAAGGGGATCGCTTAATACTAAGCTAGCCAGTGATACCATGATTAAACGAAAATTCAATCTTGGCCAATACATTTTTGAGACAATGAATTGGGTTAATTTTTAAAAAATTAAAAATTTAGCTTAAAATACCATCAAACTTTTGCTGTTTATCCTTAATTTTAGGATTATAGTATTTATAAAAAGGATTAATTATGAGCAAAAAGAAGTTTGTTAATGTAGTTTATTCCACAAATCCCGATTTTAATTATCAGGAGGAAAATTACATGGAGTCTGAAACTTTAGCTCCAAATCATCAAAACCTCAAAGTTTTTTTAGATAAAAAACAAAGGGCAGGCAAAGCGGTTAGTTTAATTGATGGTTTTATAGGTAAAACAGAAGATTTAGAGGAACTAGGCAAACTGATCAAGCAAAAATGTGGAGTTGGTGGCTCTGTAAAAGATGGACAAATATTAATTCAGGGCGACTTTAGAGATAAAATTATAGCTCTTTTAATCGAAAAAGGTTATAAAGCCAAAAAAGCGGGTGGGTAAAATCCTTTAAACCAACAATTAAGTCGTTTATTCGCTTAAATTATTAATTTAATTAACTAAATTAGCAATGCTAATTAAAAGCTTTATATGTCGCTGGCACCATTAGAACTTCAAGCGGGAGAATTGACTCCTTATATTTTATTAGATGCAGAAAAAAAGGTATGCATGTTTAAAGGTAGATGCATTCCTGAAAATCCTAATCAGTATTTTTTATCTATTTTAAATTGGATAGAAGGTCTAAAAAATTTAAAAAATGATCATTTAGATATAATCTGTAAAATTCAATATTTTAATACTGCTTCGGCAAAATATTTACTTGAAATTTTCAAGAGACTTGAAACAGTTGCTATTGAAGGTGGAAATAAAATTACTTTGAATTGGTATTATGAAACCGACGACGACGATATGAAAGAAGCAGGAGAACACTTTGCTGATTTAGTAAAATTACCTTTCAATCTTACGGAATTATCTGAAGAAGAATTTGATAGCTAAAATGTTTAAATTTAAATTATACAACATATGGAGCCCGGTATTGCTGGGCTTTCTTTTTGTTTTTGCTTTAGGATGTAAGAACAATAAAAGCACAAACGATACTGAAAACAACTTTAAAAACCGAATTGTAATTCATGCTTTAGCTGATCCGGTTACCCTAAATCCGGTTAATTATACTGACGCTTTTGCTGATGAAATAAATCATTATATTTTCCAAAAACTTCTGGATGTTGACCATTACACACAACAACTCACTCCCGTTTTGGCAGAATCGCGACCACTTTTAACCCAAACACCCGAAGGAGATTTGCAAGTAACCTATAAACTAAATTCGAAAGCAACCTGGGATAATGGCAAAGCAATAACCGCCAAAGATGTTGAATTTAGCTTAAAAGTTGTTTTATGTCCAGGAGTAAACAATGAACGTAATAAACCTAATTTCCAACTTATTAAGGATTTTAAATATTACGATGATGATCCGCTGATGTTTACTATAATTTATGATGAAACCTACATTAGAGCTGAGTTTAATTCTGGTTCAGAATATTTTATTATACCAGCTCACCTTTACGACTCTGCAGGTGTTTTATCTAAATACCGTTTACTTGATTTTTGCGATCAGGAAAGAGTGATAAAACTAAAAAACAATAAAGCAATTAATGAATGGTCTAAAAATTTTAATGCTAACAAATATTCACGCGAAGTAGGAAATATTGAAGGTTCGGGCCCTTATCGTTTTGATGGATGGAAAACCGGTCAAGAAATTAGATTAAGCAAGAAAAAGAATTGGTGGGGAAATGACTTCAGCAATAAAAGCTCTTATTTTGATATTAAGTTAGAATATCTTATTTATAAAATTGTAAACGACCAAACAACGGCTTTGGCTGCTTTTAAATCTGGCGAAATAGATTTAATGTATGGCATCAGGTCCAAAGACTATAATGATATTGAAAACAACAAAAAGTTAAAAACTAAACTTAACACCAACTCAACAAGTATGCTTGGTTATTCTTATGTTGGTGTAAATGCCTTAAAAAAAGAGTTGAATTCTAAAAACACCCGAAAGGCTCTTGCTCATTTGATAGATATAAATAAAATAATAAAAACAGTTAACTACGGTTATGCTTCTCCGGTTACAGGCCCAACTCATCCGACTAAAAAAGAATGTTATGATAGTTTACTCTTACCTTACGCATTCGATTTAACAACCGCAAGAGAACTTCTTAAATTGGAGGGTTGGACCGACAGTGACCATAATGGTATTTTAGACAAATTAGTAAATGGAAAAAAAACAGAATTACGTTTATCTTTTTTAACTGTTGCCGGAAGCGATGACCGATTGGCTATTGCAAACCTAATTAAAAATTGGTTTAAAGAAGCCGGTATAGAATTGAACATACAAAACCAGGAATGGAGCGTATTTATTCAAAATGTAATTAAGAAAAATTTCGATTTATATTATGGATCTTGGTTTGGTGAATTTGCACCCGAAGATCATACACAATTATTTCATACCTCACAAATTGCAGAAGGCTCCAACTTTGTAAATTTTGGAAATACCCAAACAGATGCTTTAATCGATTCCATCAAAGTAGAATTGAATGAAACGAAACGAAACGAAATGTATAAGCGCTTCCAACGCATACTCTTTGATGAAGCAAATTATATATTTATGATGTCACCAAATAACAATATCGCAATAAGTAATGAGTTTATAAACGTAAAATTCACAACAGTTTATCCGGGTTTTTGGGCGCCCGGTTTTTCATTAAAAAATGAATAAATGACGAATATCAGACTTATCTAAACAAACTATTATTATCTTCGAAATCAATTAAACTTATTTATGAAAAACATTTTAGTTCCGGTAGATTTTACTCCCTCTTCTTCAGCCGCTGTTAAATTTGCAGCCCTATTATCTAAAAAATTCTCGTGCCCTCTAACCCTGTTACACGTATACAGAATTCCTCTTGCTCCCGAGATTCCAGCAATGCTTATTAATGAAAAAGATGCAAAAACAGAAGTTGTAAATCTAATTCATAAAAATTATTCCAAGTTATTAAGCGGATTTAAATTCAACATCGAAGTACAATTCAGTTACGACTTTGTTGGTACAACACTCAAAATGGCTAAAAAACATAAATCCGATTTTATTTTAATTGGTAAATCGAAAAGTAGTCATATCGAAAAAGTGATTTTCGGAAATCATTTATCCTTATTAATGAAGGAAACTAAAATACCGGTAATTGCTATACCGGAAGGAAATAAGATTCATGATATAAAACGACTTGCCTTATCTACCAAGCTAGAGGGTTTAAATTCAAAAAAACACTTATCTTTCATAAAAGAAATTGCAAGTGCTTTCAATGCAGAAATTAACGTTACCCATGTTACCCCTTACATTAGAGATCATCAGGATAGAGTTCAACTTCATACCCTATTGGAAAATGTTTCTAAGAAATTAGCCTACAACAAAACAACTCTTTCATTGCTAGAAAATAATTCGGCCGAAAAAGGCATACAAGCTCATATCGAACACAAATCAATTCAGATGCTTGCTATATTGTTTCACAAACACAATTTAATCGAAAAAATATTTGCCCCTAATAATTCCAAAAACATAGCTGTTAACATTCAAAAACCACTTCTGGTTTTACCTGATTAAGCAACGATATGTTTAGGTATTTACTAAAGCGGTTTGTATTTTTAATACCAACCGTT
>JBIICS010000145.1:0-6987 GCA_044238735.1 Bacteroidia bacterium
AGCGGAATATACTGTGGTTCGGCATATAAACCGGCGGAAACAGGCTTAATTGATCTAAGCTGAAGACCTCCCCTACCCCCAATTAAATGAAGAGCCAGTACAAAAATCCAAACCAAGCTGGAAATCCAAAATTGTTGAATAGGTTTTATCGGATAACTAACATTAATCTTTTTAACACACTTTACAAAAGTGTAAATCAGGATAATAAAAACAATAATTACATACCAATAATCGAGCGCAAAACTGGGGATTAATCTTAACAAATCGCTTCCCATTCCTTGCGTTAAAAACAACTCAATACCGGTTCGTTTTCCATTAAACTTAAAAAAAACCAGATCAATTGTGCAAAAAACAAAGGCAACAGAATTTACTAAAAAAAACAAGGAATTTAATAATGCGGATTTAATTCTGAAATTTAAACCATAAGGGAAAAAAACTAAGAATGCATACAATAAATTAGTATAAGCAATAGCTGATAAAGAAAAACGGAGTGAGGCTAACATCAAAAATATATAGTTAGTAAAAGTTAAACCCGAAAAAACGTTTTGATTAAATAAGTAAAAAAGATTAAAATATATAAGATAAACCAGTAGAACCAGTCCGATCTTTAATAAATAATTAATAAACTTATTTCGCATTTCACCCGTTAAATCAGGCGTTCTTATCTACTACTTTAGGAACCTTAAAATAATCAGAATCTTTTTTTGGTGCATTTTTTAAAGCATCCCTTTGAGTAATTTCTGAGTGAACAACATCCTCACGAACAAAATTAGCATGTTCATTTACGTATATCAATGGTTTAACATGATCCGTATCAACCTCATTTAACTTATTAACGAAATTAAGCATTCGGTTTAAATCACTCATAATCTCCGACTTTTCATCATTGCTAAATTGTAAACGAGCCAAATGAGCCAATCCATCAACCATTTTTTCGTCAATTTTCATAGTAGTACTATTTTAAGGGTTCTTCAATAATGTTGTAAACCTGTTCCTTCAAAGATACTAAATTATCCGGGCTTAAGCCTTTGGTAGAGATAGGTTTATGAATTTTAACCAATGCAATACCCGGACTGCCATTTGCTTTAAAAAAACCACCATTTTGCAAGATTTTCCAATTATTAATAAATGTAACCGGTAAAATGGGAACCTGGTTCTCTACCGCCAATCGGAAAGCCCCGTTTTTAAATTCCTTTAAAACGGGGACCTGTCTGCCTATGGTCCCCTCGGGAAATAGAAAAACAGACTCACCTCGTTTAACTCGCCTGTCGGCCTCCATAAATGCCCTATGAGATTCTACTCGACTAACTCTTTCGACCAGAATATTCATTTTTTCGAAAAATATATTAAAAAGCGGAGCCTTCTTTAATTCGGCCTTGCCCATAAATACAAAATAACAATCGAAAAGGTAATAAGAAAGAACAATATCCAAATAACTGGTATGATTGGCGCAAAAGACCACAGGACCTTTAATCGCATGATTATAAGAGCCTTTGAGCTTTTTTACAAAAATACCTGAGCCCCATAAAATCCAATGAGCCCAAAATCGCATCAATTTAAAAGACCATTTAAACCAAGACTCCTTGAATAATAATAATCTAAATAAAGGATATAAAATTAGCAAACCCAAACCAAAATTGAGTATAAACCAGGTCTTCCAAAAAACTTTGGGTATTGCCGTAAGTAATTTCACCGTGCAAAAGTATTAATTCCTGACACATTACTTTAACCTAATGCTTGTTATATTTGTATTTTAACAAATTATGGCCCGAATTTTAACTGGTATTCAAAGTACAAACGTTCCTCATTTAGGAAATATTCTAGGCGCAATTAAACCTGCAATAGAATTATCTAAAGATGAAAAAAATGAATCGCTTTTTTTTATTGCAGATTTGCATTCCCTTACCTCATTAAAAGACAGCGCGTTCAGAAGAGAGTCAACATACGCGGTTGCTGCTACCTGGATTGCGATGGGGTTTAATACCGATAAAAATATCTTTTACCGCCAAAGCGATATACCCGAAGTGTGCGAACTTACCTGGTACTTAAGTTGTTTTACGCCCTATCCGATGCTTGCAAACGCTCATTCGTTTAAAGATAAAAGTAACCGCCTAAGCGATGTAAACGCCGGATTGTTTACCTATCCGGTTTTGATGGCGGCTGATATTTTATTGTACAACGCTCATCAGGTTCCGGTTGGAAAAGATCAACTTCAACATTTAGAAATTACACGCGACATTGCCAGTTCATTTAATAATCAATACGGAGAAACTTTTGTGGTTCCGGATTCTAAAATTGACGAAAAGGTAATGATAGTCCCTGGGACAGACGGACAAAAAATGAGTAAATCTTACAACAATTACATCAACATTTTTTTACCCGAAAAAGAATTGAAAAAAGTTATAATGAGCATTATTACTGACAGTACTCCTTTAGAAGAACCCAAAAATCCGGAAACTTGTAATGTGTTTGCCCTTTTCAAATTAATAGCAACAGAATCACAAACTCAGGAACTTAAATTAAAATATTTAGCCGGTAACTTTGGATATGGCCATGCAAAAACAGCCTTATTGGACCTTATTTTAGAAAACTATAAAGATGCCCGAGAAAAGTTCAATTATTACATGGTTGATAAAACCATGCTGGAAAAAGAACTCCAAACTGGAGCAAACAAAGCCAGAAAAATAGCTAATGAAACCCTGCGTAAAGTGAGGGAAAAATTAGGATTTATAAACTAGCTGATAGTTTTTTAAAACCTTTTGTATTGCTTAGTTATGAATTAAACTAAATTATATGGGAATACAATTATTAGAATCGAAAACACAACTGATATTAAGTAACCCAAAACTAAACTTTATGAGTATTTCAAATAAATAAAATGAAAAAAATTATTTACCTCTTTCTACTTAGCATTACTTCAACAGTGGTTTTGGCCCAGGAAAAATTTACTATAAAAGAATCTAAAGATGATATTGGGGCAGAAAAAACTTTACAAAATGTTTACAAAATTAGCTTTGCAAAGGCGAATAAAGATATTGCAGAAAAGGAATTAAAATCATTTATAAAAGACAACAATGGCAAAACCAATCAGGTTCATAAACAATTGTTCGGCGATAACCTGAGCATGAGCGATGTATGCGCAAATACATTTGACTTATATGCTAAGTTTTTCCAAAACGATAATGGTTCGCTGGACATATATGTTGGTATTGATTTAGGGGGGTCTTTTTTATCTTCCGCTACGCATCCCGAAATCAGCAATAGGCTGGAAAAATATCTAAATAGAATAGCCAATAGCATCTATAATCAAACCCTTTCCGAACAAATAAAAGAAGAAGAAAAAAAATTAAAACAATTGGAAAAAGAACTTCAGAAATTAGAAAAACAAAAAGAAAATTTAAAATCAGATATAGAAGATTTCAAAGAAAAAATCGTTAAGGCAGAGGGTGAAATAGATCTAAATGTAAAAGCACAAATTGAGAAAAGAAAATCTATTGAAGATCAAGTTAAGCTTTTAGAGGCTACCAAAAATAAACAACGCAACTAACTATGTGGAAATTTATAACACATTTCATTTTACGAAACCGATTGGCTATCATAATAAGCTTGAGCATTACAGCTCTTGTTATGAGCTATTTTGCTTCTTACACCACAATTACATGGGAATTCCCGAAAATTTTACCTCAAACCGATACCACCTATATTAAATATCAAGAATTTAAAAATAAATTTGGTGAAGACGGTACCGTTTTAATTATTGGTATACAGGATAAAGATTTTTTTCAAAAAGAAAAATACAATGCATGGGATCAATTAGCCAGCGATGTAAAAAAGATAGACGGCATTCAGGAAGTAGTTTCTATTTCGCGTTTATACAACTTAAGTAAAAATGATAGTTTAGAGAAATTTGAATTTAAACCGGTATTCACTGGTCCAGTTCAAACACAAGAAAAACTGGATAGTATTAAAGATGTAGTATTGAATCTTCCTTTTTATGAAGGATTTATTTATGATAAGAAAAGTAATAGTACCGTTATGGCTATTACGTTTAATAAAACACAACTAAACTCTAAAGCACGATTATCCATTGTACCCAAGATCAAGGAAATGGCAGATAAATACGGTACAACCTTTAACACCGAGATGCATTACTCAGGATTACCTTTTATAAGAACTATAGTTGCTACCATGGTATCTACCGAAATGTTCCAGTTTTTAGGACTGGCCTTGTTGGTTACTATTGTAGTTCTGTTAATTTTCTTTAAAAACTGGCAAGCCGTTGCCTTTTCTATGCTGGTAGTTCTTTTAGGCATGATTACTTCGTTTGGAACCATTTATTTAATGGGTTATCAGATTACTATTTTATCCGGCTTAATACCTCCACTCATTATTGTAATAGGAGTTCCAAACTGTATTTTTCTTATCAACACTTATTTTAGCGATTATTTAAAACATGGAAATCAGGCCCGAGCTCTAACAAGAATGATATCCAGAGCGGGAGTTTCTCTCTTTTTTGCCAACGTAACAACATCTATCGGTTTTTATGTTTTTGTATTTACCCATTCAAAAATTCTGGTTGAATTTGGAAGAGTTGCTGCGTTAAATGTTATGGTTACATACATTTTCTCGATGATATTATTACCAACTATTTACAGCTATCTAAAACCACCGAAATCTAAACATACCAAACATGTAGAAGGAAAACGATCTTCCGGTTTACTTTTGTTTATAGACAGACTAGTTCAAAAACAAAGAAAAGCAATCTATTTTACCGTTGTTTTACTTTGTTTGATTTCTGCATATGGTTTAACCAAATTAAAGGCATTGGGTTATGTTGTAGACGATCTTCCTAAAGGAGATAAGGTATACAGCGACATGGATTTTTTTGAGGAAATTTATCACGGTGTTTTACCTTTTGAAATAAGTATTGATACAAAAAAAGAAAAGGGAGTATTTCAAAGCAGAACCATTTATAAAATTCATAAACTCCAAAAAATGCTTGCGGAATATAAAGAATTCTCAAAGCCTTTATCCATTGTAGAAGCAATTAAATTTTCCAATCAGGCCTACCACGAAGGAAAAAGAAAATTCTATATTTTACCGGGCGCAGCCGACCTTAAACAAATTGCTGATTATGCAGCCAACGGAAGTAATCCTAAAAAACAGGATCAGCTTAAAGCTTTTGTAGACAGTACTAAAAGATATACTCGCGTTAGCATTCAAATGGCTGATATCGGCAGCATAGAAATGAAAAAACTTCTTGCAGAAATAAAACCTAAAATTGATTCGATTTTTAATTTTAATTACGATAATAAAATGTGGGAAACAGGCGATAATAAATTTGATGTTTCGCTTACCGGAAATTCTCTAATGTTTTTAAAAGGAAATGATTATCTGGTTAAAAACTTGATAGAAAGCGTGGGTATTGCTATTTTCTTAATAACACTGGTAATGATTTCACTCTTTGCGTCTATACGAATGATTTTTATTTCGATAGTCCCCAGTTTAATTCCTTTACTTATTACGGCAGGCCTTATGGGATACCTGGGTATAAATTTAAAACCAAGTACCATCTTAATTTTTAGTATTGCTTTTGGAATTGCTTCAGATGGCACCTTGTACTTTCTAACCAAATACAGACACGAGTTAAAAAACAATAATTTAACTATTTCTAAAGCAGTAAGTATATCTATTAAAGAAGTTGGATTAAGCATGATTTTTACGGCAATTATATTAGCCTGTGGTTTTGGAATTTTTACTGCTTCTACTTTTGGTGGCACTAAAGCAGTTGGTTTTTTAATACCTGTAACTTTAATCTTTGCTTATGCTTCGAATCTGATTTTACTCCCCTCCTTTTTATTGTCTTTAGAAAAATACATTACTAAAAAAGAAATTACTGAAAAACCTCTTTTTGAAGTAGATCAAGAGGAAATTGTTAAGGAAGACGAATATAAAGACCTTAAAATTGAATAAAAACCCCCACTCGATTTCGTAATATATCCCAAAACTACAGACCTTTGTAGGATTTAAGTATCTATTTATCTATACCCTCTAGATTAAAAAACCATTAATTAACCACCTGTATTTATATCCAAAACATTGATAAACAGGCAGTTGTGTATTTAACTCTTTTTTAATTTAAATTACCTAAACAATCACCCCTTATTTCTGTTTAAGTTTTGTTATAAAACTATAAACAATAAAATATGTATTCAAAAACTAACTTTTCAAAATTGAAACGAGTACTCGGGTCGATATTACTGCTTTCGACCGGAGCAACGTATGCCCAAACCAATGTGTTTGACAATGTGATTGCGCCAAGCCCAAATCACACCCTTCTTGAAGCTGCCCTTATACAAGAAGGTTTAGCTGATGATTTGCAAAATGCCAGTGCCACTTTAACGGTATTTGCACCAACGGATGATGCTTTAAATGCTTTGGCAGCTGCCTTAGGAACCAATGCTGCCGGTTTACTTGCACTCCCCAACTTGGATTCAATTCTTCTTTATCATGTTTTAGGAGTTACAGTACCTTCCAGCGCTGTAACAAACGGACTAATTGCAACTCCCTTAAACAACATTAATACTTTAAAACTTACAAAAACAACTCTTGGAGAGATTTTTGTAAATCAGGCTAAAGTAACAACTGCCGATTTAACAGCTGATAACGGTGTTGTTCATGTTACCGACCAGGTTCTTTTACCGGTTAAAACTGTTGTTGATGTGGCTATTGCAAATAGCTTCACTACATTGACTGCGGCCTTAATAAAAGCTGAGTTAATTCCTGCATTGTCTATTCCCCTTGGTACATTCACTGTATTTGCTCCAACAAACGCAGCGTTTGATACTTTAGCTTCTCGATTAAATACCGATTTAAACGGCATTTTAGCTTTACCAAACTTAGCAGATGTATTATTATACCACGTTTTAGGTTCGGAAGTAGCTGCTGCTGCAATTACTAACGGTACTACTGCTGCTCCTTTAAGCA
>JBIICS010000142.1:0-7151 GCA_044238735.1 Bacteroidia bacterium
CAATAGGAACGGGGCTCTCAAGTTTTGAAACTTCTCGTAAAGTTCCACTTATAACTACTTCATTCAACTGTTTTTCATCTTCTTTTAAAAAGAAATCCAAATTCAGGTTGTCGGTTATATTAATTTGTTTCCTTTCAGTAATATAACCAAGCGCAGAGATGATTAATGTGTATTTTCCTTTCTTAAGTTCCTTAATTTCAAAAAATCCATTTACATCACATGAATATCCTTTGTTCAATTCTTTAAGAAGGATGCTAGCAAAAGGAATAGCTTCATTTCTATTCTTAGCATAGCCCTTAACGGTAATGTTCTGAGCCATTCCCATTTTTAGAGTTAATATTAAAGTGAATAGGATATGAATAGATTTCATGTAGTGCAAAACTATAAAAGTTAGGTTAATCTAACAATTATTTTTAGAATATTATTATATTTGTATATGCTTTCAGTTACAGAAGAAAATTATTTAAAGGCTATTTATCATATTTCGCATCAGGATGATTCTGTAAATGTAGTAGGTACAAACGAATTGGCTTCTCGTTTAAATTTAAAGCCGGCTACGGTAAACGATATGCTCAAAAAATTAAAGGAGAAGAAGCTGGTTAAATATGAGAAATATGGTAAAATAGAACTTACTTCAATTGGTTCAAAAACCGCGTTGTATTTAGTTCGAAAGCATCGTTTATGGGAAACTTTTTTGGTTAGCAAGCTACGGTTTAACTGGGATGAGGTACATGAAATTGCGGAACAATTGGAGCATGTAAATTCTGCTAAATTAATTGAACGACTGGATGAGTTCTTGCTTTATCCATTGTTTGATCCTCATGGTGACCCGATTCCGGATTCCAAAGGCAAAATCCATAAAAGCAGTTTTATAAAATTATCAAATGCTAAATTCAAAAAACATTACAAGGTTATGGGGGTTAGAGATCATTCTACTTTGTTTTTAAAATACTTAGAGAAAAATAATTTCGTTATTGGTACTTCATTTCAGGTTATCTCGATGGAAGATTTTGATGGATCTTTTCAAATTAAAACACGTTCTGGTCAATTTACAGTTAGTAACAAAGCGGCCGATTTTATTATTGTTGAAGAAGTGTGATTTATTTAGAATTTGTAAAGTACTTATCCATTAATCTGTCCGTTCTCTTTTCTACTTCCGGATCCAACATCAGGGCAGGAGCATGGTGAGGTTTAACTCGCGCATCAATAATAAAGGGACCTTTACAGCCCCAATGTTTGTCGTTTATAAATTCGTTTACACCGCTTATGTCAGTTGAAGGGTTACTTCTGGTAAAGGTTACCCATAGCCAGTTGTTTAAAGTTTGTGATGTAAAATCAGCATCGTCGCACAATACAATAAGCGCCACTTGTTCATTATTATTGTTTATATTTTTAAGTGATGTGCTTATACTAAGATACTCCTGTTTGGCTTTTTCTTTGTTTGAATATTTAGGACCTTTTATGGCAATTACACCGGGGATGCATAGTTTTCCACCTTCAAATTCTAAAGGAAGATTTAAGTCATTTAAAGAACTTTTAATTAATTCTCTTTTCTTTTCACCAGCCGCAGCTATAACCACTTTACTGCCTTCATTTAAACCTTCGCCACTGTAATCCAATGTATCCATACTGGTTTTGGTATAAAAATGTAAGTCTCTTTCAAAATCTATTCGCTCAAACACAAACTCAAAATACTTTACAATATCATGTGTGCTTATTTTATTTTGAGCGTCGGCACAGATAAATAAATATTTGGCAAGCGACATTTGTCCTTTTCCGAATATGTGATTTGCAATAGTCAAAATTTCCGAAGGTCTGGTGTCATTTAAATAGGGTGTATAACGTTCCTGACCAACGGCTAATAGCAGTGGGTGAACTCCTGCTGCGTCAACCGCATTTACTTCTTTTAATCCGGGTATTTCATTCGGTATAGCATTCCCGGTAATCTCATGTATTAAGGCTCCAAAGCTGGTGTCCTCCTGTGGTGGCCTTCCAACAACAGTAAATGGCCATATGGCATTTGGTTTATGGTACACCTTTTCAACATGCATTAAAGGGAAAGGATGTTTTAAACTGTAATATCCCAGGTGATCACCAAACGGTCCTTCGGGTTTATTTTCACCTGGATTTACATATCCTGTAATCACAAAATCGCAATCGGCGCCAAGTGTATAACCGTTATGATTTAAATAATGAAATCTTCTTCCTCCTAATGCGCCGGCAAACGTAACTTCGGCCATTCCTTCTGGTAATGGCATTACGGCGCTGAATGTTAAAGAAGGTGGTCCGCCTAACATAATACTTACCTTTAAAGGCTGCCCTTTGTTGTTAGATTTGGTTTGATGAACTCCTATACCTCTGTGTAGTTGATAATGTAGTCCTATTTCTTTATTGTCAACATAATCATTTCCACCTAACTGAATTCGGTACATGCCAATATTGGAATTCATTACACCAAGCTGTTCAATGTCTTCTGTGTAAACAATGGGGAGGGTAACAAAAGGTCCGCCATCTTCTTTCCAGTTTACAATTGCTGGAATATCGGTAATGTTGCAGGTATTACGTAATATAGGGCCATTTCGTACTTTCTTAGGCAGAGCATTCCAGGCCGTTTTAATTAAGCCAATATTTTTAAAAGGTTGTTTTAAGGCATTTACGGGATTAATCTTTAAATCAATTAATCGTTTCACGTCCTCTATTTGATGACGGAAAATAAATTTACTGCGATCAAGTGTCCCGAATAAATTAGATACAGCTTTAAACTTGCTTCCCTTAACATTTTCAAAAAGGAGGGCAGGCCCCTGAGCCTCATATACCCGTAAATGTAAAGAAGCCATTTCCAGATAAGGATCTATCTCCTCTTTGATTCTTATTAAATGACCATTCGATTCTAAATCGTTAATACATGATTCGAGTGATTTATAGCTCATAAAAAGTTGTTTTATAATTCAACAATTCTGTCTAACGTTAGTTTAATCATCTTTTCAACACTTTTTTTATAGTCTTTGCTAAATTTCTTTTGAAGGCGATTGGCAACAATTGTGCAGATGGTAAGTGTATTATGACCTAACATTTGGCCTAAACCATATAAAGCAGATGTTTCCATCTCGAAGTTGGTAATACGATGACCGTTATGCTTAAATGTGGTCATAATACTATTAATATCGTTTACCTGTGTATCTAATCTCAATATTCTGCCCTGTGGCGCATAAAAACCAGAAGCTGTAGCTGTAACACCTTTAATTAGGTCGTGGGCAATACCATTTAATAATTCTGGGGAAGCAGCAACAGAATAAGGCTGATTTAAATGTTTTTCCCATTTGGCATGCTTAATAAATGCTTTCGACATTTTAAAATCGTTAACCTTGGGTGCATCTTTATAGAAATGTAATAATCCATCGAATCCCATTCCGTAAGAACTGGCTACAAAAGAATCAACAGGTATGTCCTTTTGTAAGGCACCCGAAGTTCCCAAGCGAATGATATTTAATTTACGGTGTTTCTTTGATGGAATCCTTTTGTTTAAGTCAATATTTACAGCCGCATCCAGTTCGTTTAAAACAATATCAATATTGTCGGTGCCTATACCTGTACTTAGTGCGGTAATACGTTTGCCTTTGTACAATCCAGTATGGGTTACAAATTCTCTGTTTTGAATTTTAAATTCAACTTTTGAAAAGTTTTTGGAGATGCTTTCTACTCTTCCCTGATCGCCTACTACAATTATATAATCAGCAATGTTTTCAGGCTTTAATTTTAAATGATAAACACTTCCATCCGGATTTAATACTAATTCTGATTCGGCAATTTTTTTCATTACTTTAACTTTAACAATCAGTTTATTTTATTGTTTAATAATAGTTATTTCAGAGATAAACTAATCTTTAAAATTAACGAAATATATAGCTTATATTCGATTAATTAAACCTTATATCGCTAATTATCGTTTAGGAAACAATGAAATCTGTATTTATTCTATTGCTATTAATGTTGGTTATAAAACTAAATGTTTTTGCTCAATCTACTCGCTATTTTGAATTTACCACTTCTTGTGGTCATGGAAATTGGCAGGATACGAGTTTTATTGCCGCTACCAACAACCAATCGGTTATAGATTTTGTAATGTTAAATTTATCCAGACCAATGGAGGAAAGAAATTTTATAAATGGTCCAATTGCCCCGGGTTCAGATGGTTATAATCATAATGCATCTCATTGGTTTAAATGGCATTTTATTAGCAATCAATGGAATTTGGTGGAGTTTGCTATTGAAGTTTGCGATGGATGCCCATATACTGATGTTGATGCCGATACTGCTTATTGGATCCGTAATATTGGTCAGTTTTGTCCATGGAGTGGAAGACCCGTAAGAGAAGTTTTTTTAACAGGTATCAATTCGGAGGTTATTAATAATTTGGGTTTTAATGTTTATCCAAATCCTTCTTCAGTTCATATTAATTTAGGAAAGAACCTGCCTGAAAATACCGAAGTAATTATTTTTAATCTTTCTGGAGTAGAAGTCTTAAGGAAACAAATAAGTAACAATGAACCAATTGAAATTCATGAATTAAAAAATGGTATTTACTTCGTCAGGTATTGGGATGGTAAAACAATTTTTTCTCAGAAATTTTGTGTTCTTAAAAGTTAGTTAACCTTTATTTTAATACTAACTGCAAAACATTCTCCACATGCTGTGTATGCGGAAACATGTCAACTGCACGACTTTTGGTTATCCGGTAATAAGGTTCAAGTAGGGCAATATCTCTGGCTTGTGTAGCCGGATTGCAACTTACATAAACAATACGTTTGGGTTTAATTTCAATAATTCTGTTGATTACACTTTCGTGCATACCTGCTCTTGGCGGATCGGTAATGATGACATCTGGTTTACCATTGGCTTCTACAAATTCAGCAGTTAAAACATCTTTCATATCGCCAGCGTAAAACACAGTATTTGAAATATTATTAAGTCTCGAGTTTTCACGGGCATCAATTATAGCATCTTCAACATATTCAATTCCCACTACTTTTTTGGCTTTTGGTGCCATGTAGTTGGCTATAGTTCCGGTTCCGGTATATAAGTCGTAAACTAATTCGTTTCCGGTTAGCTCGGCATAATCGCAGGCAATGGAATAAAGGGTATGCGTTTGTTTAGGATTGGTTTGAAAGAATGATTTGGGGTGAATTTTAAATTTTAGTCCGTTTAATGTTTCAATTAAATGCGGAACGCCATGGTAGAGTTTTAAATCAAGATCAAATATGGTGTCGTTGCGTTTAGGGTTTATTACATAAAAAAGGCTTACCACCTTTGGGAAATTAGCCTTAATATGTTCCATTAGGGCATTTATTTTCACTTCTTCATTTTGATGGAAGGCCACAATAACCATCCATTCGTCGTTTAAGTTATTGCGAATAATAAGAGATCTTAATAATCCTTCTTGTTGTTTTAAGTCGAAAAAACTAAAGTTGTTTTTTAAAGCAAATTCGTAAACCGAATTTCTGATTTCATTTGAATATTCGGGTTGTAGTTTACAGTCCACCACATTAAAGATTTTATCAAACCTGCCCGGTATATGGAATCCAAGGGCATTTAAATTAAGTTCTTTTCCATTTTCCTGTTCTTCTCTTTCAAAATCATACAACCATCGTTTATTGGTAAATCCATAATCCAGTTTATTTCGATAATAAAAAATTTCGGAGCTGGGAGCAATGGGTTCAATAGTTTCAATTGGTGCTTTACCAATTCGGGTTAAACTATCAAGAGCATGTTTTTCCTTGTATTTAACCTGCTCGCTGTATTCAAAATTTTGCCACTTACAACCTCCGCAATCGTTAAAATGACTGCATTTCGGTTCTATTCGATAATCACTTTTTTTACGAATGTTGATGGTTTTACCCTCGGCAAAATTTTTCTTTTTATGTGTTAACTGAACGTCAATAATATCTCCAGGTACAGCCTTTGGAACAAAAACAACCATTCCTTCTGTTTTACCAATAGCCTGTCCTTCGCTTCCGGTATCAATTATTTCAAGGTTTTCAATTATTGGTAAAATCTTCTTTTTTCTCATAATTAATTTAGTCTTCTATTGGCTATATGTTCAATCTTTTCAAATAATGTGCGTGGGGTATTGGTTCTCCAGTCTTGTTCGTTTAGTTCGCCTCCCAAAATAAAGTAATTGTCAACATTGCTTCTTTTCATTTCGGCTAATACATGTTCCCTAAAGTTAAGCATGGCAATCCATCCTTCTTCAAGGTCTTCAAACCATTCTTCGTAATAACTCTCATCGCTTCCGTGAAAATTAAAAACGTTTTCTCCAATCAGGATGAATTTTTTAATGCCATGATGAATTAACTGATCAATGATGTCTCTTTTTAAAATCATGATATCGTTATTAATGGCATCGTTCCATTCTCCAATAAATTCTATTATGGCAAATTCTTCTTCGTAATCGGCAAATAAAATTTTTATAAATAAAGTTTCACTCCCCATGTCGTCCCATTGAGGGTGAATGTAATAATTGTATATGGTGCTGGTAAACTCAAACTCCGAATACTCCCTTTCAAAAAAAGGCGAATAAGCATCTTCTGAAGCTATGTAAAAATTTCGCCAGTTATAAAAGGGTTCTAGAGTGTGCATTTTAATAGTGATTAGTAACTAGTGACTAGTTTATTAGTTTATTGGTTTAGAAAGTATAGAAGGTTTAGAAGGTTTTGTTTAATGGTATTCATAACTTATAATTCCTGCTTCGTCTTTTTTTAATTTTTCATTTATTTCTGTCTACCCTTCGATACCTCAGGGTGACAGGATTATTGTCAGGTTGAGCTTGTAGAAGCCTTGAAGGGATTATTTCAGAAGGTTTTCAATCCAAAATTAATAATTCTTACTTCGTCTTTTCTCTTTGTTCTTTGTTCACTCAACTCTCAACTCTCAACTTTCAACTCTCAACTTTCAACTCTCAACTTTCAACTCTCAACTTTCAACTCTCAACTTCTTTCTAATCACTATTATGAAACAACTTTCAAAGTATTTTTAACCTCCAGCGCTTTTGTTTTAGCGTGTTTAAGTTCTTTGTCGATAATCGTTACATGTCCCATTTTACGGTAAGGCTTGGTGGTCCGTTTACCATATAAGTGTACATAAACACCCGGAAT
>JBIICS010000064.1:0-15914 GCA_044238735.1 Bacteroidia bacterium
CGCCTAAAATATTTACCATTACGGAAGGGAATGTTATGGAGGTGTCTCCTAAAGGCAAGTTTAAAATAGCTCTCCAATGTTGTTCGTATTGCGAGGTGTAATTGCCTTCTATACTTTGGTGGCCGCTGTTGTGAGGACGAGGAGCAACTTCGTTTACCAGTACTTCGTTGTTTTGGTCTACAAACATTTCAACAGCCAGTAAACCAACTATTCCCATTTTTTCTGCAACATCTTTGGCTATTAATACAGCCTTACTTTCTATTTCTTTACTGATGTTTGCCGGAGAAAATAAAAATTCAACCAGATTGGCTTCCGGATTAAATTCCATTTCAACAGGAGGGAAGTGACTAATTTCCCCGCTTTCGTTACGTGCAATAATTACCGATATTTCCTGTTTTATATCTACTAATTTCTCTAATACGGATGGCGCATCAAAAGCTTTATCAAAATCATCCATACTTCTTAATAATTCAACCCCTTTGCCATCGTATCCACCTGTTCTTAATTTGTTTGCAAACGGAAAATGCGGTTCAAACGATTTTATTTCATGTTTATTGGAAACTAAAAAGTAAGGAGCAGTAGGTATGTTGTTTTCACGATAAAATTCTTTTTGTAAACCTTTATCTTTTATGGTTTTTAATACTTTGGGCTGAGGGTATACCCGTTTTCCTTCGCTCTCCAGTTTTTCCAATGCCTCAATATTTACATTTTCAATTTCAATGGTAATTAAGTCACATTCTTTACCAAATGCATAAACGGTATCGTAATCGGTTAATGAGCCATTGGTAAATTTCTGACACAAGTGTTTACATGGGGCGTGCGGATCGGGGTCCAATATGCTGACTTGTAAATTTAAATTAATGGCTTCCTGCATTAACATACGCCCAAGCTGACCACCACCTAAAATTCCGATAGTTTTATTTAGATAACTCATTAAAATTTGGTTTTTAACTTATTTGAGCCTAAAATTACTAAATTCGTGCTTTGTGGTTGTATATGAATAATAACCAAACAATAAAAATTTACGACAAACAGTTCAATCCTTATTTTTCTGCGGAAATTCTTGATTCTGCGGTTAGTAAAATTGCCTCCAAAATAAATACTGATTTTTCCTCTAAAAACCCTCTGTTTCTTTCGGTTTTAAACGGTGCATTTATGTTTACCTCCGATTTGCTTAAAAAAATTAACATCGAATGTGAAGTTAGTTTTATTAAAATGTCTTCTTATCAGGGTACGGAAAGCTCCGGTGATGTTAAAACGGTAATGGGTTTAACACACGATTTAAATAACCGACATATAATATTATTGGAAGATATTGTGGACACGGGTAATACTATCGATGCCCTCATCCAAATAGTTAAAATACATAATCCGGCCTCTGTTAAAATTGCGGCCATGTTTTATAAACCAAGGGCTTTTACAAAGAATTTTAAGATTGATTATGTGGGTATTGAGATATCCAACGAATTTATTGTGGGGTATGGATTAGATTACAACGAAAAAGGAAGAAATTTATCAGAAGTATATAAAATTGTATAAAAAATAAAATATGTTAAACATTGTATTATTTGGCCCTCCGGGCGCAGGAAAAGGAACACAAAGCGAAAAAATTATAGCAAAATATAAACTGGTTCATATTTCAACCGGAGATTTGTTTCGCAAGCATCTAAGCGAAGGAACCGAATTAGGTTTGTTGGCAAAAAAATACATGAACGAAGGTCATTTAGTTCCGGATGAAGTAGTAATTGGAATGGTGAAGGAAAAAATTAACGAAAACCGCATGGTTAGCGGATTTATTTTCGATGGTTTTCCGCGCACCGTGCCTCAGGCAGAAGCCTTAGAAGGTTTTTTAAAGCAAATTAATGCCCAGATTAATGGTATGGTTGCGCTTGAAGTAACTGAAGACGAACTTCGTGCCCGTTTATTGGAACGTGGAAAAACCAGCGGCAGAGCCGATGATCAGGACATGGAAAAGATTAATACCCGAATTCAGGTTTATCACAACGAAACAACACCTGTAGCCGAATATTACAAAGCTAAAGGTAAATATCACGGTGTTTATGGTATTGGCGCTATCGATGAGATTTTTAATAATATCTGTGTAGAGATAGAATCGTTGAAATAATTAAAAATATAATAAAGAACAAAGAAAAAAGAGAATAGACTGGTTCATGGATGATAGACGATATACTTTTTAACTCTCAACTCTCAACTCTCAACTCTCAATATCCAACTCCTACTCAAAACTATAAACTCAAAACTATAAACTCAATAAGGTTGTGCGTATACTATTAACTTCCACCTCTTTTCAGGACACTCCTGGTAAACATCAGGAAATGCTTAAGGCAACAGGATATGTTGTGGATGTGCTTAGAGGACCTGTTAAAAAGGAGGTATTATTGCCTATTATAGCCCAGTATGATGGCGTAATTTGCGGCGATGATGAATATACGGAAGACGTTATTGCGGCTGGTAAATCCGGTAAATTAAAAGTTATTTCCAAATATGGTATTGGTTTGGATAAAATTGATTTAAATGCAGCGAAAGCATTAGGCGTGCCGGTAACTAATTGTCCGGGCGTAAATCATACAACGGTTGCCGAACATGTTTTTGGTTTATTACTTAGTTTTTCCAAACATATACCTGAGGAACTTCAACATACTAAAAAAGGGGAATGGACTCGTTATACCGGAAGTGAAATTTTTGGAAAAACCATAGGGATAATGGGTCTGGGTAAAATAGGCAAAGAAGTAGCTAAAAGAGCTGCTGCTTTTGGTATGTCAATTATAGCTTTTGATAAATATTGGGATGAAGCTTTTGCCACTCCATATAATGTTGAAAGAGCTTATAAACCTGAAGATTTGTTTTTAAAAGCGGATGTTATCAGTTTAAACATGGATTTAAACGCCGATACAAAACACATTGTATCGGAACAGGTATTTAAATCGATTTTAAAACCCAATGTGATTATTATAAATACAGCTCGTGGCGAACTGGTAGACTTAAATGGTTTGATTTGGGCATTGGATCATAATAAAATTAAGGGTTATTTAACCGATGTTTTGGAAGAAGAACCCATGCCTTTAAATCATCCGCTTAAAAATTATTCTAACGTTTACATTACTCCTCATATTGGTTCCAGAACATTTGAAAGTGTTGAAAGGCAAGGGAGTATGGCGGTAGAAAATCTTTTAAATCATTTAAAAAAGTCATAAAAAAAGTGGCTTGCGGCCCCTTTTTATTCTAAACTTTTAACCAAAAACTTTCTTTAATAAATCGGAAATCCTTGAAGCAGGATCTTTTCTTATTCTTAATTCTTCCTGTGCAACTAGTTTAAATAGTCCTTCCATTGCTTTTAATGTAACATACTCTTCTAAATTAGGATTTGCTTTTTTAACCATGGGTAATTTATTGTAACGAGTTGCAAGCGGGTTCCAATATTTGGTGATCTTAACTTCGTTTAACGATTTAGCAACAATTGGGGCGAAGCTCGCTTTTAAGTCGTTGGTGGTTTTATCCTGCAAATATTTAGTAGCTGCGTTATCACCACCTTTTATTAATGAAACTCCATCTGTTAAACTCATAGAGGTGATGGCATTTATAAAAATGGGAGCAGCCTCTTTTGCCGCTTTTTCAGCTGCTCTGTTAAGTTGCATCGTAAATTCATCCACTTGTTTGCTCATTCCTATTGCTTTTAATTTGGTTTCAACGTCCTTAACCTCTGGTGGAAAAGGAATTCTGATTAGATTGTTTTTATTGAAACCATCTAAAGCTGCCGCTTTTGTAGAGGAATTTTTTACCCCAACGCTTAAAGCTTCTTTTAAGCCTTTTACAACTTCATCATTACTAATGTTAACTCCAACGTTGTTAACGTAGTTACTGGCGGCATTTATAACCGTGTTTAGGTTTTGTGAATTAGCCGCTGCACTAAACAATAACAGCGTTAAAAGTGTTTTAAGTATTTTCATTATAATTGGTTTTCTAATCAAACTTACAATAATTTTGCCAAAACTCGTTTTATGCTTGCAGAGATAATAACTATTGGTGATGAAATTTTAATCGGACAAATAATTGATACCAACAGCGCTTGGCTCGGACAACAGTTATCTCTTCTGGGTATTAAGGTTAATAAAATAACTTCTTTAAGTGATCAAAAGTCTGAAATCCTAAGAGGAATTGAATCCGCAATTCAAAATCATCAATTAGTAATAATTACAGGTGGTTTAGGTCCAACAAAGGATGATATAACCAAGCATACTTTGGCTGCTTTTTTTAATACCCAATTGGTTTTAAACCAGGATGTTTTGCAGGATGTAACCGACATGTTTGCCAGTTTTGGAAGGCCTGTAACCGAAATAAACCGAAAGCAAGCCGAAGTTCCCGAAAATTGCATAACACTCAGGAACAAGCGGGGTACCGCTCCCGGTATGGCTTGGAATCTGAATGATAAATTGATATTTAGTTTGCCTGGTGTTCCATTCGAAATGAAATGGTTGTTCGAAAACGAGGCTATACCTCTTATTAAATCCACTTTTAAACTTCCGTCTATTGTTCATCAAACTATTTTAACTCAAGGTATAGGCGAATCGGCTCTGGCTGATTTAATTGAAGCTTGGGAAAATGAACTTCCCCAAAACATCAAGTTAGCTTATTTGCCCTCGCCCGGTATGGTTCGTTTAAGATTGAGTGCTTATGGTGATAATGAAACAAGTCTTCAACACCAAGTAAAAATTGAGCAGGATAAATTACTCCCTTTAATCGGGGTTCATCATTTTGGATTTAATGAAGATACACTTGAAGGAAATGTTGCCAAGTTGTTTGTAACTAAAAAAAGAACCCTGGCAATAGCCGAAAGTTGCACCGGAGGTAATATATCTCACAAAATTACCACAGTACCCGGTTGTTCGGTTTTTTATAAGGGAGGTTTTGTAAGTTATGCAAACGAAATAAAGCTCGATTATTTAAACGTAAAGCCCGAAACTATAAATAGATATGGGGCGGTAAGTAAAGAGGTGGTGAGCGAAATGCTTAATGGTGCCCATCAGTTTTTTAAATGTGATTATATTGTGGCGGTTTCGGGTATAGCTGGACCTGACGGGGGAACAGAAGAAAAGCCGGTCGGACTGGTTTGGATTGGTGTTTTAGGTCCTAATTATTTCAATATCAAACAGTTTAGATTTGGTAACGATCGCAAACTAAACATCGAAAGAGCTAGTTTAACGGCCTTAAATATGTTGCGACTGGCACTTTTAAATGAATAATTTTTGTTATTAATTAAAAAAAGTGTACTTTTGCCTTCCAATAATTACATAGAAGAATAATTAAAAGTTTGAGTCATGTCTAAAATTTGTCAACTTACCGGAAAACATGCAATGGTTGGAAACAACGTATCGCATTCAAATAGAAAAACGAAGCGTCGTTTTAATCCAAATTTGAAAGTTAAAAAGTTTTATGTTCCAGAAACTGGTGAGTGGATTACCTTGAAAGTTTCTACTTCTGCAATGCGCACTATTGCAAAAAAAGGAATTATGAATGTTATAAAAGACGCTGTAGAAAAAGGCGTTATTTCGTAATAATTAACTAGTTTACTTCGAGAGGCTTTCGGTTACCGGAAGCCTTTTTTATTTCTATATTTTTTCAACTCTCAACTCTCAATTTTCATCTAAAATCTATAAACTAAAAATCATAAACTAAAAACTAAAATGGTACTTTTGCGTGCAATGCAAATAAATCTAAATCTGCCTGTTTTTAAAACAGTTTCGCAATGCGCAAACGAATTAGATATTCATTGTTACGTGGTAGGAGGATGGGTTAGAGACCTCTTGCTTAACCGGCCTTGTAAGGATCTTGATTTTGTTTCGTTGGGTAAAGGAATAGATTTAGCCCAATCGGTTGCCTCTAAATTGGGCCCGGGTATTAAAGTGCATATTTTTAAAAATTTTGGTACCGCTCAGATTAATTTTTCCGATTTCGATTTGGAATTTGTAGGTGCCCGAAAAGAATCTTACCGTCATAATTCCCGAAAACCCCTGGTAGAAAATGGTTCTTTGGCAGATGATCAAAACCGTCGCGATTTTACAATTAATGCTTTAGCTATCTCTTTAAATTCGGAAAACTACGGCGAACTAATTGATCCTTTTAATGGTTTAAACGATCTCGAAAACAAAATAATCAGAACCCCACTAGATCCTAATATTACCTATAGCGACGATCCTTTAAGAATGATGCGTGCGATTCGCTTTGCCAGTCAGTTAGGCTTTACCATTGAAGAAAATTCCTTTAATGCAATTTCTAAAAACAAACAACGAATAAAAATTGTATCTAAGGAACGGATTACCGATGAACTCAATAAAATTATTCTTTCTGATAAGCCCAGTGTTGGTTTTAAATTATTGTTTGATACCGGTTTACTCGAAATCATTTTCCCTTTAATGGTAAAATTACAGGGTGTAGAAATTAAAAACGGTTTAGGCCATAAAGATAATTTTTACCACACACTCGAGGTTTTGGATAATTTATCGCTTAACTCCAAAAATTTATGGTTAAGATGGGCAGCTATATTGCATGATATAGCAAAACCTAATACAAAAAGATTTGAGGAGGGAACCGGTTGGACTTTTCATGGGCATGAAGACAGAGGCGCTCGAATGGTTCCCAAAATATTTAACGAACTCAAATTGCCTTTAAACGAAAAGATGAAATTCGTGCAAAAATTAGTGGCACTTCATTTACGTCCAATTGTGTTGGCAAAAACTGAGGTTACCGACTCTGCTATTAGAAGGCTTTTGGTAGATGCAGGGGATGATTTAGAGGATTTAATGCTGTTATGCGAAGCAGATATTACAACCAAAAATCCCAACAAGCTTCAACGTTATTTAAAAAATTTTGAAATTGTTAGAATAAAGCTAAAGGAAATTGAAGAAAAGGATAAGTTAAGAAATTGGCAACCGCCTATTGATGGCGATATTATTATGAAAACGTTTTCTTTAGATCCGGGCAAGGAGATTGGTATTATCAAAAATGCAGTTCGTGAAGCCATTTTAGAGGGAATTATTTCCAATAATTACGAAGAGGCTTTTCATTTTATGCTTAAGGAGGGTGAAAAAATCGGATTAAAACCTGTATATTAAAGATAAATTTGATATTATATTTGTACACAATTAAATTCTATGGCAGTATTTAAATTTAGAGCAGTTTTTGATGGGGATATCGATTGTATAAGAGATATTGAAATCAAATCCGGTCAAACTTTTGAAGATTTACATAACGCGTTGTTAAACGCTATTAATTTCCAGTCGGGCGAATTAGCTTCTTTTTATGAAACAGATGATAACTGGAGAAAAGGCCGAGAGATATCGCTGGAAGATATGAGTGATGAGGATGATTCCCGTCCGGATGATGAGAAACCTTTAATTATGCGCAAATGTAAGCTTCAGGATTTTATTGATGATCCCCACGCTAAATTTATTTGGGTATATGATTTTCTTAAAATGTGGACCTTTGCCCTTGAATTAATAAAAATTACGCCAAAAGAAGAACCGGTAATTATTTATCCTCGCCTGGTAAAATCTGAGGGAGATGCTCCAAAACAATTCATAAATAATAATGCTGCAGTAGTAGATGAAGACGATGAAGATGATACTCCCAAGCGAAAAAGAAGTGCTTTAACTGATATGGGTGGCGTTGAAACCTATGCAGCTGATGATGAACTTGGTGATGAAGATGAATTAGGTGGGGAGGGAGATTCTGAGGAGGGCTTCGACGAGTTTTCGGGGGGAAATGGTGGTTATGATGATGATAATTATTAGTTAATTCTTGCCTTCTAACCTTTAAGTTGAATTGGAGATCTATTTATAAATAAGTTTGTGCTGTTAGGGAATATTTAAATACTTGTGTGTTTGAAGCGAAATCATCCATTGTGGATGTTGCATCACAAAATCAATAATTTTTGGAGACATTTCTACTCTTTTACTCCACTCGGGCTGTAAAAAAAGGTATGCATTCTTGTTAACTTTTTCGGCATATTCCCTCGCAAATTCAAAGTCGTGATGGTTAAAAATAATAACCTTTAATTCGTTTGCTTGTTGTAAAATTTCGTTTGTTGGTTTAGCAGTTTTTTTGGGTGATAAGCAAATCCAGTCCCAGGTACCTGTTAAAGGGTAAGCACCCGATGTTTCTATAAAAGTTTCAAAGCCCTCTTTTTTCAATAAATCTGTTAATGGACCTAAGTTATATGATGTAGGTTCGCCACCGGTAACAACTATAGATTTGCCGGGATGTTTTTTCGCATGATTTACAATGGTTTCAATAGGGGTAAGTGGATGCAGATCGGCATTCCAGCTTTCTTTAACATCACACCAATGACAACCCACATCGCAGCCACCCAGTCTGATGAAATAGGCCGCTTTACCAGTATTATATCCTTCGCCCTGAATGGTATAAAACTCTTCCATTAATGGAAGAAGTTTACCGGATTCAAATAATATTTTTTGTTCGGAAGTCAAATTGAAATTTTAGAGATGAAATGTATGTGGTCGATTTAGTTTTCTGCTTACGCAGGAATAAAGTCGAGGATTAATTTTATTTTTTAGGTTCGTCGTAGCGGCCTCCGAGCCCCAATCTTTAAAAATCAAATGAACTGGATTAAGATTCTGGGGCAAGCCCAGATTGGCGCAGCGATTGGTGATACACGAGAATGAATTTATTTCAAAATTTAACTTCAACTTCAAATTATAAAATATATTTCTATTGATAATATTCTCTTGAAGCGGCGCTCCAGGTATTAAGCATTAAGGCAGCAATCGTCATGGCTCCCACGCCACCGGGAACGGGTGTAATAGCGGATGTTAAAGGAGCTACTTCGTCAAATTTCACATCGCCCTTTAATCTAAATCCGCTTTTCGTCTCCGTACTTGGTACCCTGTGAATTCCAACATCAATAACAACCGAACCGGGTTTAATATAATCTTTCGAGATAATTCCTTCTTTACCAACAGCAGCAATTAATATATCCGCTTGCTTAGCCAGTTCAATAGTATTAGTGGATTTACTATGACAAAGAGTAACGCTTGCATTTCCAGGGTATTTATTTCGGCTCATAAGTATACTTACAGGGGTGCCTACAATATTACTTCTGCCAATAACCACACAGTGTTTTCCCTCGGTTTTTATTTGGTAATGTTCCAGCAGTTTAATAATTCCATAAGGTGTAGCACAAATAAATCCGGGTAATCCTTGCGCTAAACGTCCAATGTTTACAGAATGGAATCCGTCAACATCTTTTTTCGGACTCACGTATTGTGTTACTTTAAACTCGTTAATGTGTTTGGGTAAAGGAAGTTGAACAATTAATCCATCTATTTCTGGATTATTATTTATCTCCACAATTTTATCTAGTAATTCTTTTTCAGATACGGTAGCAGAAAATTTAACAATGGTTGAGGTATATCCAATTTCGTGACAAGCTTTGTCTTTTGCACCAACGTAAGTTTCGGATGCGGGATCGTTACCTACTAGTATTGCAGCCAAATGAGGGGCTCTGTTTCCAGAGTCAATATAATCTTTAACTTTTAATCTTAAATCTTCTTTTATAGTTGCTGCTGCAATTCTTCCATCAAGTAGTATCATACAATTTATCTGCGGCCCATATTAGGCATATTTTTCATCATTTTCATCATTTGCGTTTTATCACCCATCATACGCATCATTTTACGGGTATCTTCAAATTGTTTTAAAAGCTTGTTTACCTCTGCAATATCATTTCCGCTACCCATAGCTATTCTTCTTCTTCTGGAACCGTTTAAAATATCAGGATTTTTTCTTTCTTCAATGGTCATGGATTGAATAATGGCTTCTATGTGCTTAAATGCATCATCGCTTATATCAATATCTTTTAAGGCTTTGCCCATTCCGGGAATCATAGATACTAAATCTTTAAGATTCCCCATCTTTTTTATTTGCTGTAATTGCCCCATAAAATCTTCGAAATCGAATTTATTTTGAGCAATTTTCTTTTGTAATTTTTTGGCTTCCTCTTCATTAAACTGGGCTTGTGCTCGTTCTACAAGGGAAACCACATCACCCATACCCAAAATACGATCGGCCATTCGTTCGGGATAAAATACATCCAGCGCCTCCATTTTTTCTCCGGTACCAATAAACTTTATTGGTTTATCTACAACCGATTTAATGGATAAAGCGGCACCACCTCTGGTGTCACCATCTAACTTGGTTAAAATAACACCGTCAAAATTTAACACATCATTAAACGATTTGGCGGTATTAACAGCATCTTGCCCGGTCATGGAATCCACCACAAATAATATTTCTTGTGGATTAACCCCTTTTTTAATATTGGCAATCTCATTCATCATAGCTTCGTCTATAGCTAAACGACCGGCCGTATCTATGATTACTACATTTAAATTATTTTGCTTAGCATGTTCAATGCCTTGTTTTGCAATTTCAACGGGGTCTTTACTTTCAAAATTGGTGAAAACGGGAATGCCGATTGAGTCGCCTACCACTTTTAACTGATCGATAGCGGCCGGGCGATAAACGTCGCAGGCAACCAATAAAGGTTTACGCCCTTTTTTATTCTTAAGAAAATTAGCCAATTTACCCGAATGTGTGGTTTTACCGCTTCCTTGAAGGCCCGACATTAAAATGACCGATGGATTACCATTGAGGTTTATATCGCTCATACCGCCACCCATTAGGGCTGCCAATTCATCGTGAACTAATTTGGTCATTAATTGACCCGGAGAAATAGCCTGAATAACATTTTGTCCAAGGGCCTTTTCTTTAACTGTATCGGTAAATTGTTTTGCTATTTTATAATTAACATCCGCGTCTAACAGGGCTTTTCTGATCTCTTTTAAGGTTTCAGCTACGTTAATCTCACTAATCTGTCCTTTTCCTTTTAAAACTTTAAACGCTCTCTCGAGCTTGTCGGATAAATTTTCAAACATGTACTATAGGTTTTAAGGTTGTAAATATCGATATTTTTTAGGGTTTAACGAAACATTAGCTCAATAAACTCCAATAAAAAAGCCCCTTTCGGGGCTTCGTTTGTTATTCTTTTACAAATCGTTGGATAATTTTTTCCTGGTTAGTAATTGCCTCTAAGAAATATACACCAGGCGAAAGCTTTTCTATATCTATATTACCGTTAGTTGTATTAGTTTTTAAAACTAAAGAGCCTAATGCATTTAAAACATTTACTTCAGTTGAATTAGCTTTTAATCCTTTTATACTGATGTAATTATTTGCAGGGTTAGGCATTAGCTTAACCGAGTTGGCATTTATTGATTTAATACCTGTTAGACCTGCAAAGCCGAGGTTGTCTACATAAAGGGTAGAGCCAATAGCATGATTTGCATCTAATATGGCGCTTGACGAAATAAAAATGATCATAGAATCCGGCATTGTATTATTAGGCACGCCGTTATCCCATTCAATGTTCATAGACATTCTTTTAAAGCCGCTTGTATTATTTCCTTCCTGAAACATACCCTGCCCTAATAAATTTCTATTTTTAAAAAATCTACACAAAAAAGTTGCAGAATCATTACTACTTGCGGCTGGGGTATAATTATAGTAACCCACCACAGAGTCTGGTCTTTCTGAATATATCCAAGAAACCGGAACTATCTTTTCAATTGTAAAATCACTGATATTACCACTATAACTTCCGTTTGTAATAAAGCCCGGAATACTGGCTACGACGGGTTGTCCGCTTATGGTTGTTAATTTAATCGAATAACCACCACTCTTTTTAATTGTAGATTCCTGATATACATTTTGGGCGCCAAATACACCAATATAATCGTTGGTGGAGCTCCAGCCGGCTGCTTTTTTAGTAGAACTCCAATATTCAAATCCCGAATTGTTAATTTGGGGCGATTGTGCATTTACAATCCCAAAACTTAGAGCCGATAAAAGTAATGTGTAGATTTTCTTCATTTATAAGGTTTTTAAATTTTGAATCAAAATTAAAATTATTTACGAGATAGAGAAATTTAGTATATAAAACATAAATTAAAGTTATTTGGATAAGCCTTCGGAAGCGATATAGGAGGTGCTCCAGGCATTTTGAAAATTAAAGCCACCCGTTATACCGTCTACGTTTATAACCTCACCTGCAAAATATAGCTGCGGTAATAGCTTTGATTCCATTGTTTTTAGGTTTATTTCTTTTAAATCAACCCCTCCACAGGTAACAAATTCTTCTTTAAACGTGGTTTTCCCCTTTGCATTAAATGTTTGATTAAAGAGTGTTTCGTTTAGTTGGTTAAGTTCTTTTGCCGATAAATCTCTCCATTTTTTTTTGGCTTCTATTCCTAAAACCTCATAAATAAAATACTCCCATAAACGACCAGGTATTTCTGCAGGTTTAAAATTTGCAATTTCGCCATTAGCATGTTTATGCTTTATTTCAAGTAAGTATTCTCTAACCTCATCAAAATTTTTAGGGTAAAGCCAATTTATTCTAAATTCGAAATTATAATTTTTATCAGCTAACGCTTTGGCCATAAACGCCGATGTTTTTAAAATAGCCGGACCACTTAATCCCCAGTGTGTGATAAGAACAGGACCATTTATTTCAGTTTTCAATTCTTTAATTTTTACACTTGCATTTTTAACACTAAGGCCCATTAATTGGGTAATGGGGTTGCCGGGTAAATTAAAAGTAAACAAACTGGGTAATGGATTTAAAACATTATGACCTAATTTCTTTATAAAATCAAATTGATTTATTTTTGGGAAACCGCCACACGCAATTAAAATTTTATTTCCTGTAATCTGATTATTTGAGTTTTTTGAAGTAACCATGAAGTTGCCTTCTTTTTTATTTATCTCTTCTACATTAAAACCCGTTATTATTTTGATATTAAGCTCTTTTGCGAGTTCCAGGAAGCAATCGATAATAGTTTGAGAAGAATTGCTTTTGGGAAACATTCTGCCGTCGTCTTCAGCTACAATTGTAATCCCAAATTTCTTAAACCAATCTAATGTGTTTTGGGGGTTAAATTCATTAAAAACATGACGTAATTCTTTTTCACCTCTTGGATAATTTTTTACCAAAGTAGAGTTATCGAAACAATGGTGCGTAACATTACATCTTCCTCCACCCGATATTTTTACTTTACTTAATAGTTTTTCGCTTTTTTCAAGAATTACAATTTTTAATGCAGGATTTTTTAGAGCAGTATTTATTGCTCCAAAAAAGCCGGCAGCACCGCCACCAATAACTATTATATCGGTATTTAGCATAAATAAAAAAGCCTGGTTGAATAACCAGGCTTAGTTTAGTCTATTTTAATATTAAGCAGTCACTTTTCCTAAAGCAGCTACCATTGTTTTACCAATATGTGCGGGAGATTCTACCACATGAATACCACATTCGCGCATAATTTTCATTTTGGCTGCAGCAGTATCATCAGCTCCACCAACAATAGCGCCGGCATGGCCCATACGGCGTCCCGGAGGCGCTGTTTGTCCGGCAATAAAGCCTACAACTGGTTTAGTACCATTTGCTTTAATCCAACGGGCAGCTTCGGCTTCCATTCCTCCACCAATTTCACCAATCATAACTATGCCTTCAGTTTCGGGGTCTTTCATTAATAATTCAACAGCTTCTTTTGTTGAAGTACCAATAATAGGATCGCCACCAATTCCAATAGCTGTAGTAACTCCTAAACCTGCTCTCGCAATTTGGTCTGCAGCTTCGTATGTTAAAGTTCCTGATTTAGAAACGATACCGATTTTACCTTTTTTGAAAACGAAACCAGGCATAATACCCACTTTGGCTTCGTCTGCGGTAATAATACCAGGGCAATTTGGACCAATTAAACGACAATTTTTACCGTTTATATAATCTTTTGCTTTAATCATATCAGCAGTAGGAATACCTTCGGTTATGCATACAATTACTTTAATTCCTGCGTCTGCTGCTTCCATTATAGCATCAGCGGCAAATGCCGGAGGAACAAAAATTATAGATACATCAGCACCGGTTTTGCTAACGGCATCCGCAACAGTATTAAATACCGGACGATCTAAATGCGTTGATCCACCTTTACCAGGTGTAATACCTCCCACAACATTGGTTCCATATTCAATCATTTGTCCGGCATGAAAAGTACCTTCACTACCTGTAAATCCTTGAACTACAATTTTTGAGTTTTTATTTACTAATACTGACATATTTAATATTTTTTATTAAGTTCCAAAATTATCAAAATAATATAAATGTATACAATTGCATAGGAGCATATTTTAGATTTTTATTAACTTTTTTTTTGAATCAAAGCGGTTGCCTATAACGTTTTGCGCACAGGCACGAGAAAGCCATTAAAAGATTATCACGTTTCTGTAAACCAAAACCTAATTAAAGGTACAAACGGTTGGTGCAAATTGCAACAATTATTTACCTTATTTCAAAACAATTTGCACTAGTCACCACTGGCTTTTTGTGCTTGTGCGCTGTTAGCTGCTGCAATTATTCTGATTTCCGGTTGTCTAAATATTAAGGTCAGTCTATTTTTTAATTTTTTTAAGAACAACTTTTTTTTGATGTCCTTCTATTTGTGAAGTTAGTGTCAAAATAGAGTCTGCCTGAAATTCCACATTAAACCAATAGTATTTTAAATCTTCTTTGGATTTTAATTGGTCTTTATTTTTTTTAAAAGCACACAATCCTATTCTGTTATTCTTAAAGTCAAATTTGATTTTTTGTGTATAATGATGGCAAGCTAGACCTTGATTTATATCTCTAATTTTATTATCCTTTGCAGTAATTCCTCCCGGAAAGAAACTAAACCAAGCAGCGGTGTCGCCGACCTTATATGGTGAAATTTCTTTCATTATTTCGTATTCTGGAGTTTCAAACCAATGATATCCTTGTTGTAATTTTGAAATAGAAAAATACACATTGTTTTCATTGGGAATACAATTTTTTGAATAATCTATTCCATTATACAGGTCTGAAATTAATTGGTATTCGCCTGCAATTTTTTGGTAAGTTAATTTGTCTATTTGCTGCAGTAAAGAAATAAATATTATAATTATATATATTAATATTTTCATGTCTAGTATGTGCTTTTAGTCTGTCATTGTTGCAGCTAACTCTTTTTAAACGAAGTGTTCATAGGCCATAATGTATTTGGGATATATTTTGGAGTTATTTAGCTTTTTGTTTTTTTTATTGGCTTGATTAAGGACAAAAAAAAACGTTGAGATAAACCCAACGTTTTATAAAATTTAAATTACAAGCGGATTATTCAGCCAATATAATAACCTTATTATTATTCATTTCCAAAACACCACCTTTAATATCAAAGAATTGGGTTTGTCCGTTTTGTTCCAGTTTAATTTTACCAGCGGCTAAAGTTGTAATAATAGGTGCATGGTTATTTAATACCTGGAAAGACCCTTCAGTGCCCGGTAATTGAACTGATGTTGCATTACCTTCAAAAAGTTTTTTGTCGGGGGAAATGATTTCTACTGTCATCTTTAAATAAACTATTTAGCTTCGGAAATAATCTTTTTACCTTTTTCTATAGCATCTTCAATGGTACCTACTAAGTTAAATGCTGCTTCGGGGTACTCATCAACTTCACCATTTAAGATCATGTTAAATCCTTTGATTGTGTCTTCAATTGGAACTAAAACACCTTTTAAACCGGTAAATTGTTCTGCAACGTGGAAAGGTTGAGATAAGAAACGTTGAACACGACGAGCGCGGTGAACAACTAACTTATCCTCTTCCGATAATTCGTCCATACCAAGGATAGCGATAATGTCCTGAAGTTCTTTATAACGTTGTAGGATTTGTTTTACATTTTGAGCACAGTTGTAATGAGCATCACCTAATATTTTAGGATCCAAAATACGAGAAGTAGAATCCAATG
>JBIICS010000146.1:0-6869 GCA_044238735.1 Bacteroidia bacterium
ATGAGCAATACCGTTGCCCATAGTTCCAGAACCAATAACTGCAATGTTTTTCATATTTAAAATAAAAAATTAAAGTTCAGCAATTTGGTAAAAAACCTCGTATAATCAAAAGAAAGTATAGGTTTTAAATTGATAATTTTCAACAAATTGCCCTAAAAATCAGGTAGAAAGCACCTCTATCATATGCAATAAATGAGCATGGGGTTTTTCTAAATGCTTAACAGCCTTTTCAAAAGGTGTATATTCTACTTGCTTGTTAACAACACCTATCATTACGCCTTTAATTCCTTGTATTAACGATTCTACTGCAAACATCCCCATCTGAGAGGCTAACACCCTGTCCATGCAGGTAGGAGAACCGCCTCTTTGAATGTGACCTAAAATAGTTATACGAGTATCTAAATGAGGTAATTTTTCCATTACCTGTTTTGCAACGGCTTGTGCACCTCCGGTTTCGTCGCCCTCGGCTACCATAATAATATGACCTGCTTTTTTGCGTTTACTTTCGTTGCCTAATTTGTTGATTAAAGCATTGATGTCTGAATCGGTTTCGGGAATTAAGATGCCTTCGGCTCCGGCGCCTATTCCGCTTCTTAAAGCAATTAAACCCGCATCACGACCCATTACTTCAACAAAAAACACTCGGTTGTGTGATGTGGCGGTATCTCTTATTTTATCAACGGCTTCTATAACTGTATTTATAGCCGTGTCGTATCCAATAGTGTAATCTGTTCCATTTAAATCATTATCTATAGTGCCCGGAATGCCTACTATCGGAACGTTATATTTAGTACCAAATTCAAGTGCACCTTTAAAAGTACCGTCGCCACCACAAGCTACAATCCCTTCTATGCCCGATTTAAGAATGTTTTGATAAGCCTGCTCCATTCCTTCTGGAGTAACAAAACGTTTACTGCGTGCAGTCCTTAAAATAGTTCCTCCACGGTGAATTATGTTTGCAACGGATGAAGCTTTAAGATCAGTAAAGTCACCGTCAATTAACCCTTCATATCCTCTGTAAATCCCAACTACCTCAATATTGTTGTATGCAGCTGTTCTAACTACCGCTCTAATTGCAGCATTCATTCCCGGAGAATCGCCGCCAGATGTAAATACGCCAATTTTTTTCATGCAATTTTTAGATTTAGAAGGTTTAGAAGGTTTAGAAGGTTTGGAAGGTTTAGAAGGTTTTCTTTTCTCTTTGTTCTTTTTTCTAACTCGTAAAATTGTTCTACTCTTCTTCTTCTTCTCTATTGCTTTTTCTTTCGATTTGTCTGTCTCTGTGGCTTCCTCTGAATAATTCGAATTTTACAAATTTTGATTCAAGCGCTCCATTAAAAACGGGGATTCTGCGCGATGGCTTTAATCCAATATTTTTTAAGGCAACCAAGTTTGATGAAATTACCCAAGCGGTGTATCCACTGAAGTTTTTCTTTAGTGCGTCTCCAATTTCCTTATAGAAACCAATCATATCGTCGCCCATCTCTAATCGCTCGCCATAAGGAGGATTTAAAAACACCGTACCGGGCTCGCCAGGTGGGGTATAATTAAAGAAGCTTTCGTTTAAAATTTCTACTTCACCTCTTAGTCCTGCTTCTTTGGTATTTTCGCGAGCAATTTTTACGGCTTCTCTGTTGGTGTCGAGGCCAATTATTTTACATTCCAAGGGTACGATTTGCTTTTCTCCTTCAATCACAATCTGGTTCCATAAATCCCTGTCAAAATCTATCCAGTTTTCAAAACCAAATTCTTTTCTAAAATATCCTGCAGGAACATTTTTAGCCATTAAAGCAGCTTCAACAGCAAAAGTACCGCTACCGGTCATGCCATCAATAAAAGTACTTTTCTTATCCCAACCACTTAGCATTATTAAGCCGGCTGCCAAAGATTCTTTTAATGGGGCTGCAACCTGGTTAAGGCGATACCCTCTTTTGTGTAATGAACTGCCCGAACTGTCTAAAAGTATTACACATTCTTCTTTATAGATGTGAATGTCTATTCTTACCTGAGCATAATCTTTATCGATGCTGGGTCTTTTGTTAAATTTCTCTCTAAACTGATCCACAATAGCATCTTTTGCTTTTAAGGAGATAAACATGGTATTGTTAAATGGACCCTGGTTACAGAAACTGTCGATAGCAAAGGTTTGATCCACATTAAGATATTGACTCCAGTCGATGTTTTTTACTCCCTCATATAAACTAACTTGACCGGTTACATTAAAACGGGCAATTTCCTTTAAAATTCTTAACGAAGTGCGGGTTAGGTAATTAGCTTTATACATAATGGATTTGTCGCCTGTAAAACTAACTGATCGCGTGTGCACATCTATATCGTCTGCGCCAATGGCCACTAATTCGTGAGCCAATAAGTGCTCTAATCCGGCAAATGTTTTGGCAACATATTGATTATTTTCTTCCACTTAAAAAAATTAAAAACCTATTAATACAAATTTATTTTTCTAAAGATGTAACAAAACATCTTTTTCATCGTTAAAGTTAGTGTTTTAAATCCTATTTCTATGAGGCAGCTAAAAATTACCAAACAGGTTACTAATCGCGAAACAGCTTCGCTTGATAAGTATTTGCAAGAGATTAGTAAAGTAGAAATGATTTCTGCAGAGGAAGAGGTTGATCTGGCCCGACGAATTCGTAACGGCGATCAAGCGGCTCTTAATAAACTTACGCGTGCCAATCTTCGTTTTGTTATTTCAGTTAGCAAGCAATATCAAAATCAAGGTTTAAGTTTACCCGATTTAATTAATGAAGGTAATTTAGGTCTAATAAAGGCTGCTCAACGGTTTGACGAGACACGTGGTTTTAAATTTATATCCTATGCTGTATGGTGGATTAGACAATCTATTTTACAGGCTTTGGCAGAGCAAGCTCGTATTGTTCGTTTGCCTTTAAATAAGATAGGATCATTAAATAAAATAAACAAAGCTTATTCGGCTTTAGAGCAGGAATATGAGCGCGAACCTTCTGAAGAAGAATTATCAGAAAAATTAAATATACCTGTAATTGACATACGCGATAATCTTAGAAACTCTGGAAGACATGTAAGCATGGATGCTCCTCTTTCTAACGATGAAGACGGAGGTACAATGTACGATGTAATGTTAGGGGATGATAACGAAATTCCGGATCGTGGTTTAATGGGGGAGTCGCTTAAAAATGAAATTGAAAGGGTTTTAAGTTCTTTAACGGATAGAGAAGCAGATATCGTAAAGTATTATTTTGGCCTTAATGGTCCCTCTCTCTCTCTCGAAGAAATTGGCGATAAATTTGATTTAACTCGCGAAAGGGTAAGACAAATTAAAGAAAAGGCCATAAGAAGATTAAAGCATACCAGCAGATGTAAAACGTTAAAGTCTTATTTGGGCTAGATAAGACTTATGCGATAAATCAAAAGCCGCTTTCCTTTGCGATAGCGGCTTTTGACGTTTATATAAGTGTTGTAGTTTATACAAAATTAAAATGGATTAAAATAGTTTTTCTAACAATTGATCATACTTCAAACAGAATAAATATTGAAGATTCGGGTTCTATAGTCTAATGCAGTATCCATAAGAAATAGGGTGTAAAGCTGTTATTGCATCTTTAACTAAATAAGGTATGTTTTGCCTTCCTCAACTGTTTCAACATTTTGAAAATGGGGCAGTGCTTCCTGAATAAAAATATCAAGATTGCCATAACGTGCAGAAAAGTGACCTAATAAAAGTTTTTTTACGTTAGCCATTTTAGCAATTATTGCCGCTTGTTCTGCTGTTGAATGAAAGGTTTCTTTTGCACGGGCAGAATGTTCGTTGATAAATGTAGACTCATGATAGAGTAAATTTACCTCGGATATTAAGGGGACTATGGTAGGGTCAAAAATAGTGTCTGAACAATAGGCGTATGATTTTAAAGGGGTTTTAGGATGAACCAGTTTGTAATTTGGAATAACTTGACCAAAAGAAGTAGTAAAGTCGCTACCCTCTTTAATCGCCTGAATGGAAGCTATCGGTATTTTATATTCGGCAAGCATGTCTTTACGAACCGATAGTAATTTTTCTTTTTCTTTAAATAAGAAACCACTGCAAGGTAATCGGTGTTTTAATGGAATTGAGTATACTTCAACACAATTATCTTCCCAAATTTTTAAATGACTTGTAGTGTCGATTTCATTAAATATTAAGGGGTAACGAAGTGTTGTTTCGCTATGTTTTAGTTGTATTTCTAAAATCTCTTTTAAGGGGCTAGGGCCAAAAATTTCTAAAGGAGTAGTTCGCCCAAGTAAATGCAAGGTTTGAATAAAACCCATTAATCCCAGGTAGTGATCGCCGTGAAGATGAGAAATAAAAATTTGATTTATTTTTTGAAACTTTACGCGATTTTTTCTCATTTGAATTTGAGTACCTTCTCCGCAATCTATCAAAAAATAACGCCCAAGTATTTGTAGTACTTGGGCGCTTGGATTTCTAGTAAAAGTGGGTGTTGCAGAACTGCTACCTAAAATAGTAACTTCAAAATCTGCCATAAAATTATTCCTTAACTACCATACGGCGAGTAAGTGTTTCACTTCCCGTAGTAATGGAATAGAAATAAATTCCGGTTTTTAAATGATAATCTTTAGCGTTAAATTTAATATCATTTACGCCTATTCTAGATCGATAATTTTGGTTTAAAATTTCTTTTCCAAGCATATCGAATACTCTGAAACTGACGTTGCCAGGCTTTACAACGTTATAGGATATAATTGTTTCGGAAATAAAAGGATTAGGAATATTCTGAGCTAAATCTGTTTTATTGCTGCTCAATTTAGCAAAACCGGCAGATTCCGGTAATACGTTTATTTTATATCCGTATGCAGTATCTAAAATAGATAAGAAACCACCGGCCGCATAAGCTTTAACTACTACTCGCATTCTGTAAAGTCCTTCGGTGGTTGGAGTTCCGGATATAAGTACACAACCGGAAGAGCCTCCATTCCACTCGCATTTACCATTTGTTCCACTGCACTGATAGCCTATACCGGGAGGCATATTAATAAAACCATCGGCATAAGTGCCAGTTGTACCCTCTTTGTATATTTCTACTTTTTGTACCGAAAGTAATGGAAAGTTCCAATCTGCTCCATTAGCTGGAACTTTAAAACTTATGGAAGTACTATATGGTGTGTTAACATATGCTGTAGGTAAATTTTGCACTGTATCCGGGCAGAATCCATAGGTTACGGTGGGAGCAAGACAAGTAACATTGGCCGTACATTGCGAAAAGGCCGATTTAGTTAATGTTACAATAAATAAAAACAAGTAGATTTTCTTCATTCAATTTTGATTTTTAGATTTATGAAAGTATGATTTTACTGGCTTCTTCCTTATTAGAAACAATCTTTAAAATACTATCTAATTGTGACAAAGTGATTAATTTACTTACCATTTCGTTAAGACCGGCTACAACAAATAAGCCTTGAGCGTTTTTGCATAAACGATTGGCAACTAAAATAGAACTCAATCCGGATGAATCACAATATTTAACTGCAGATAAATCCATTACCAAATTTTTAAACCCTTGATTATTTAAATCAACCAAAGCTGATTTAATTTCGGCCGAAATAGAACTGTCTAATTTCTCATTGGTAACTTCTAACGTGGCGTGTTTATCAGATTTAAGTGTTTTGTAATTCATTTTAATAGGTTATAACCAAATATAATCAAATTATTTCAAATTATTTAGTTTTGAACCTAATAAATACATTACAGCCATTCTTATGGCTACACCGTTTTCAACCTGGTTTAAGATGATGGATTGGTCGCTATCGGCAACGTCAGAGGTTATTTCCACCCCTCTGTTTATGGGACCCGGGTGCATTATCAATATTTTTTTACTTAACGAGTCCAGTATGTTTTTATCCAATCCAAATAGCATCGAGTATTCCCGTAAACTCGGGAAAAATTTAATATCCTGTCGCTCTAGCTGAATTCTGAGCATGTTGGCTACATCACACCACTCCAGAGCTTTTCGCAAATTGGTTTCTACTTTAACACCTAGGCTTTCCATAAATCGAGGAATAAGGGTAGTAGGTCCGCAAACCATTACTTCGGCCCCTAATTTTTGGAGGCAAAAAATATTAGATAAGGCCACCCTAGAATGAAGAATATCTCCAACTATTACAATTCTTTTACCGGCTAAATCACCTAACTTTTCTCTAATGGAAAAAGCATCTAAAAGTGCCTGTGTAGGATGTTCGTGAGCGCCATCGCCTGCGTTTACAATACTGGCTTTTACATTTTTTGATAAAAACAAGCCTGCACCAGCATTAGGGTGGCGCATTACAACCATGTCTACTTTCATGGCCAGTATATTGTTAACCGTGTCTATTAGTGTTTCCCCTTTACTAACAGAACTGGAAGAGGCCGCAAAATTGATTACATCAGCACTTAATCTTTTTTGGGCTAACTCAAAAGAGAGGCGTGTTCGGGTGGAATTTTCAAAAAATAAATTACAAATTGTTAAATCTCTTAAGCTGGGGACTTTTTTAATAGGTCGATTTATAACCTCTTTAAATTGTTCGGCAGTATTTAATATTAAACTAATATCTTCAGACGTAAGATCTTTAATGCCAAGAAGATGATTTACACTTAGTTGTTGAGACATATGCTAAAATTAATTGTAAAGGGCCACAATATCTTCGTTTTCATTTTCTATTTCTTTCCAATGAACTTTAACCTTCTGACTTAATAAAGTATCTATTGTAATCCCCACGTAATCTGCCTGGATGGGCATTTCTCTCATTAAATGTCGATTAACTAAAACCAATAATTCAATTTTTTTGGGCCTACCAAACGCCAATAATGCGTCAAAAGCAGATCGAATGGTTCGTCCTGT
>JBIICS010000174.1:0-5108 GCA_044238735.1 Bacteroidia bacterium
TTCACTTTGGTTCTGTTTTAAAATTGAAATACGTTCACCCGGATTCGTTACAATAATTCCTTTCTGTGGTTCAATTTCACCGGATAATATTTTAATAAAGGTCGATTTGCCGGCACCATTTGCACCAATTAAACCATAGCAATTGCCAGGATTAAATTTAATGCTAACGTTATCAAATAAAATTCTTTTTCCGTATTGAAGAGTAATGTTATTGGCCGAAATCATTTTTTAAAATTTGCGCAAAGGTAATAATAGTTTTGAGTTTAGTCCTCAATTAGAATGTTTCACTAATCTTTTGAGAGTCCCAACCTTCAAACCTTCCAACCTTCCAACCTTCAAACCTTCCAACCTTCAAACCTTCCAACCTTCAAACCTTCCAACCTTCAAACCTTCCAACCTTCCAACCTTCAAACCTAATACCACTATTAAAATAAGTTAAAGGCAAGCAAGGCTGAAAAATAGGCAAGGCCACTTAAAAATAAAAATTGAATTACAGGCCATTTGATGCTTTGCGTTTCCTTGTATACAACAGCCATGGTGCTCATGCATTGCATGGCAAACAAATAAAAAAGTATTAATGAAATTCCTGTAGCACCATTAAATACCGGTTTACCTGATTCGGGATTTCTTTCTTTCATTATTTTTTCCCTTAATGTATCCGTATTTTCGGTATCGCCAACTGAATAAATGGTAGCCATAGTTCCAACAAAAACTTCACGAGCAGCCAATGAGGTAATGAGGGCAATACCTATTTTCCAATCGTAACCTAGAGGTTTAATTAAAGGTTCAATAGATTTTCCTATAATACCAGCATAAGAGGCTTCAAGTTTTTCGGATGCTTTTAGTGTTTCCTTATCTGTTAAATCGGCAAGGCTAGCTGATTGATATTTCTTATCTATTTCTTCAAAGCGATTGCCGGGAGCAAAGGAAGATAAAAACCAGAGAACCAAAGATATTATCAAAATTACTTTACCGGCTTCCTTAATAAATACTTTAAGCTTTTCTAATATTAACAATCCAATGGTGTTTAAACGTGGTTTTCTGTATATCGGAAGTTCCATCATAAAACTGCTGCTTTCCTCCGTTTTAATTATTTTGCTTAATATAAACGCTACTAATAAGGCCATAATAAAGCCCAATAAATAGAGAATTAAAAGGGTTAAAGCCTGATAGCTGATAATTCCCATAAAATATTGGGCTGGAATGGCAATGGAAATTAAAAGCGCAAAAACAGGTAGCCGGGCCGAACAACTCATGAGTGGTGTTACCAATATAGTGATAAGTCGCTCTTTTTGATTTTTTATTGTTCGGGTGCCCATTATAGCCGGAACCGCACAAGCCATTCCACTTATTAAGCTAATAACCGATTTTCCGTTTAGGCCAAAAATCCTTAAAATTCTATCGCTTAAAAGACTAACACGAGCCATGTAACCTGTATCTTCTAAAATAGATATAAAAAGAAAAAGCAATGCAATTTGCGGTACAAAAACTAAAATCCCGCTTAAGCCTGCAATTAATCCATTAACTAACAAATCAGTCCAAAATCCAGTACCCAACTTAACTAAAATAAGTTTGCCCAGCTCGGCAAAGATCCATTCAATTGCATCCATAGGGTAAGTTGACAAACTAAAAACGGATTGAAACACCAATAACATAATAAGCGAAAAAATGACGTAGCCCCAAATTGGATGTGTAAGGACATTATCGGCTTTACTGGTGAAATTTAATGCGGCTTGAGGATTATTAATTAAGCATTCACTTATTAATGTGTTTATTTTATCGTAACGAATTAAAATTTCCTTAGTTTGTATATTTCGGTAATTATTTAATTCTTCTTTAGTTTCAAATTTTTCAACACTGTTCTTGTTTTGAAATTTTACCCAATCCAGATAATTATTTATGCCGTATTGATTGGTATTTAAATCATTTAGATGTAATAGGCTTTTACCCGATCTTGCGTTAGCCAAATTATCTTTTAAAACATCAATTCCTTTTTTATCAATACTTGAAATGCCGGTTACAAATACCCCTAAAAGGTTGCTTAGCTTAATAAAATTAATGTTTGTTTTATCATCTAAAAGGTCAATCATATTTAAAGCAACAATAACCGGAATCTTTAAATCGATGATCTGACTTAGTAAATAAAGACTTCTTTTAAGGTTTAATGCATCCGCAACAAATAAAACTAAATCAGGATGATCTTCATTTAATGGATTGGTTAATACGTCGAAAGCTATTTTTTCATCCAGAGATTTAGGGTTTAAGCTATAGGTTCCGGGTAAATCAATTAGTGTGTATTGAATGGTTTGATGAACAAACGTTCCTTGATGTTTATCAACGGTAACACCCGAAAAATTCCCGGTTTTCTGTTTTAATCCGGTTAATGCATTAAAAAGGGTGGATTTGCCGCAATTTGGATTTCCAATCAGGGCAATCTTTTTGTTTTGAATTGTTTTAGAGTAAGAATCTATTTTCGGATTAATCACTATAAATCTACAACAATGTGTTGTGCCTCTTGTTTTCTTAAACTTAATAAATATCCTGAGATTTTAAATACCATAGGATCACCTAAAGGGGCAATTCGCTCAAGTAATATGGGTTCGCCTGGTGTACAATTCATTTCCAATAATTTAAGAGCAATTTCTCCGCCGTTAACAGAGTCTATGATACCACCCTGACCAATTTTTAGCAGATTTGCAGCAGTTTTCATGGTGTTTATTTAGTTTGAATAAATTATTAAGCCAAATATACACTTACATTAAGAGTATTTAAGTGATGATAGAGAGAATACCCTGTTTAAGGTATTAATTAAAAGGCCCTCTGTTTTGTTGATTTTTATGAAAGCTAGGGCAATCGTTGCAACGATTTATTTTTCTTTTGGCACAAGAAAACAAAACCATAGATATCAGAGTTGAAAGGAGAATGTTTTTAAAAGTTTTCTTGTTCATAATTTAAAAATATAATAAGGCAGTTGAACCCATCAACTGCCTGATAAATTATTGTTATTTTACTCTATCGTTATAGGCACGGGTACGTGTATCGATTCTAATTTTGTCATCAATATTAACAAACAAAGGAACCATAATGGTGGCTCCGGTTTCAACTGTTGCAGGTTTTAATGTGTTTGTTGCTGTATCGCCTTTAACACCTGGTTCGGTATAAGTTACTTGCAACTCAACAAAAGTAGGTGGTTCGGCTATAATGGGTGTTTCGCTTTCAAACGCAACTTTAACAGTCATGCCCTCCATTAAAAAGTCGTTACCATCACCAAACAATACTTTAGGCACATATACTTGCTCGTAGGTTTCATTATCCATACAAACTATATTATCACCCTCCTCAAAAATATATTGTAGTTCTTTGTATTCAACTCTAACAATTTCAACCGATTCGCCGGAACGATAACGGTTTTCCATATTTTTTCCATTTTTTAAGTTACGCATTTTAGCTTGATAAAAAGCTCTTAAATTACCTGGTGTGCGATGCTGCCACTCAGTTACAACACATAGTTCATTATTATGTCTTAATACTGTTCCTACGTTTACGTCAGATGTAGTTGCCATTTAAATTAATTTTAATTGGTTGCAAATTTAAACTTATAGCTTAAATTTCACAACTAAAATTTAAATCCTGCTGTAAAAGTAATGCTGGCAATGTTATATTTGTTTATGGCTTCAGGAACATATTTAGAGGAATACAAATAATAAAACTCTTTTTGATTCATTAAAAGTAGGCTCAAGTCCATAAAGAAATTTTCTTCTCTGTAGCCAATGCCCCCGGTATAAAAAACCCTAACAGCATTTGTATTAAAATTAGCATTGTATGGAGATGCATAAATTCCATATCCTCCTCTAAGTACAAACGGATCAAGTCTAATTTCACCTCCAATTCTGATGTTTTGAGCCGCCGTATATTTATTTACGATATTGGTGTTTTCATTGCTAAAATTATAGTTACCACTATTTAATCGAGCTTTCCTGTAGTCTATAAATTCATAGTCAGCACTCAAAAGCCCTTTTTTTCCAATAATAAAAGCCATACCGGCATTAGCTCTTAGAGGAGTGGTAATTTGATAATCAAAATCAGAGCCTTTTGTTTCAAGATCAATATCTCCGGTGCTATCCCAGGTTGCTTTTATGTAGGTGCTGTAGTTGTCTGTTAATCCATAAATAGTGGGGGCTATAACCGAGGCACCAATTCTAAACCAATCCAAGGGTCTGTATATAAAACCCAGTTTTAAATTTAGACCATAACCTCTTGTACTTAACCTCTCAACCAACTGATAACTTTTTAAAAAATCAATGGTATCTTGTGTATCTTGTTCACTAAAATTAGATTTCTTGGAGAATTTAACGGAGTTAATAGAAAAAGCTCCGCCTAACAGTAATTTCTCTTTAAAATTGCCACCAAAACTAAATGAAACCTCGTTCATCTGCCCGCTTAAATCTATATTTTGTGATTGCAAAACTCCACCATTGTAAAAAGGGGTTCGGTACTTGCTAATGCTTCCCGGAATAGTATCTAACAAATAAACGTTAAACATAGGGCCGGCAATAAAAGGATCCAGGTTATTGTAAGAAGTTCCTTTTCCGGCACTATTTCTATCGGCAAGAAAGGTTAAGAACGAATTTTGCGTATTGGCTCCTTGAACATTAATTTTATTATGAAAATAATGAGTTCTATTATAACTAAACGCAAAATAATTGCTAACCCATCCATAATCAGAATTATCAATTTTATTGTGAATTAAAAATCCGAAGTTGGGAATATTTAAATTAATTTGACCGTTACTAATGGAATTGTTAAAGTATGTGGTATTAGTGGTTTGATTAAACATATTTATACTGGCAACCATTTCACTTCTCCTATATACAGCTAACCCTGCAGGATTTAAATTTATAGACGTTATATCACCACCTAGCGCCGTAAAAGCTCCAGCCATGCTGTTAAAGCGGGCGGTCCCATTTATAAAGGGTTGAGAATATCGTATGGCATCCACTTCGTTTTGTGCATAAGTAAAATTATGTATGCCTAGAGATAAGATTCCGGAAATAATTAAGGATTTCATGATTTTTTATTAAATAAGATGTATTAAAAATGGAGGTTTT
>JBIICS010000147.1:0-6845 GCA_044238735.1 Bacteroidia bacterium
GTACCAGCAGCATCAGTTGGACAATCCAACGTTGCAGATAAAACGTTTAAGCCCTGGCCACCCAATTGATTGGCTAACTGTAGGGCGTTATTATTTGGAGTTGAAACTAACTGAGCTTTTAATAAGAATGGGATAAAAGCCATTAAAAGGCTGAAATTTAATTTTCTATTCATGGTGCCAATATAATTGATATTCCGCAAAATTTAAAGAAGAATATACAAAGAAAAATAAGTTATCGAATAACGCTAAATGTTCCCTTATAAAACTTTTCCACCCTATTTTCGGTTCTACATGTAACTTCATAAATATAAACTCCTACCGGAACCATATCACCATTCTTTAAACGGCCATCCCAGCATTCGTTTAGAGTAGTGCTTGCAAAAATTTCTTCATTAAAACGATTAAATATTCTAAATAAATAATCCTGCTGGATAATTCCATTGCTCACAACACAAAAACGTTCATTTAAACCATCATAATTGGGAGTAAACGAATTAGGAATATAAAGTCCGTAATCGCTTTTTACATAGACCCATTTTTCTGAAGTATCTATACATCCGTGCTCATTTTTCTGAAAACCAATAATTCGGTGCCAACCGCTATCCAAAACGTTTAAATTTAAAATACCTTCTTGCGAAGTCATTATTTGGTTATTAAAATCTATCCACGTTTCATCCTGTGTATTTCTAAATTCAATATTGGCAATATTATTAATTGTACTCAGCTCTTCGGGATAAACAATAAATTCGGGCTTGGTTTTGGCATAACCCCTAATTACTGAGTCGGAAGTTAAAATACGAGAACAATTCCGCGAACTGGTTACCTCTAATTGAACTGTATATTTTCCGGGCTCATTTATTTTGAATTCCGGCTGAAACCCAACAAACGAAGCACCATTACTAAGAGTCCATTTGTACTTGGATAGTGAAGATCCACTGGCTATGCTGGAGTTATTGAGGGTACCAAATCTAAAAGGCACGCAACCACTACTATCGGTAATTGCAAACTTAACCTCGGGTTTAGGATAAATCTCGGCCATTTGCATTATGTTACTTTTACATCCAAATTCATCGCGGGTAAATAATTTTATCCAAAATTTCTGAGGCTGTTCGCTATAATATTCAAAATCCTTAGATAGATAATCAACAACACCGTCGTTAAAAATATCCCAGCTATAAAATAAAGTACCACTTGTTAGGGTGCTCGATAGATTCTTAAATATTAGTGTGTCTCCAACACATACATTCTGGAATGAAAAATGAGACTTAGGCAAGGGTATTGTTTTAATATTTTTAACCAAACTGTCTCTACATCCAAAATCATTTATAACGTTTAATACAACCCGCATAGAGGTATCGTAAGCCAGGTAAGTAGGATTAATTATTGAAGTTTGCACATGAGTGGTTGAATTGTTTAAGGTCCAGTTTATTTTACCCATTGTAGAATTAAAAACGCTTGTACTTTTAATTAAAACACTATCGCCAAAACATGGGGAATTGAAAATAAAATTTGCCTGTGGGTTTGGTTTTATAAAAATATTTTTTTGAATCCTATCGCTGCAACCATTATCTGCCAAAGCATAAAGAGATAAAATATAGTTTCCGGAAGGATAAATTGGAAATTGAAATTCCGACTCCATGCTCACTGTATTTCCATTTAATTCCCATTTGTATTGTTGTATAGTTGCCCTGTCTATTGATGATAAATTTTGCACTTTAATTCCGGATGATGAACAACTGTCGTTTTGAAAAACCAAAAATTCATTTACGGGAGATTCCATCTTAATCTGCGTAATTTCTGAATTCTCACTTATGATACAACCATTAGCATCTTTCAATTTAAACTGATTGTATATTCCATTTCCCAAATAAAGAGACAGGTTAGATATTACAGAATTTGTATCCGTTAAAATTGAATCTTTATAAAAAATAAAATTATATGGGGCTTTACCACTTGCCATTAACTCCAATGGTTTTATTGGTTCGTTAGAGCAGTAATTAAGTCCACCACTTACACTTAAGGATGGTGCGGGTACTATTTCAATTGATTTACTGAAGACACCCGGACAAAGCGCATCGCTTGAAATATAATTTAATTGATAAGCTCCCAGATTAGATAGATAGACATTAATTTCTCCGTTTTGATTAAAAACTAAATTTGGATTTGGTGATTCAAACACGCCGGAACCATAAATATGAAGAGGTTTAATCATTGAATCATTTTTACATAATTTATCAGAATTTAAATCATAAGAGGGCGCTTTATTTATGGTGTCTACCTCAATACTAATTGTCTCAAATCCGGATACACCACAATATTCATAGTAACAAGTGTAATAAGTGCTTGTTAAAGGTTCAACATTTATCTGGCTTCCTGTAGCTCCGGTCTTCCATGAAAAATTTTGAGTAATTGCCGAACTTGCGGTTAAACTAACGTTTTGCCCCTTGCATATTTTTGTTTGTGATGCATTAATCGTTGTAGCTCCTGTACTATTAATTGCTCCCTTATTTAAAAAAACTCCAGAATCGTATTTACCATCCCTAACATCAGCAATAACAATATTTACTTTATAATTTTCACATGCTTTTACCGAAATTGAGGAACTTAAAGGCGTTGTTAATCCGTCGTATCCCAATTTTGGATTCGTGGAATTATTGTTATAAAAATTACAATTACTACATGGTCCGGCATTATTAGGCCCGTTATTTATAGTGGCTACTGTAACAACCTGTCCATTACCTACCTTAGCAATATTGGTATCGTTATACCAGCCACCGGTGGGTCTGGGGCCATTAACAATAAACGCAAATGCATCATAATAAAATTTATTAACCTGCTCGGGATATTCTTCGGAGCCAAAAATATAATCTACATGAAGTTGATTTCCTATTGGTTTTAAATAAACCTCCACTTCGCAGGCATCCTCCGTTGATTGATTAGAAAGAGAATTTAAGAATGAATTTCCTGGGGTATTTAAGTTAAAATCAATTAAGCCAGGCATTAAATTATTAACTGCAGAACGGTCTACCGCTGAAGCGTTGCCGGTAGTTAGTAACACCCCCTCAGAGAAAGGTAAATTTAAAACATTATTGGAGGAAAATTTCGCAAAAGCATTTTGATCGCACAAAATCTTAGCGCTGTCTATTTTTACAGAATTGCCCATTAAGGTTTGGGCAATATCCAAAGCAGACGTAGAATTGAAGATTGTTATTTGAGCTTTCATTTGAGTGTTATAAATAACCACTAAAATTAAAAGCATTAAAAATCTTTCAACTTTAATTATAGCAGAGCGAGAAGCAACTATCATTTTAACTAATTTACTCCTCTGCGCTTTACTAAAAACAACAAAGGGTTTCTAATTATGAGAAACCCTTTGTTAATTAACTTTAATCAAAATTAAGCCTGAGGGGCCTGATTTTCAACTTTTTCGTTTTTTTCAGGCTTTGGTAATAACGCTTTTCTGGAAAGTTTTACTTTTCCGGTTTTGGCATCAATCTCAATGAGCTTAACATCTATAATATCTCCTTGTTTTAAGGCATCTTCAACCTTTTCTAAACGTTTCCAATCAATTTCAGAAATATGCAATAAACCATCTTTACCCGGTAAAAATTCAACAAATGCACCAAAAGCAGTTATGTTTTTTACTTTGCCGGTATAAACCTCTCCTATTTCAGGAACTGCAATTATTCCTTTAACTCTACCAACTGCACCATCTATCGATTCTTTATTAGGGGAAGATATTTCAACTAAGCCACATGTTTCGGTTTCAGAAATTGAAATTACGGCGCCAGTTGTTTTTTGAATTTCCTGAATTACTTTTCCACCCGGACCAATTACAGCGCCAATAAACTCTTTTGGAATTTCCATTACCACTATTCTAGGCGCATGCGCTTTATAATCTTCTCGAGGTGAAGTTATGGCCTTACTCATTTCACCTAAAATGTGTAATCTACCAGCCTTGGCTTGAGCTAGAGCTTCAACCACCACGTCATAAGACAATCCATCTACTTTAATATCCATTTGCAAAGCAGTAATTCCCTCTTGAGTGCCCACTACTTTAAAGTCCATATCTCCTAAGTGATCTTCGTCACCTAAAATATCACTTAAAACTGCATATTTTTTGGTTTCAGAATCTGATATTAATCCCATTGCAATTCCTGCAACCGGTTTTTTCATTTTTACACCCGCGTCCATTAAAGCCATAGAACCTGCACAAACAGTAGCCATTGATGAAGAACCATTCGATTCCAACACATCAGATACTACACGAATGGTATAAGGATTTTCCTCCGAAATCATATTTTTAAGGCCTCTTAAGGCTAAATTTCCATGCCCTACTTCTCTTCTACCTGTACCACGCATTGGTTTAACTTCACCTGTAGAGAAAGGAGGAAAATTATAGTGCAACAAAAATTTAGAATACCCATTTATTACTGCACCGTCTATTATTTGCTCATCATCTTTAGAACCCAAAGTAACGGAAGTTAAAGATTGGGTCTCACCACGTGTAAATAATGAAGAACCATGAGCCATTGGAAGATAATCAACTTCACAATAAATTGGACGAATTTGTTCCAGTTTACGGCCATCTAAACGTTTTCTTTCGTTTAATACAGCATCGCGTACCGCTTTTTTCTCAACCGAGTGAAAATAAGATCCAATTAAGAATGCTTTCTCTTTTACCTCTTCTTCTGTTAAAGTCGCTTTAAATGCCTCTAAAATTCCTTTTAAAATTTCTTTACGAGCAGATTTATTATCGTTTCCAGCCTTGGCCATATCATAAATTGGCTGGTAGCTGTGCTTGTAAATTTTATCTTTTAATTCCTGATCGTGTTTTTCATGACTATACTCTCTTTTAGGCTTACCACATAAAGCTCTTAATTCGTTTTGGGCCTTACATTGTAATTTAATTTGTTCGTGAGCAAATTTGAGTGCTTCTACCACATCTTCTTCAGAACTTTCGTGTAATTCGCCTTCCACCATGTTGATATCCTTTTCGGAGGCTGCAACCATAATTTCAAAAGAAGCTTTTTGCAACTGAGAAGGAGTAGGATTTACTACCAAAACACCGTCCACCTTAGCTACTCTTACCTCAGAAATTGGTCCATTAAATGGGATATCCGAAATAGTTAAAGCAGTTGAAGCGGCCAAACCGGCCAATGAATCTGGAATAATTTCAGGATCGTGGGAAATTAATGAAACTAAAACCTGAGTATCAGCATGATAATCATCTGGGAATAAAGGACGTAAAGCGCGGTCAACTAAACGGGAAATTAACACTTCGTAATCAGATAATTTACCTTCTCTACGTAAAAAGCCTCCAGGAAATCTACCTGCCGCAGCGTATTTTTCTTGATAATCAACTGTCAATGGCATAAAATCAACATTTTCGCCGGCTTCTTTTTTAGAAACTACTGTAGCTAATATTTTTGTTTTACCCATGCTTACCACTACAGCGCCATCAGCTTGTCTAGCTAACTTACCGGTTTCTAGGGTAATTTCCCTACCATCACTTAGTGTGAATTTTTTTGTAATTGCTTGTAACATTATAATTTGGAATTTATTAATAATAGAAAGGGCAATCTTTCGACTGCCCCCACCTACTTGAATTTATTTATTATCTTCTTATATCCAGATCTTTCAGGATTTTTCTGTATCGATTGATATCGTTTTTCTTAACGTAATCCAATAAAGAACGACGCTTACCCACTAAGTTTAAGAGTGCGCGCTGAGTACCAAAATCTTTTTTGTTGCTTTTTAAATGCCCCGTTAAATGATTAATACGGTGAGTGAATAAGGCAATTTGTGATTCGGAAGAACCGGTATTTTTTTCTGAACCACCGTTCTTTTTAAATATCTCTTTCTTTACTTCTGATGTTAAATACATTTTTTCTAATCTTTTATTTAAGAATGCAAAATTAAACATTATTTTGTAAATACATCGGATTTTCGATTTTTTTTTAAAAAAACCTTCATTTTAAACGATTGTATACGAAAATAAATCGTTTGTCAATTTTATGTTAAAAATTTAATTTAAAAATAGAATTTACACTGTTTTAAAACCAGATTTTTTATTAAATTAGCGCAATAAACTATAAGTTTAACCAAAACAACAAAAAACATGAAAAAAACCTTACTTTTAAGTGTTTTAGCGGGTGCTAGTGTAGTAGCCTATGCGCAAAATGCCGGTAAAACAACAAAAAAATTACCTTCGAAATACGACAACGTAGTTCGTACTGCTAAAATCAAACCCAGAACTGATGCTGTTGATGTAATGTTACCTACAGAACATATTTCTCCGGTTTATTCAGCACACCGTTCTGTTCCAACTGAAGCAATTCTTGGTACAACTGGTTATCATCTTCAAACTAACTCTTCAGTTAGAAATGCTATTGTTAAAGGCAACGATGGTACTATTGGTGCTGTTTGGACTACATCTGTGCAAACAAGTGGTTGGTCTGAGCGTGGTACTGGTTACAATTATTTCGATGGTAGCGCATGGGGAGCTGCTCCAACAGTTCGTATTGAAAACGTTCGCACGGGTTGGCCCAACCTAGTGTGGCCGTCTAACGGTTCTGAATTAGTTACCGCTCACCAAGGAGGTAGTGGTGCGCAATTAGTTTCAAGAAGTGCTAAAGGAACAGGAAACTGGACTACTGCATCTAAACTTGATGCTTCTATTACTACTTCTGTATGGCCACGTATGGTTGCAGATGGTAATAATGTTCACCATTTAATTAATCGTTTAGGAGCTAAAGGTCCTATCGCTTATTCTCGTTCAACTGACGGTGGTGTTACTTGGGATAAATTATCAATTGAAATTCCAGGTACCGACACTTTATCTT
>JBIICS010000148.1:0-6760 GCA_044238735.1 Bacteroidia bacterium
CATTCCAAACATTATAAACTAATAAAAGCTGTACTCATATTTAGCAATATCCATATTAGCATCCGGAAGTTTTTTTAGATCACTTTCGAGTAAGCCTTTTTCGTTATAAAAGTAAAAACGTTCATAATTTTGTTTGCTATTCAGAAAATAATATTCTTTGTCAAGTTGATTATTCTTGTATTCATACTGGTAGCTTTCAGAGAAGTAATTTCCAGTATTAGCAAAATATTTTTTTTCTAAAATTTGACCCAATTCGTTATATTTAATTTCTTCATCACTTCCAGTAGTAGTAATAATAAAAGTGGTATAAACAGCCTTTTTAAATCCCGTGCTATTTAAAGAAAATACTTGTTGTTTGTAGGGTTGGTTAATGTCGTTAATACAGGTTCGTTTGTAACTTTCTCTTCCAAAAAATTCATATTTATAACTTTCTGCCCATTTTACTTCCTGATATCCGGGCTTGAAAAATAAAGGGTTTTCATTAAGGTTTTGCTCTTTAACTTTACTATGTTTGGTTAGATATCCAGCTGGATCGTGTTCAAAGTATTCGCTGTAATAGCCATTTTTGTCTAATGTTCTTTTTACCCTTATTATATTAGGTTTAGCATATATATACCAGGTAAACAGCGACTCTGTTTTTTGATTTGGAGATTTAATAGTTGTAATCGTTTTTTCAGGATAACCCTCTTTGTTGTAAATAGTTTTTTGGCAAATACCTTTATCAAAAATTCTTTCATTTAGGGGCTTGAACTGATAGGTAATCTTTATTTCTTTGATATTGTTATTCTTAATGTATTCTGGTTTAAAATTGGGATTTCCTATTGAATAATCATTCCAGCCTAAATCTATAACCTGACCTTTAGTAAAATTCAGGTTCAAAAAAAGTATCAACAAACAAAAAATAATTTTAAATAATTTCAAGTGCCTCTTTGATATTTTTAGTAGGTTGTTTACAGGTATTATTTTCACAAACGTAAATTAAAGTTTCGTTAATTGACAGGCGCGATTTAAAAAGATATTCAGTTGAATTGTTAGTATGTGTAATTAAGCAATTAGCATGGTAGTTTTCATGGAGTTGGTGAAAATATTCCGATGATTGCGGACCAGCTATTACAATTTCTTTAAAACCCAATAATTCAAATCCAATAATTTTTCCAAAAAGGGCATATCCAGCCGGTTGTTCTATAAAATAGGGAAATACATGTTTTATTATTTTTAGGTAACGATTATAGTATAAATTGTCACCAGTAATTTTATACAGAAAAAAATTATTTAATGCGCAAAAGGCATTGCTTGATGGAATTACATTGTCATTGGTATCTGCCTTATTCGCTATTAATTCTATTTGTTTTATAGGATTAAAATTATAAAATCCACTTTCGGTATTTAAAAACAATTGATCCGTCAGCCTCTGCAGGTCTATTGCTTTTTTAATATATTTTGTATCGGATGTAGCCAGATACAAATTTATATAAGCATTGGTTAGTATGCTATAGTCTTCGCAAAAGGCTTTTGTACTGATTGTGTTGTTTGTGTTTACCCTAAAAAACTCATTTCCTATAAAGAAATGAATTGAAATCGATTCAATTAAGTTTTCTGCTTTTTTTAATAAATTTTCGTCTTTAAATGAAATAAATGCTTCAGTTAATCCAATAACCAGCAGGGCATTCCAGCTTAATAAACACTTGTGATCTAGGCCAGGTTTTATGCGTTTATTTCGGTGAAATAATAGTTTTTGATTAATCTCCGATACCTTTATATTTAGTTGGTTGATATCCAGATTTAGTTCTGCTGCTATTTCATTTAAATTTTGTTTGCGCATTAATACATATAAGTCATTCTCCCAAAAACCAATATGGTCTTTATTGTAAAGCAATTGAAGAAAGTTAAAGTCAGATTTTGTTATTTCCTTTAATTCATCTAAAGTCCAAGTATAGTATTTCCCTTCTACTCCCTCCGAATCAGCATCCAATGCCGAATAAAATAGACCGTTTTCAGATTTTAGGTCACTTTCTAAAAATTCTATGGTTTGATAAACTGTATTTTTGTATTCTTCACTTTTAAAAAGACGGTACCCTTTGCTGTATAATTCAATAAGTTGAGCATTATCGTATAACATTTTTTCAAAATGGGGTATTTTCCAATATCCATCAACGCTATACCTCGAAAACCCTCCTCCAATTTGATCATAAATTCCCCCTCTGCACATTTTATCGAGAGTTAGTTTAACAAAATTAAGGATCGAATAATCTTTAGTTGAGCAACCATAATTTAATAAGAAAGCATAATTTACCGGCATCGGGAACTTGGGTGCATAACTGGGTCCACCATCTTTAAAATCACAAGTTTTTACCCATTCGATTACTGCAGAGCTATATTCCTCTTTGTTCCATTGTTTATTTTCATTTAAAACTGGTAATTCGCTTAATTGCTTAATTCCTTTTTCAAGTTTATCAGCATACTCAATTAATCGATCCCTTTCCTTGTTCTTGAGGTCAATTAAACTAATTAATACATTTCGCCATTGTTCGGGTCTAAAATAAGTTCCACCATAAATAGGTCTGGTATCGGGGAGACAAAAGCAATTTAGGGGCCAACCACCATTCTGACCCATTAATTGAATAGCTTGCATGTAGAGCAAATCTATATCAGGTCTCTCTTCCCGATCAATTTTAATACAAATAAAAAAATCGTTCATTAGTTGAGCCAATGTTTCGTTTTCAAAACTTTCTTTTTCCATTACGTGGCACCAATGGCAGCTGGAATAACCTATACTGATGAGAATCATTTTATCCTCATCAATAGCTCTTTGTAATGTGTTTTTATTCCACGATTCCCAATTAACAGGATTGTGAGCGTGTTGAAGTAAATAGGGGCTACTTTCGTTAATTAAATTGTTTGTATATCTTTTATCTTTACTCATAATCCTTTAACTTTAACAATAAACAAAAATAAAATGGAGATGGATAGTGTATTATTTTATTTTTATAATTTGTAATTATTACATTGTTAATTAAAATACAATAAATACAGGCTTTTACCGTAATTTTTAGATTACTTTTTATTTTCAAAATTCACATTAAAATTTAAATAACATTTAATTAAAAAATAGAGTGTTAGAAATATAAAATTGAATAGATCAGAATTCATACGTTTAACTTCCTTGGGGGTTTTAGGAACTGGTTTTTTAAGTTCCGATTTATTTGCATTTACTAATTTTTCGGGTAAAGATTTTGGTTCTGATTTTAAATGGGGTGTTGCAACCGCTGCATTCCAAAACGAAGGCGGCTGGTTAGAGGACGGAAAAGGTATTTCTATATGGGATTCCTTCTCTTTAAAAAAGGGAACTATAAAAGATAATACCAATGCCCAAGTTAGTTGCGATTTTTATCACCGTTATAAAGAAGATATTCAGATTGCTAAAAAACTAAATTTAAAGGTCTTTCGGTTTTCAGTTTCCTGGTCCAGAATTCTTCCGGTTGGAACAGGGCATGTAAATAAAGAGGGTATTAATTTTTATAATCGTGTTATTAATGAGTGCATAAACAATAATATTGAACCCTGGATAACATGTTATCATTGGGATTTACCACAAGCATTAGAGGATAAAGGGGGGTGGACCAATCGGGAAATCGTTAAATGGTTCGGAGATTATTGTGAAGTATTGGCTCGTAATTTTGGTGATAGGGTAAAACATTGGATGGTACTTAATGAGCCTCTTGCATTTACCGGTGTGGGTTATATGTGGGGAATTCATGCTCCGGGTAAAAGAGGGTTTAAAAATTTTTATCCTGCTATACATCATGCTGCCTTGGCACAAGCCGAAGGGGGCAGGACGTTAAAAAAGTTTATTTCTGACGCTAAAATTGGGACTACTTTTTCATGTTCGCCTATTCATGCTAAAAATTCTTCAATTAAACACATTCAAGCAGCAAAACGATTGGACGCTCTTTTTAACAGATTATTTATAGAGCCAGCTGCCGGCATGGGATATCCGGTTGATGATTTGCCTGCTTTAAAACGATTAAAACCCTATATCCTGCCTGGAGACGAGGAAATGCTTAAATTTAATTTCGATTTTATTGGAATTCAAAATTATTTTAGAGTGGTAGCCCGTTCTTTAAAAGTTTTTCCAATGGTGCACGCATATCAAATACCACCTAAAAAGCGAAATGTTCCTACTACAAATATGAACACCGAAATTTTTCCTTTTGGTATGTATGAAATGCTAAGGCAATTTAATCAATATGGGTTTAACGAAATTTATGTAACCGAAAATGGAACACCCGGAAATGATTTATTGATAAATGGAGAGGTTGACGATCAGCATCGAATTAATTATTTAAATGCGTATCTTGAAAATGTTTTAAAGGCTAAAAATGAGGGTATACCTGTAAAAGGTTACTTTGTTTGGACTTTTATGGATAACTTTGAATGGGCCGAAGGTTATAAGCCTCGCATGGGATTGGTTTATGTTGATTTTAAAACTCAACAACGGATAATTAAAAAAAGTGGATATTGGTTTGCCAATTTTATTAAATAGAGTTATGAGAGTGTTTTTATTACTGGTCTTCGTTTTTTTATCTCTGAGTAGTTCTTTTGCTCAGCTAAGTAATATTCGGTTCGATTTAATTTCTATAGAGGATGGCTTGTCTCAAAGCACTCCTAATGCCATTGTTCAGGATAGTAAAGGATTTATTTGGATAGGAACCCAGGATGGTTTAAATCTTTATGATGGCCATAAATTCAGGGTATTTCACAACGATCCTGATGATACTCTGTCTTTATGCGATAATTTTATTCATGCCATTTTAGAGAACGGTGATGGTAGCTTATGGATTGGAACCGAAAATGGTCTTAATTTATATGATCGTAAACAAAATAAATTTTATCCAATAAATTTCAACGAAAAAAATAAGGATACCAAAAGAAGCAATATTGTTTATAGTTTACTTCTGGATGAAAAAAATAATTTATGGGTTGGCACCGATGGCGGTGGATTATATTGTTTGTCTTTTTCTGATAGTAATTATTCACAAAAGAATTACTCACTAAAGCATTATACAACATTATCAAAAAATGGAAGGCTTAATAATGATGTTGTAAAATCCATTGTTCAGTTTAATGATTTATTACTTATCGGTACCGCTAATGGAGGAATGTGTACATTAAACCGATCTACCGAAGTGGTTAAATATTTTAACGAATTGCAGGATAATTCTCATTTCATTAATTCTAAAAACGTAAATAAAATAGTTTTAGATAATAACAAAAGGAAGGCATACGTAGCCACAGAGGAGGGGGTGGTAGTCATCAGAACTAATGATATGTCAGTTGTCAGAACCATCCGATCTGCAGATGGTTTGGCCGACAATAATATACAAAGTTTACTAGTGGATAGAGAGGGTAATTTATGGATTGGAACTGTAAGCTCGGGTTTAAATAAGCTGAATACATCTACCGGAAGAATATCTCATTATTTCAATCAGCCCAGCAATCCGCATAGTTTAGTGGACAACCGAATCATTTACTTGTACGAAGATAATGCTGGGGTTATTTGGGTAGGAACTAATAATGGTGTAAACAAATTTGATCGTATTAAACAGAACTTCACCACTTTTCGTCATATCGAAAATAATCCGGCTTCTTTGGCAAGTTCAAATATATGGTCGTTATACGAGGATGAAAATAACGTTTTTTGGGTAGGAACCGATTATGGTATCGACCGAATAGATAGAAAGGAAGGAACTCTATTTCATTATTATACTAATCCCGGTTCATCTTCTCAGGTTACGGTCTATTCTATTTTAAAATGGAACAATTACCTTCTTTGTGGAACCGATTACGGGATACTTTATTTTGATAAGGGCAGTGGTAAATTTCATGTTCTAAAGTCAAAAGACGAATCTTATAAAAAGATAAATAATAAAAAAACATATCAGGTATTTATAGATAGAAAAGGAAATATTTGGGGATCTACCCGTGAGGGCCTTGTTGTATTAGATGCAAATAATATGAAGTTTAGTTTGTATGCTAATAATCCTGAAAATAAAAAATCGCTACCCTATAACATTGTAAGGTGCGCCTTGCAGGATAAAAAAGGTGACTTATATTTTGGAACCAGTGGAGGGGGATTGGTTAAAGCAAACCTACAAATTGACGATGAGGGCTCAATTAGAGATATAGAATTTGAATCTTTTTATAATATAACGGGCAATGATAAAACCATTAATAACAATACCGTGCTTACCATGTATGAAGATGTTTCGGGTGATATTTGGATTGGTACTTATGGTGGCGGATTAAATCGTTTTAATACAAAACAAAAAACTTTTATTCACTATACCGAAAGTGATGGATTATGTAATAATGTAGTTTACGGTATTGTACCTGATAAAACCGGTAATATTTGGATGAGTACAAACAAAGGGTTGTCTCAGTTTAATCCTAAAACCAATAATTTTCAGAATTATTTCGAGCAAGATGGTTTGCAAAGTAATGAATTTAATACCGGAGCCTATGCAAAAGGTAATTCGGGTAGTATTTTATTTGGAGGTATAAAGGGATTTAATCTCTTTTATCCATCTCGATTTAAAAAGAATACAATTCCTCCCAACATTGTACTAACAGGTTTATGGCTTTTTAACAAGGAAGTGATGCCCGGAAAAAAATCGCCCATAAAAACGATTATTAGTGAGGCCGATCAAATTAATTTATCTTTTAAAGAAAATAGTTTTAATATCGAATTTTCTGCCCTTCA
>JBIICS010000203.1:0-3942 GCA_044238735.1 Bacteroidia bacterium
CTTTTTCGTGGAGTTTTGGAGATGGAAATTCCATCAATACTTCTAACAACTATACAGAACATTCATACCTTAATGTAGGGAATTACCCTTTAAGTGTTAAAATCAATAACAGTTGTGGCCCAGATACAACCCTAACAGCATTAGTAAAAGTTGGTTTAAATGACCAAATAAATCCAAACAGCATCTGGCTGGGAGTTAGTCAAGAAGTGTCATGTCCAAACACACTTATATCTTTCAGGGCTAGCAGCGGTTATAAAAAATATTTTTGGAAATTCAGTAACGGTGATACCCTTACTACCCAGACTTCTGAAATCAACAAGTCGTTTCCAATTCCTGGTAAATATAGAGCCTTTGTTACCATCTATAATGGTTGTAACAAATCAGCTACAAGATCTACCGATTTTGTAGTTTCGAATAATGCAAAAATGGATCAAATTGAGATTGCACCTATAACAGGTTCTGTTTGCCCGGGCGATAATGTTTTTATAAGAGGAGATAATGACGGTGATGCCTCAGCGGGTATAACCTATTCTTGGGACTTTGGCGACAATCAAACTGGTTTTACTTATACCGGAAGCTCCTATCATGTTTATGCAGACACTGGAGTTTACACTATAAAAGTTACTGCTTATAATAGTTGTGGCGATTCTTCAACAGCAAATTCTATAGTTAGAGTTAGCTCTAATGGTCAACCTGAATTTATTAGTTTTGATAGTGGTAATCCAATCTTATTACCCAACTATAACGGAATATCTGCGGGTTGCCCCGGTGATGCTATAACAATGCTCTACATAGGAGAGTTTAGCTCTAATTTATTTGATTTTGGTGACGGTACAACCGGTTCTTCGAATAGTTTTGTAACTGTAGGTGGTTTTAAATTTCATACCATTACCCATATTTACGACAACCCGGGTGATTACATGGTAAGTCTCACTGTTTCCAATGCTTGTGGCAATTCTAATTCCGATTCTTTACTGGTTAAAATTGGAAATACAACTTCTGAAAATTCGGTTGATATATTTGCAATACCCAGCAAAAAACCAGAAGGCTATACCACTTGTACACCTGTTGAATATATTTTATTTGGGGCTAAAACTTATACAATAAACTTTGGTGACGGGACTGTAAGTACTACTTCTTCGCCAAGCCTCAGACATTCATACTCAAACCCCGGTTTTTATCATGTAACGATTACCGGTACCAATGGTTGTGGTTACACAAGTTCTTCATCAACAGATGTAATTGTAATTGAGGGTGGCTCTTTAACCGCTAATGTTAACTTTACAACACCAAGTTGTTATAATGGATCTAATGGTTCAATTACATTAAACATTCAGGATGGTTTTCCACCCTATAATTTTGATTGGGTAAATTTCAACAATAATAAATCCAACACCTTAAACGGTATTAGCGCAGGAAATTATGGTGTAACCGTAACTGATAGTGTAGGCTGTATTAAAGTTTTAACAATTCCACTGCCTGAAGCCCCACAAATAACTATTTCAACCATTAATATGGTTAAACCAGATTGTCAAGCCAGTGATGGTCTTCTTACTGTAAATGCTTCAAACGGAAATGGTAATTATAGTTATCAGTGGGTTAACGGCCCTGCAAGCAATACCATTAGCGGTATCCCGTCTGGCCTTTATACTGTAACAGCAACAGATGGTACAGGCTGCCAGACTTCCAGCACAATATCCTTATTAGATCGAAATGGACCAACTATATCTGTTGACTCGTCGTTTTCTTTATTAAAAGTTTGTAAAGGCGGATCAGATGCTAATATTGAACTAACGGTTTCCGGAGGCACGCAACCTTACACTTACACTTGGTCTAATGGCTCAAATGCGCCCAATCAATCTAATTTAGCAGAAGGAAACTACATAATTCAAGTTGCTGATGCATCGGGTTGCAGATCAAATAAAAACATTAGAATTGAAGCCTACCCTTCTATCTTTACTGATATTAACGTAAACCGAAACCCCGATTGTAAGCAATTTAACGGCGAACTTACTTTTAATGTAACTGGAGGTTCTGGAGCTTTCGAATTAAGTTTAGATGGAAATTTATTGGCTGGAAATACCGCAACAGGTGTAAATGCCGGAAAACATACTTTGGTTTTAACCGACTTAAACTCTTTTTGCACCAGTGACACTGTGTTTTACTTAAACAATGCGGGAACTCTTGATTTTTCTGTTACTAAGAAAAATCCAAAGTGTTATGGTACCAGCGATGGTTTAATCAGTATTGTTCCCTCAGGCGGAACACCAAGTTACTTTTCTATGGTAACCTCTTCGGTTTACAATTCTCCAAAATCTACTAAAACCTTATTTAATAATCTAAGTGAGGCAACATTCCGAATTCAGGTTGAAGATAAAGTGGGATGTATCGTTAATAAGCTTATAACTTTGGATGCTCCTGATTCTCTTTCAACTAATTTCACCCGATTAAGTGCCTATTGTGGAAACAATAACGGATCGATAAGCGGGTTAGTTAGTGGAGGAACGCAACCATTTACTGTTGCTTTAACGGGACAAAACAGTCAAAATGGTTCATCTTATAACTTTAACAATTTACCAGGTGGTAATTATACGCTCACCATAAGAGACTCGAACTTTTGTCAAAAATCAAAATCGATTTCAATACAAACTCAGCCCGCAAGCATTTTGGCAAACATCAGCACTACTGCCTCTGTTTGCGGAAAAGCACAAGGCTCGGCTATAACTAATGCCTCCGGTGGATATGCTCCCTATACATATTCCTGGAGTACCGGAACTTCGGGCAATTCGATTAATAATTTAGTTCCGGGAGTATACAGCTTAACCATAAGCGATAACCGTGCTTGTTCTGTAACAGAAAATTTTGGAATTGATACCTTAATCGTTATGCCTGGAATTTGTTTAATTACAGTAGATTCGGCATCGGAAAAGAATTTATTAATGTGGGAAAAAACACCGGGCAGCAACATTCAATCGTATAATGTTTACCGCGAGGGTGTTGTTCAAAATCAATTTAACTTAATAGCCAATGTTCCTGTAAATCAACTCAGCGAATATTTAGATCCTAATTCTAATACCCGCGTTCAAAGCTATCGTTATAAGATTTCAGCGATTGATTCATGCGGCAATGAGTCGGATTTAAGTGATTTCCATAAAACCATTCATTTGTTAATTAGCCAGGGCACCGGTAATAACTGGAATTTAGAATGGTACAACTATCAAGGTTTACCTATTCCTAGTTACTCTATTTGGAGAAGTTTGGATTCAATAAATTACACTTTAATTGACACAAAGGCAGCTACAATAGATCCTCAATCCAATACTTATACAGATATTACTGCTCCTGCAGGTGATGTATATTATATTGTTTCGTTTGAAGCACCTAACGAATGTAATAGCGATTTAAACAGAATTAGCCATTCTAACTCTATCTTTAGAACCCAGAAGAGAGTAAAATCCAACGTAGGATCTAACCGTTTGGGTAATCCTTCATTAGTTAAAGGTAAAACAGCACACAATATTGAAATTTATCCAAATCCTAATAGTGGTTTCTTTACTATTGATGTAACGAACGAAATTGCAAATGCCCAGGTAAAGATTACGAATCAATTAGGACAGATAGTTTTAAATATAAATCCAGATGAAATAAAAGAAAACAGAATTAACGTAAATTTTACTAAATTCGATTCCGGAGTTTATTTTATACTTATTGTATCTGATAACGCAACGCTTACCAAAAGAATAATTAAATATTAAGTATAAATGGCAAAATCCTATTACAAGTTTTTTCTTGATGTAGGATTTTGCCTTTTCTTTTTTAATGTATTTGCCCAAGAACATTCAGCACCTAAGCAAAATTTTTTTATTAAAAACTTTAATAAAAAAGAACTCGGTGTTTCCTCTCAAAACTGGAATGTTGCTCAGGACCTACTTGGACAAATAT
>JBIICS010000244.1:0-2777 GCA_044238735.1 Bacteroidia bacterium
AGCACCTGGCACGAAATAATTTTAACAAATATTGCCGATGCCCGTTCTCTTGATTCAGACAAATCGGGTAGAATTTATGTTGGCGGTAATGGAGAAATTGGTTACCTCTATTTCAATTCGAAAGGAAAAACAAAATTCACCTCATTAAATAACCAACTTAATCCGGAAGAACTAAATTTTAGTGATGTTTGGACGACATTATGCACAGAAAATGACTACACTTATTTTCAATCGCCTGAATATATTTTTGTATTTAAAAAAGGAAAAAAAATTCGCTCTTTTCCTTCTAAAACCGGTTTTCATAAATCGTTTAAAATAAAAAATAAAGTGTTTGTTCGCGAAAACGGCAAAGGCTTATATGTTCTGGATGCAGATAAAAAGGTTCAGGTTTTGGGTGGAGAAATTTTTTCTGATATTAAAATAGATGCCTTTATTCCAACCCCGGTTAAAAATAATTATTTAATTGCCAGCAGAACCAAAGGACTATTGTTTGCAAAACTATTTTCTATAAACGGTAAAGTAGCCATCAGTATTAACCCAATTCAAAACACTACATCTAACGAATTAATAAAAAACCAGGTTTATCATGGCATTAAAAGTAAACAAGGCGGGTATATACTAAGTACGCTCTTAAATGGATTATACTTTCTGGATGAGAGCTTTAATATCGTTAATAAACTAAACAAAAGTAATGGTTTAAAAGACAATAAAATTTTTCAGATTTTTGAAGATAAAAACGGCAATAATTGGCTTACTTCTGAATCGGGCGTGAGCTTTATTGAAAGTAACTTACCTATTTCGCAATGGGGAGAGAAAGATGGATTAGAAGGAGTTTGCGAGGACATTATTTTTAATGATAATGAGATACTAGTTGCAACCGGATTGGGTTTATTTAAATTTGAAAATCAAAAATTTGAGAAATTACAGAATAGCCCGATTGAAATTTGGAGTTTATTAAAAAAAGACAACAGTGTTTTTGTTGGAGCAACCTCCGGATTTTACGTATATTCTAACTCCACCTTTACACAAATAAACGATGAATACACTAATGTTCTAACAACCGACAAACAAGGCAATATTATACAAGGCGGAAGTGGCTTTATTCATTTTTATAAAAACATAAATTCCGAACCTTTTAAATCAATTGAAATAGAAGGTTTAGTATCCGATATTATTCAAAACACAAAAGGTGAATACTGGATCTCTACTCGTGATAATGGCGTATTGGTTTTAGATAAAAACTGGAAGATTTATTCAATTAAAACAAATAACAGAGGTCTAAAAGTTGATGCTGTAACTTTTTTTGAATTAGGTGATAAACTTTTTGCTGCAGGAGCAGGTGGTACCTACCAAACAAGTTTGATAAATGGAAAAATAAATTTCAACTCCTACAACATTGATCGGAACATTGATAGTATCGATACATATAATATTTATAGAATCTCAACCAGCAATAAAAATCAAATTGCTTTAATATCCGATTACGAAGCAGGAATTCAACAATTGCTTTATTTAGAAAAGCAAAATAATACTTTTCTATCTAAAAGCCAGGCTTTATCAAGACTCAGCTACGGTAGAATTAATAAAATAATTTTTAAAGACAAGGCTTTATGGCTTCTGGGAGATGATGGATTGTTTGAATATTATATCGACAAATCTTTTTCAAAAAATAAATTTTATCCTATAATTAGCAACATAATTAGTAATCAGGATACTCTTTCTTTTGGTTCTTTTTCTAATCCAGAAGATTCTACTATCGAAATTTTAAGTCAACCTAACGAATTCACCCCTACTCTATCATACGATCATCATGTATATAAATTTGTTTATTCAGCTACAGCATTCGAAGATAAAGAACATATTGCTTTTTCTAGTTATTTAGAAGGCTTTGATGCCGGTTATTCTGAATGGTCTAATGAAAAAGACCGAGAATATACCAATATAAAAGAAGGCACCTATGTATTTCATATTAAAGCACGTGATGTTTATGGGAATGTATCACCAGAAGCTACTTTTAAATTTATTGTTTCTCCACCCTGGTTCAGAACATGGCCTGCCTATATAAGTTATGTTTTACTCGCCATTCTTTTAATATATAACATCGTACAATTAAATATAAAACGGTTAAAGAATCAAAATATACAACTTGAAAAAACCATTTCGGAACGAACTATAGAAATTCGTTCGCAAAGAGATGAAATTGAAAGTCAGAAAAAAGAAATAACCGATAGTATAAATTATGCCAAAAGAATACAGGGTGCAGTATTACCTAATCAAAAACAAATTGAAAATTTGTACCCCAATATATTTGTTTTATACAAACCCAAGGATATTGTAAGTGGTGACTTTTATTATTTAAACAATGTAAATAATCATACTTATATTGCTGCTGCAGACTGCACCGGCCATGGCGTTCCGGGAGCTTTTATGAGTATGATTGGGTTAAAGATTTTAGATCAGGTAATAAACGACAACAAGGAAACTGAACCCCATAAAATATTGTATTCGTTAAATGAAGGGATAAATACCTTTTTAAGGCAAAACGAGAACAAAACACACGACGGTATGGAAATAGCCTTATGTGTTTTTGATTACGAAAAAATGTTACTTAAATTCTCGATGGCAAACAGGCCCTTATGGCTTATCCGAAATAACCTATTAACAGAATATAAGCCTACTAAGTTACCTATCGGAGGTATTCAGGAAGAAAGCCTAAACGAATACGTGGGTAATGAAATCAACATTCACACCGGTGATACCATCTATATTTTTTCAGA
>JBIICS010000119.1:0-8803 GCA_044238735.1 Bacteroidia bacterium
CTAAAGTTGGTAAACCTTATTACTGGCAAGTTGCTCTCCAGCAGAGCTCGCTTCCTCTTCAGGTTTACGGCTCCATATTAGTGTTTTTAATTTGAAAATCCACCAACTATTTTTTGCCACATTACCTATAAAATAAATTCTTTATCTTAATTATCGGCTTTAAATCGATACAATAAATAACCACTACCAAGCGAACAGGCTATTGCCAAAAAACCTACCCAATTGTAGTGCAAATAATGTTTGTTACTGGCTTCAATAATTATTTTACCCGATATAGTTGCGGCCAATCCGGATGCTATTTGCTGGATTGCAGAGCGTATACTCATAAAAACCCCACGTAAACGAGGCTCCGCAGTTGCCATAACTAACGACATGGCCGGTATCATTCTTCCTCCCGCAAAAACAAAAAACATACTGGTAAATATTAATACAACAGGAATAGATGTATTTCCTAAGTGAGTAATAACTACGATTGGGATTAGTGAAATCAGCATTAAAATCATAAAAACTTTCTGATTACTATATCGATCAGACAATTTACCTATAATAGGCCCCGAAAAAACAGTAAATAGACCTCCAATTAAATATATTAAGGTTAATTGCTCCTCCTTAAAACCAACATTAGCAACCATATACGGACTCAAAAAAGGTATTATCAAAAACTGTCCTAAAATTATCAAGGCCATAAATATAAATCCTGTCAACTTATTTCGGCTAAGCAAAATCTCTTTCACTACTAACAAAGGTTTAGAATTTTTATTCAATAACAAATGACTATTAATAAAGGGAATTTTATAATAAGCAAGTATTAGTATAAAAACAGAAAAAATGGCTGTAACATAAAAAGGTAATTGCCAACCAAACTTAGTACCAAAATATAAACCAAAAGGGACACCTAATGCGGCTGCAGCGCTAAAACCGGCCATAACGGCACCCATTGCAGAACTTCTTCTTTCAAAAGGAATAACATCACCTACAATTGCTAAAACTAATGAACTTAACACTCCACCAAAGAATCCGGCCACTGCCCTCGCTAAAATCATGGTATTATAACTGTTGGCAATTCCACACAAAAAAGTTCCCACTATAAATCCAATTAAAACAATTAAGAGCAAACGTTTACGATCAAATTTATCAATAACAAAAATGGATAGGATACCGGAAATAAAAGCAGCAAAGGTATAGGAAGCAACAACTGTACTCCATTGACTTGGACCCAGGATAAATACTCTCTTAATCTGAGGCCCCAATGGCATCATAATCATAAAATCGAGAATATTTACAAAATTAATTAGCGCCAAAATTATTATAATCCAACGCTCGGATTTGTGTGAATGCATACTAGTGTTTAAATATCAAAGCGGTAGCATAAGCACAAACACCCTCCTCGCGTCCAACATAACCCATTTTTTCATTGGTGGTTGCCTTAATGGAGATCTGATCCTCCTTAATATTCATAACAGTTGCTAGGGTAGAAATCATATTAGCCAGATGAGGTTTTATTTTAGGACGTTCCAATAACAAAGAGGTATCTATGTTGCCTATTTTATAACCTTTTTCTGCAATTAAATTAACGGTACGTTTCAGCAAAATTTTACTATCAATATTTTTAAATTCGGAGCTGGTATCCGGAAAATGAACACCAATATCACCAAGAGCAGCGGCTCCCAATAGAGCATCGCAAATAGCATGTATCAATACATCAGCATCACTATGACCCAATGCTCCTTTAGCGTGTTCGAGTTTAATACCACCCAACCACAAATCTCTTCCTTCCACTAACTGGTGAATATCTACACCAAAACCAATCCTAAAATTCATAATTATTGATCGGCTGGAGCCGGTCCGTTTTGAGATTTAAATGCATCAAAGTCGAACGACAAGGTAAACCTTAAGGTATTTTGAAGCGGACTTTGCTGACCATTTACAGGAGCAAGGTAAGATAAATCTATACCGAAAACATTATATCTTAAACCGGCTCCAAAAGTAACGTACTGACGATTACCTTTTGTTCTATCTTCAAAAAACATACCCGCTCTAAAGGCAAACAAGTTATCGTACCAATATTCCAAACCTCCGCAGTAAATTAATTCACGCAATTCTTCAGAAGCGCCACCGGGTGCATCATAAAAAGATTGCAAGATACCGCTTACTACACCCACGTTGTTATCCCTTCCGGCGATAATTGTTGCGGGGTTAGTTTTGTAATCTTTTATAGGAGGAGTAGGAACTAATAACTTATTAATATCTAAAATAACGTTTAGCTTGTTATAGTCGTCGAGGTTAATTTGTAATCCTGTACCTAGTTTGAGGTTGGTTGGAATAAAATCACGGTTTTGAGGAGTGGAGTAGGTAAGTTTTGCACCTATGTTGGAGATATTAGCACCCAGAATAAAGTTTGCCTTTTTTGCACCCAATTTAACAGGCTTTCGGTATGTCATGGATAAATCGGCGGCACCTGTCATTCCAGCTCTGGCTCCGGTATTTAAACCCAGTCCGCCAGTTAAGTTAGAGTATATATAACGCATGGCTAAACCTGCAGAAAAATTTTCTGAAAGTTTACGGGCATACGCAACATCAAATGCAAATTCATTTGGATTAAATTGCCCCGTATTATTTCCTTGTTCGTCTGTAAACTGAATTGTACCCAAAGAAAAATAACGCATTGAGGCCGCAATGGTTTGAGATTTATCTAATTTTTTATAACCGCTTAAGTAGGCCAGATTAATATCGGGAACCAAAGCACGAAGCCAAGGTGTATAGTTTAAACCAAAACCTAAATTTTTTTCTGTGAAAGCATATTTTGATGCATTCCAATGCATGGAGTTTGCATCCGCTGTTGAGGCAACCCCTGCATCGCCCATACCTCCTGCCCTGGAATCGGGGGAGATCGTTAGAAAGGGAACAGCAGTAGTAATCGTATTGATGACATCTTTATCGCTATATCCGGAAATTTGATTTGTACCTTTTAATGTTTGAGCATTGGATATAATTGCCACTGCAAAACATAAGGATATGGTTAAAAGTGAATTTTTAAGCTTTATCATGTTATTTCAAATATACAAAATCATTATTTATTGGAGAACTACCAATTTTTCAATCTTCTCTGCAAAACTTCCATCGCTAGCCCTTACATTTAATTTATATACATAAACACCTCTGGCCAGTTTATCACCAAAATCATCCCTGCCGTCCCATTCTATTCCTTCGGAGCGATAACTATTATTAAACATATTAGACTCGATGGTTTTAACTAATCTTCCCGAAACGCTAAATACTTGTATATTAATGGCTAAATAAGAGCAAGGCTTGTTATGTTCAAAAAAGAACTGCGTTCGGGTGGTAAAAGGATTAGGATAATTTAATACATGATTTAAAGCTAAATTTTCCGATTTAGCAACAATAAACTCTATAAGTGTTTCATTAGAATTATTATAAACATCCCAAGCTTTTAATTTAAGGGTGTGTCTTCCTTCGCTTAAATCGTTTAATTTATAACGAACCGATCCCTTTTGGTAGCTATTGGTTTCGGCCTGGTAAAAATCATTTAATACCAAAGTTTTGTCGGTATTTTCATCCAAGATTGCAGTAATATCATGCCCAATACCATTACCAACGGTATTTATGCCGTTTTCATCAAACATTTTTGCAAAAATATTAGGTGCTTCATTGGTTAATCCTCCAGAAACGAATTTTTCGTCATTCATAAATAGTTTAATTTCCGGTCCGCTATTATCTGCAGGGGCTTTATCATTAAAACCTCCAATTAAAAAACGGTTTTCATATCCATTTGCATCCGTTTTACCATTTTCGGCATAATAGCTTATTTTACCATAGTCAATGTTGTATGATATATCTTTAGGAACAATAAAAGAAAATTCAAAATCACCATTTGTTACGGAAACTTTACCTCGGTATACCACATTTTTTTGCAAGAAGAAATTCATGCGAGGAGTGGCATCAGGTGGTCCATCATTACCTAAACTGGTTATTGTAGCTTTTTTATCATAAACAGTTGGATATAAAACTCCATTAAAACCATTTAATTTGGAACCACTGTTGTTAGCAACAAAACCTTTAACGGTTATTTTTGATAAAGCCTTAACTGTATCTGTAAACGAACTGATAGAAGAGTTGTTTATGGATGAGGTAAAAATCTGATTAGAAGGACAAGCTAAACGAATAGCAGGGTCTCCTAATAACGTAAAGTTTCTATTATTAACAGATGCAGAACTGCTTGTTTTAGTTAATCGAATAATATCACCTAAACGGGCCATTTGCCCATTAAGAGTATCAAATACATGTTTGTAAAAATTAACATTAAGTAGATAATTGGGATTAGAATAAACCAAACGCGTAGTAGTTAACAAGCCAATTCCTCCGCCCTTTTCATTAAGAAAAACTAACTCTCCTGCTGAAGTTCTGGCCGGATCATCAAATCGACTAAACTCACAAGTGGCAGTAACAAACAACGGTAGTGTATTAATATTCGACCAGTTTTGAATCATAGGCATATCTAAAATACGCTCCCCTGACCAACCCGTTTCACCTCCATGTCCGGTATAATTTACAATTAATGCACCCCGCTCGAGCCGTCTGTTAATGGCTTCATTTACATCCGGGTATTTTTGCCCTCCCGCAGAAACCTCCTGTTTATATGCATCAGAAAAAATTTTATCGATGTTAATCACTTTGTAAACAGTATCCACTAAATTAGAAAGAGCATCTGCTTGCGCCATGTGTGTTCCTCCATCCTGATCGTCGGCAACAAAACAAATAACGTTTCGCCAGTCGCCATAGCCGGTTCTGTTTGCACTACCATCAGCTAAACACGATTGATTAGACTCTTTAATATCCAGGTAACTGGTGGGCATCAAATACATTCTGATTTTATTTACAATCCCGTTAGCATCCTTTACATTTTTTACAGGAAATCTACCAATTCCTATATCTATAACATCTGAAATTAAATCACCTTCATTATCGTCCAACAAACCAAAATAATCTTCAGAAACATATGAATTAATAGGCTGTGTAGAGTTTTCGCTCTGATAGGTTGGAATAAAATTAGTGTTACTGGGCGTAAAATTTTTATTATCATAAGATCCGTCGCCAAAAAGCAGAAGATATTTTGGAAGTTCGCTGGCGTTTGTAGCACGGTCGTAAAACATCTTAATAAAGTCTTTAATAGCGGTAACATCAGGCATGCCGGATGAAAACTCGTTGTAAATTTCTTCTGTTGTTGCTATGTTTACAGATAAGGAATCTACCGTTTTGTGGATAGCCGCTAAATCCTCTGCTTGCTTTTTAAACAAAGGATGTGTAACAATTATATAATCGGCCTGTGGATAAGCATGTAAATTTTGATTGGTAACTTTTTTTGAAACGAAAGGCCTCAAAAGACCAATACTAGTATGAAAACTTACAAAATCAACGATAGAATCGTTTTGACATTTAAAAATCAAATTAGTGCCATTTACGGTTCCTCCAACCCTTGAGACATTAACCGGATTGGTAACATTCCAAACCTGATAATTGGAGGAGAAGTTTCCAAGTGTGTAGGAAGCTATATTTCCATTACCTACTGCATTTAAATCTTTAAAAAACATTTGGTTTTCATCAATCATTAATCCTCGTCGGGCTTTTAATTCAATAAAATTGAGGTAACCAAAAGAATCTCCGGTTTTGTTATAAGATATTTTAAGTGGAACAGAATTTACCTGAGCTTTAAAATTGGTACATATGCTGCCAAGCATTACATAATCTCCATAATAAACAGATGGCGCAGAGGCAACGGGAATGTTCTTATTTAAATCGGATCCTGAGGCACTAATAGTAAATGACGACGAGCAACCCACACAGCGCGCAGCCACCGATGCCCTTAATCCTATTGGAACATTGGTAATTAAGTTAGGGAATTTAAATTCAAATGTATAATCCGTTATGGACTCAAAAAATTCACCGTAAAACTCACGGCCCGATTTAATTAAGTTTAACTGATCTTTTTCATAACTCCTGAAATCATCAAACTGAGTAACAGAATAGTTTGATGGAGGTGCAGGCTCGTTCATATTGGAGATGCGCTTCCCTAATCCAGAACTTACATTTATAAAATAAAAAGTTGTATCGGTGTAAATATTTTTCTGTAAGGAGTAACCGATGCAGGAAACATTATCTCTGATCCACTTATCAGGGCCCTGACCATAGAACAAAATATAATCCGTGCTATCAAACTTCCCATCATTTTCACCTTCTATGTAAATAGCATTCTCGGGCAAATCATTCGGACGATAATCTGAGTTTTTAAAAGGCAACATTCCACCGCCTTTACCATATAATTTTATACTTAAAGGATTTAGCAGTTTAACATCAATACCTAAAGATTTTAGAAAAGCATAATCAATTTTATAAATACCGGTTTGTACTACTCCAATTTTGTACCAGTTTCCGCTCGATAAGACTGAGTTTTGGCTATAAAAACGTTGATTTTGAATAACATTTATTCGCTTGGATTTACTGTATGTAATCTTAATTTGAGCAGATAAAAGCCGAGAAATTTGACCGTTTTTTTTAACAAGAGGAACAAATCCAATTTTAAGGATAGGCAACTTCCTTGCGTATCCCAGGTTCCATTCTAACTTAATTGTTTCCTCAATAAATTCTACTCCTTTATTTTTATTCCCATCAGAAACTATCTCAAAAACCGGGTTAATTAATTCGATTTGCTCAGGCTCAAAAGAAACAGTTTTATCCAGAGTGCACCAAAACAGGGGTAACCCATTGTTTAAAAAATCATAATCGGCTTCGTTAAAAGAAAAATAGGAATAGGATAGATTTTCACCGTAAAAAATAGATTTATTTTCGCTCCACTTTAAATTTACGTTTAGGATTTCTTGATTGTTTTGGGTAAAGGAAGGATTGTTTTTATTATTAATACGCTGAGCTATAGATACTTCGGAGCAAAAAAAGGAAAGTATAACACCTAATAGATAATAGAAATAGATTTTTTTCATAAATAATGTATCCAAAAATAAGGATGCGTTCTTAAAACGACAATTAAAATAGATTATTGTTTTTACATAAAAATTTAGTTGAAAAGAACATTATTTTGTAAAAATATCAATAAAGTATTATATTCGTATCCTAACAAAAAGTGTAATATGCGCAAATTATACAAATTAGTTAGCCTTTTGGTACTGGTTACCTGGTTAATAAACCCTTCAGAATCAAAGGCTCAAGATCCAATCTTTACTCAGTTTTATGCTAATCCACTTTACCTCAACCCGGCTTTTGCAGGTTCGGTTAGATGTCCGCGATTTGTCTTAAACTACCGTAATCAATGGCCTAATCTTTATCGCACCTACATTACCTATGCTGCATCCTACGACCAGCACATAGACGCTTTAAGCGGAGGTATAGGGCTTATGGTATATAACGACCGAGCTGGTAACAATGTAATCAATAGCACAGCCATTAGCGGTGTTTATTCCTATCAGTTAAATGTATCCCGTAATTTAACCATCAGAACGGGTTTGCAGGCAACTTACATGCAAAAAACCTTAGATGGTTCTAAACTAACTTTCGGCGATATGATTGACCAGCGCAATGGTTTTATTTATCCTACCGGGGAAACAGACGCAACTCAAAACATCACAAAAGGTTATCCTGATTTTTCTGCAGGTATTTTAGCCTATAGTAAGAAATATTTTGTAGGGGCCTCTGTTCATCACTTAACTCAACCAAACGAAGGATTTATTGGAACTTCAAAGTTGCCAATGAAAATTACAGCCCACGGAGGTGTAGTTATTCCGGTTGGTGATCGTACCGCTGAAACCAGCATTTCCCCCAATATTTTATTTCAACGCCAGCAAAATTTCCAGCAATTAAACATCGGTTTATATGCAAATAAAGGTCCTATCGTGGGAGGTATTTGGTACCGAAATCAGGATGCATTTATACTTACTGTTGGAATCCAACAAAAGTTATTTAAAATTGGATACTCTTATGATGTAACCGTTTCTAAGTTAGCTAACGCAACTGCAGGTTCTCATGAATTATCCACCAGTTTACAATTACCTTGTAAACCCAAAAAGAAGAAGTTCCGCACAATAAGTTGCCCTTCTTTTTAGTTAATATTATTAAATGGCATTTTCATAACTATGAAAAATATAAAAACAACAATTGGATTTGGTTTATTGGTTGTAGGTGTTTTGGTAAATCCTGCATGTAAAAAACCTACATCTTCCGTAACCGGATGGAACTATAACGACCCTAAAATGGGTGGATTTGAAGATGTTCCTTATTTTGAACAAGAGACCGGTCCGGGTTTAGTTCTTATTGAAGGGGGTACCTTTACAATGGGTAGAGCCGAACAGGAAGTAACTTATGATTGGAATAATATTCCTCGACGCGTAACTGTTTCGTCTTTCTATATGGATGAAACTGAAATTGCTAACAATCACTATCGCGAGTATTTATACTGGACTCGTAATGTGTTTGGAGCTGATTATCCTGAAGTGTACAAAAAAGCATTACCCGATACATTAGTTTGGCGTGATAAAATGGCGTTTAACGAGCCTTATGTAGATTATTATTTCCGCCATCCAGCCTATAAAGATTATCCTGTTGTAGGTATTAACTGGCTTCAGGCAAACGATTTTTGTAACTGGCGCACAGATAGGGTTAATGAGTTTATCTTATTCCGCGAAGGTATTTTAGACTTGGATCCTGCTTCTTGGGTAAATGAAAACAACTTTAATACAGACGCTTATTTAGCTAATCAGTACGAAGGGGTTATTAAAAT
>JBIICS010000078.1:0-13346 GCA_044238735.1 Bacteroidia bacterium
AAATTAACTTACCTGATTACAATCCTAAAGGAACCGGTGAGCGTAAAGTACGTATGGAAGATGGTATACTTTTACCAAAGTATCGTCTCCCAACCGAAGCTGAGTGGGAATTTGCAGCTTTCTCTTTAGTTGGAAACTCTGTTCAAGAGCGTATCGTGCAACGCCGTTTATACCCATGGACTGGTCACTATGTGCGTAACGATCAGCCTCAATACATTGGTCAAATGATGGCAAACTTTAAACGTGGACGTGGTGATAACATGGGGGTAGCAGGGTATTTAAATGATAACGCTGACGTAACGGCTCCTGTATTCTCGTATTGGCCAAACGATTATGGTCTATATAACATGGCTGGTAACGTTTCGGAGTGGGTAATGGATGTTTATCGTCCGCTATCTGCTGAAGACAAATCTGATTTTCGTCCGTTCCGTGGTAATGTATTTAAAACTCAGCAACGTGATGAAGAAGGTAATATAGTAGAAAAAGATTCGTTAGGAAGAATTAAAACCCGTGATGTTGGTTTAGAAATAGATAACCTAGCCGAACGCAGAAACTATAAAAAATCGGATAACATCAATCATCTAGATGGCGATTGGGAATCTACCATCTATTACAGTGAAGGTGCAGAAGGATATCAAAATCGTACTGCAAATAAATCAATGTACGATTGGGGTATTGCCACAATGATTAATGATAATGCCCGTGTATACAAAGGCGCTTCTTGGAAAGACCGCGCGTATTGGATGCATCCTGGTTCCAGAAGATATCTAGACCAGAAACAATCTACTTCCTACATCGGTTTCCGTTGTGCTATGACACGCGTGGGTAGCCCAGTAGGTTTTTCAAAATAAATTATTTTTATTTTATATAAACCCACCTCTTTTAGGTGGGTTTTTTTATTTATGAGCGAAAGAAAAATTGATATTAGAAAACTAAACAAGGAAGAGCTTAACAATGCCTTTATTGATATTGGAGAAAAACCCTTTAGAGCCAAACAAGTTTATGAATGGTTATGGACCAAAGGAGTTTCTGCTTTTGACGATATGACCAACATATCGAAAGAGTTAAGAGAAAAGCTAAAAGAAAATTTTGTTATAAACGCAATTGGCTTAAAAGATTTTCAGAAAAGTAGCGACAGAACCATTAAAAACGCTTTTGTATTATTTGACCACCACGTTATTGAAGGAGTTTTAATCCCTACACCTTCCAGAATGACTGCCTGTATTTCGTCGCAGGTTGGTTGTAGTTTAACGTGTAAATTTTGTGCCACCGGTAAATTGGAGCGACTAAGAAATTTAGATGCAGATGAAATATTTGATCAGGTGGTAATTATTAAAAAACAATCGGAAGAAAATTATAATATCCCATTATCCAATATTGTTTATATGGGTATGGGAGAACCTCTTTTAAATTATAAGAATGTTTTAACCAGTATAGAAAAAATTACAAGTCCTGATGGATTAAACATGTCGCCACAACGCATAACGGTCTCTACTGCTGGAATTTCTAAAATGATAAAAAAACTAGGCGATGATGGTGTTAAATTTAACCTGGCCTTATCCTTACATGCTGCAAACGATGAAAAAAGAAATAAAATAATGCCCATTAATGAACAAAACACGCTTGAGAGTTTAGCAGAGGCATTAAATTACTTTTACGATAAAACTGGTACCCGCGTAACTTTAGAATATATTGTATTTAAAAACTTTAATGACACGCTAACTGATGCTCAGGAGCTTGTTGATTTTAGCAAAAAAGTAAAATCGAAGGTAAATATTATAGAATACAACCCAATTGAGGGAGGAGAATTTGAACAAACCACTCCAAGCAGACTAATGGCTTTTACAAATTACCTAGAAAAAAACAGAGTAATTGTAAACGTAAGAAGAAGTCGCGGAAAAGATATTGACGCAGCATGCGGACAATTAGCAAATAAAAACAAAGCCGTTGAAAATATTAAATACAAATCGTAATACAAATGCAAATCGCTGTTTTAATAACTTTCCTGCTTGTAAATTCAGTATCGCTATTTGCACAAACGGGACCACAAATTAAATGGGGAAAAGAAGTTAAAACACCCTCTAATACTTATATTAAAAATGTTTGTTTTAACGAAAATGATGTTGTATTAATTAGAAAAAAATCAAAACGCCTTTTTACAAAAGAAAAATGGTTAATAGATCTTATTAATACCTCCAGTTTAGAAACAGAAAAAAGTACAGAACTATCTACACTATTTAATGATCCTAAAATTAAAGTAGATAAAATTACAAACCTCAAAAATTATTTTTTTGTAACCGGTTTAAGAACACAAAATAAAAACAGGGAAATAGTTATAAAAAAATTAAACCCACAATTATTACCAGAGGCTAAAACAGTTTCGGTAGATTCGATTAATGAAGATTTGTATGCCTCTCATAGTATTCTAGAAATTAGAGATAATCCCTATTTACTTTCGGTTTTTGTGCTTGAAAAAAATAATAACCTTTCTTTAAAAATTAAACAAATAGATAGTTTAATTGAAATCAAAAAAACATGTTCCTTTACTTTTAATCTTCCCATTAAAACATCAGAAGTTGTTAAGCTGGAAATGGTTTCAACCAATTTAATTTATGCCCTTATCAAACATTCACCAAAATCAGGAAGTATGTTTGAATACGATTTATATTCCTACTCCATTATGGCTTGCGACCTGGAAAGCGGTTTATTTAAAGAATTTGAAATAGAATTACCCGAAAAAAATATTACCGATATAGGCATTAAATCTACCGGCAATAATAGTTTAATGGTAAGCGGATTTTATTCTAACAAAAAAAACACGCAAGATGATTTTACTGGGGTGTTTTATTTAAATATTTCAAATACCAATCTTAATATAATAGGTAAAGGGATTAAAGAATTACCTGTTGAATTTTTAAAACACTTTTTAAGTGAACGCAAATTAAAGAAGAAAAAAGAACTAAGTGGATTTACAATTAATTTTATTATCCCCAATACGGATGGAGGTACAATCATTCTCGCAGAACAAAATTATAACAGTCAAATTTGTAATACCGATTTTAGAACCGGCATTACTTATTGTAACGATTACTATTACTACAATGATATAATTGCAATACGCATTAATATAAATGGCGAAATTGAATGGACCAGCAGAATAGCAAAAAACCAGGTTTCCATCAATGATAACGGTTTCTTTTCCTCCTACTTTCCCTTTGTAGTTAAAAACGGAATCTATTTTATTTACAACGACAATCCGCGTAATATTGGATTTGTTCCTGTAAACCCAAATTCAGTTGGTAACTTCAGAAAGGCGATACCCGTAAAAGTATTTATGGACAATATTGGAAAAGTGTACCCGACTGAAGTTATTGGAGGGCAAAAACAACCGGTTATTTTAAGACCGAAAGTTTATTTTCAAAGAAACATCCTTGAAGGGGTAGTTTTAGGTAAGAGAAATGGTAATGACGTATTAGGTAAAATTTTTATGGAACCTAATTAATTATATTTAAGTATTGTTTGAAAAATATTACTCTATATCTGTTTTTAAATTTACTATACGTTATAGCATTTGCACAAAAGCCGTATGTTGTAGAGATAAGTAATGCCCATTCTGTTTGCGACTCATCCTATTACGAAGCATTGGTGTTTAACAACCAACATGTTTGGTTTTTGGGTAAACATGGTGTTATTACTCAATTAAAGGATAACCAAATTTCTTCCATTAATTATCCTTCAAACGGTTCAAATATCCTAAGTGCTGCCCAAATTGATAAACATCATTATATTTTAACTGGCGATAAAGGAACCATTTTCTTTTATGATGCCTTAAATAATAAATGGACTAATTTGGTTTTAACTAAATATAAAACTTCTAGTTTATATTCTGTATGGGTAATTAACGATAAAGAAATTATTATTTGTGGTGGTAATTCTAAAATAGCAAGATCGGAAAAAGCTATACCAAATGGCTTTATTATAAGATCTGAAGATGGTGGTAAAAACTGGAAAAGAGTTTATCATTCAGTTTTTAATATGGCATGGAGAATTAATACAAATCCAACAAGCCATCAACTTTTTGTAAATCTGTATCATCCAAATAAATCAATGTTAATAAGTAGTTCTGACTATGGAAAAACCTGGAAAAAAACAAAAATAAAATCTAAAGGCATTATTCATGATTTTTTTATTAGCGAGCAACATACCCTAATGGTGGGGGGGCCTAATATTAAGCAAAGAAAACAAGCATATGCTGAGTTTAATAAAGTACCTTTAATATTACCAGATATTGGTTTTATATGGGATGTTAATTGTGCCAACAATACCCTGGTGCTAGCATGCGGAAAAAGTTATTTAGCCTATAAAAACATAAATGAAAAAGAATGGAAAACAATTAAATTAAACGAAACGGAGAACAGAAATATATATAAAACTGTTTATGTTGGAAACAATACCCATTATGCTTATGGTTCCGGAAAAAAAATTTATAAAATCACTTTCGAATAAATGAAATTGAATTTTAAAAATTCGCTAATTATCCTATTTACCGCATTGTATATTTATGCTTGCAAAAAAGAACGCTTCATAAATGATACATCCGCCAAGTTAAATTTTAGTAACGATACCGTTTACTTCGATACCGTTTTTACCCAACTGGGTTCTGCTACTCAAATACTTCAAGTATATAATCCATACAACGAATCTATCAAAATTAACAGTTTAAAACTGGCCGGGGGTAGCAATTCGCCTTATCGTTTAAACGTAGATGGCCAATCTGGTAGCAGTTTTAAAGATTTAATAATTGGACCGAAAGATAGTTTATGGATTTTTGTTCAGGTAACTATTAATCCTACAAATATCAATAGTCCACTGGTAGTTCAGGACAGCATTGTATTTAACACAAATGGAAATATACAGGATGTAGATTTGGTTGCTTGGGGGCAAGATGCCATTTACTACCGGGCAGATACACGTATTAAAGGTCTACCTCCATTTAGCCTGCTGGATCCCAATCCGGGTACAATTAAAACATGGACCAAAGACAAACCCATTGTAATATTTGATTATTTAGTTGTGGACTCTGCACAAAAATTAATTATTGATGCTGGAGCAAGAATCCATTTTTATACAAAATCGAGCGGACTATGGGTTTATAAATACGGTTCAATAAAAGTAAACGGAACCAAAGAAGAACCGGTTACATTTGAAGGAGGACGGTTAGAAAACTATTATAAAGAAGTGCCCGGACAATGGGACAGAATATGGATAAATGAAGGTAATGACAGTTGTGAATTTAACTATGCCATTATTAAAAACAGTTATATTGGAATACAGGCAGAGGTATTAAGCGATGGCTTTGCTAAAAATAAATTAAAGCTTAATAATGTATTTATAAGAAACATTACAGGCTGGGGAATTTTATCGCGCTTTTATAATATTGACGCGAAAAACACTATAGTAACTAATACCGGTAACAACTCGCTTGCTCTTATATATGGAGGCAATTACAAATTTACCCATTGCACTTTTAATAATTATTGGAATTACGAAAACAGAAAAAATCCAGTATTATTAATGAATAATTTTACTGGTGCTCAGAGCCTGCCATTTAATGCCAATTTTACTAATTGTATTATTTATGGAGATAAAGAAAACGAAATTAGCAGCGACTTTAAAGCTGGCGCCGACAGCAATTACGTATTTAAAAATTGTTTAATAAAATCCACTACAAGCTACTACAACTATAGTGATGCTAATCATTTTTCAAATGTAATTTTTAACTCCGATCCGCTATTAAAAAACAAATTATCGGATGTACGATTAAATGCAGGATCACCTTGTATTGATAAAGGTTTAATTGATGGAGCTACCCTCTCGCCTACCGATTTTGACGGAAACATTCGTACAAATCCTGATATTGGGGCGTTTGAATTTAATCCTTAAATTGCCCAACCTTACTCATTCTGCCCCAGATTTAACTCTTGAAAAATGCTGTTGGTAAGAGTATGGGCCACAAAAATTAGTAAATCTTTGCCTGTGTGGAGGTAGATTATTTTTGCTTTGTTTTTTAGACACTTTTTTTTAAAAAATTAGACGGTTTGGAATAAATACCTGTTTAAAAAGATTAAATTAAAAAAACACATTCCTTTAATTTTTCAAATACTCAAGTCCTTTGATTTTGATTGTATAAAAAAATATTATGAAAACATATTTTTGATTTTTTTTACACTTTGTTGGGTTAAAATAGAAATAATAATGTCCATAGAAATCGACTGTAACAATTATAAAATGGGCTATAATTAAAAAAACATTAAAAAACACATAAAACAAATGCCAGATTAAATTACTTTTTTAGTTGAGGTGTATTAAATAGTTTCGGGCCTTAAATAATTTTCTCCACATGAAAACAAAAAATTTAAAGACCAACCCCTCCTACCCTTCGACGGGTAAAACAAACAAAAAGAAGTCACTTAAAGCTATCTTTTACTTTGCAATGTTACTGGTATTTACCAATGTTTTTGGGCAAAACACCAACACGTAAAATCCGATTTGGGCAATTCCAAATAAATTTATCAAATTTAATATCCCTGGCACCAATCCAACAGCTCCTTTAGTTAGCAATATGCTATCCAATAATCTTCCAAACTTTTCATCTAATGGAGCCTATGATGATGCAGGCAAACCTCTTTTCTATATTATAGATAATAAATTTTACGATGCAAATGGAACGGACATAAGCCTTAACGCTTATTTCAAACCACCCTTCGGTTTAAATAATACAAATCTAGATTACATGAATTATGGATCCGAAGTAATAATATTTAAAGATGAAACCCAATGTAAACCTACCTATGATATTATTTATAGTGTAGCAAGAATGAATGATGCTAATTTACCTATAAGATGCGCTTTGCTTCATGCAAAAATATTTTATGATGGATTTGATTGGAAACCCTTTCAAAATGAGGATGAATTGCTTTATGTGTTGCCAAACTATACAAAGAGCAGTAATTTTACAATGGCACTTTCTAAAAAAGATACACAAGGCAGAAGATTTCTTTTTGCTAAAGCAGGCGGCGAATTAAACGTATGGAAATATGAAAATGGTAATTTTGGAACTACTCAAACAACTGAATTTGGCTTTACGCATACATCTGCATTTATTTCTAACATTTATTTAACAGGAAATGTACAATATTGGGAAGATGAAATCCGAACTGAGCTTGAATGCACTCCATTACCAAATGACAAATTTAGAATTGCACTGTCATTTACAGATGTTTTAGCAAGTCCGGTTAATGTTAAACTGGGTATACTAGATTTTGACATGACTAATTATAGTTATACTTCAAAATACATACAATTACCATTTAATAGCACTAATTATGCATATCCAAAAGGGATAGAGTTTTCTCCTAATGGCCAATATTTATACACTACAATTTGTTACCCTGCGGGAGTTACACCTGCTAACATTTTTAATTATATTGATTGCAACCAAGCAAGCCCAAATTTAACCGCTATATCAAGTTCTAAAATCCCCAACCAAACCAATTATCAATATAGTGCTTTAGAACTCGCCTTTGATAAGTGCTTATATTTTACAAAGAAAAACTCCAGTAACGTTGGTATTGGCCTGTCTAGACTGCAAAATTTGGATACACCCGGAGCATTAATTTTTAATGATAATATAGTTACCGGCTTAAATCAAAATTTATCAAAAGGGATTGGGCAAACAGCCTTCCCAAATGAACCACGATATTGGCTATTTAACTTACCCGATCAAATAGATGGAGAAAATTACAGTAGTAACTATGGCAATGGTAGTGCTTCAATTTATGACACTATTAATACTTCAACAACCTTTTCCGGCACAAACACAATAGTTAGGATTATTGGTAATGTAACAATAACAGGTGGAGCAACACTATCATTTTTAAACGGCGTAAAGGTATATATTAATCCGGATGTAAAAATTACTGTAACAAACGGTTCGAAAATAAGAGTATTAACAGGTTCTAAATTACAGGCTGCGTGTGAATATATGTGGGAAGGTATTATTGCTGATGGTGTTAATGCAACAGTTGATTTATATGGGACTAACAATGGCATTGGAGCAACTATCCAAGATGCAAAAGCAGCCATAACAAGTAACAATGGTGCACGTGTAAACATATATGGTTCGGCCATTTTGAATAAAAATTATAGAAACATTGTGATAAACAATTATGCAAGCAATCATACATTTAATATTAAAAATGCAAGAATTGGTACATTTAATCCTGCAAATAATAACCCGACAAATGATTTAATTCAGCCGTACCTTGGAGTAAGAAGTTATAGCGGCATAGAAATAAACGACAATTTTTTAGTAAACATAGGCGCATTTGCATCGGCTGGTGACTCGGTTACATTTAATAACCTAGACATAGGTATAGAAAATGTAAATAGTAGCGCTAATGTTTATAATTGTTTGTTTAGGAATATATCAGGAAATCGTAAAAACAAATTCCAATCTTCATTGTCTACTTCTCCTTCTACTTGTATTTCCGGTTTAAACTATAATACCACCCCACCTATTAAAACTTTTAATATTGGTGAAGTGAATTTAAAAGCTAATAATTTTTACAACTCAAATGTGGGCATAGATATTGGCTTTTACTTTAAAAGCAATATAATTTTTAATAATTTTAATAATTTGTCATTAGGAATCAGAGAACAAAATCTAATGGCTGGCTCAATTGCAAATATTAATAATAATATTTTAAATAGCACTTTAGAAAATATAAACATAGCCAACAGTTCACCTGCACTTGAAATAAATATTTCTTCCAATGTTATTAATAATCTTGCTCAAACAAACCCTAAACCTCTAGGTAGTGGAATTAAGGTGTTTAGCTCCAATGGTCAAACACCACGTGCGGTTTTATCAATTGGGTTTAATTCTATAAGTAAATTAAAAAAAGGGATTTGGGTAGAAAGCCATTATTCTTGCCATATCGATAATAATGATATTTTCGATATAACTGAAGATTGGAGCGGTAGCGATAATAGCGGTATTTTTGTTGTTAACAGCCAAAATGCATTTATAGAAGACAATACTATTGATGGTTTAAGCAATACGTATATCACAAATGGAATTAGAGTAGAATCATCTCCATACTCAAAAATACAATGTAACAGAACAACCGAAGTGGGCCGTGGGCTGTTTATGGGTGGTACTAATAATGCATCGGTCATATCAAATAATAAGTTTAAAAATTCTCAAACCGGTTTAATGTTAAACTGGACAGTTATTGGGCAGCAGGGTTTTGAAGGTCAACCAACCGACAATACCTGGGAAGGCACTTTTACATACCATACCTATGCTTTTAATACTGATGCTGGAGAATACCCTTATTATATTAGAAATGACCAAGCGGCTTATCCCTATTACTTTAATCCACCCAATATGGTAAACAATTTTTTTGGAACTGCGCCTGGTTCAAGTATCTTACTGATGTACCCCACATCTGGTTCTAGCCCTTACTCTTGTTCTCGTTCTGTTTTAGACGACGAAAATACAGAAGACAGTTCGGATGTAGATTTAGTTGAAAACGGTGTTTCTGCTACATTATTTCCCGAAACCTATAATTGGATTGCTAAAAATAGTTTGTATAATAAAATAGCAAATAATGAAGGAAGCACAAATCAAATACTAAACGATTTTTATATATATAACGATTCTACTTCAAGTAATTTTTCTAATTTCAGAGCTAATCAAATTTCTTTAAATGATCTTGATAACAGTATCGGCTCTTTAACACTAAATACACCCCTAAATATAGAAACGGCTTTACTGGATGTTAGGAAAATGGCAGAAAATTTTAAAAATAACGAATCATTAAGTAAAGAACAGTTAACGAAATTAAGAAGTATTGCTAAAAGATGTGCCTACGAGTTTGGGTTAGCCGTATACGAAGCAAGGGCCTTGTTGTATATGGGAGGATTCTCTAAACAAGAAATATACAACATATGCGAAAAAGACCAAACGGGAGAACAAAGAGTAAGTTTCAATAACAATTTAAGCGCATCGGCACTTGTTGAGTCTAATAAATTAATGATATTTCCTAATCCCGCTAAAACTAATTTAACTTTACAATTAGGGGATAATGAGGGAAAACTAAGTGTAAAAGTTAAAAACACCCTGGGTCAAGTTATTACTTCATTGGAGGCTAAAAATACAAACAGCTTAAATATTGATTTAAGTGAAATACCAAGTGGTGTTTATTTCCTTTCTGTATCCGGTGAAACTATAAACAAAACCCTTAGCTTTATAAAACAATAGTAAAAAATTTTTAATTTGGAGCACGGTAAAAACATACCGTGCTTTATTAGTTAAGGAAAAAAATGAGGATTATAAAACTTTATATCATTTTTGCTTTATTTTTATTAAAAGCAAATGCACAGATAAATTTAGTGCCTGATCCTTACTTTCTAGAAATATATCCTCCTCCGCCTCCTGGTTATGTAACCTTCAACTCATTAGTAAAGTGGTTTAATCCTAACGGATTAAGCCCTGATTATTATCGTAATATATGTCATACTAACCCTTGTTTAGGTACCTATTTAGGCTTATACCTTACGCAACAAAATGTAGCCAAAGATGTTCGGGAATATGCCGGTACTCGGCTTACTAAAAAACTAATTAAAAACAAACGTTATTATGCAACTTTTAGAATTACTCGGGCAGGTTTTCAAAGAGGAACGGCAACATCAAGTATTGGTTTATTATTTACAAAAGACTCCATAAAACAACAAAATCCTAATTATTTAATAAACCGAACTCCTCAGGTATCAAACCATAAAGATAGAATATTAGACAGTTCAAATTATAACTTTCAATTTGGTGTACCTACACATTTTTATAAAATAAGTTCGGTTTTTTATGCCACGGAAGATGATTATCAGTATATGTATATTGGTAATTTTTTATCAGATGATTCAACCAAAATAGTTTGTACTGATAGTACAAGTAACTACTGTAATGGAGAAACATATTACTACATAAAAGAGGTTTTTGTTTATGAAATAAATGAGAACAAAAACATTATAATCGAAGATACTTCAATTTGCAGAGGACAAACTATTGCGCTAAGTAATCTGCAAAACCAATCCGGACATACATACAGTTGGTATACTAAGGATGAATATGTAGGCAGTAAATTAAATTTGTCAGTAAAGCCGTTTCAAACCACTACCTATTATTTGTACACTACAGATAGTTTAGATGCAATTTGCCATTGTAATCAACCTGCAATAGATAGCGTTACTGTAACGGTAATCAGTTACGATGTATTAGGTGTTAACGCCACTACACAAGAACGAAATTTATGCAGTGGAGATACCATCTCTTTCGGAATTGTAGCTCCTAAAGGATATCGCTATCAATGGAGTCCGTCAATATATTTAAATAACGATACATTAGCACTTCCTTTTATACAGATACCTTGGTATTTAGAAGGCGAGGAGTTAATATATAATGTAACCATAACCAACAGCCAAAATCAAAGTTGTACACTTAATAATGATTTAGCTTTTAAGATTGTTATTAATTTTTGCCCCGATAGTTTAGAACCTCAAATTTATATACCCAATGTTTTTAGCCCCAATGGCGATGGAGAAAATGATGAATTTAAATTAACTACGCAAAATATTAAAAATTTAAAGGCAGCGATTTATAATCGTTGGGGCACACCTATAAATACTATAAATGGAATTGAAGGAAAATGGCAGGGCAAAACCATTGCCGGTGATAATGCCCCTACCGGAATTTATTATGTAATAATTACCGCCGAAGGGATGGATAAAAAAACATACCATTATAGTGGATATGTTCATCTTTATTAGTTTAATCATTTATTAGTGGGTTGTTAGATATATTAAAATTATGTTTGTTAGAAATACATATAAACGCATAAGCCCTTCGCAACTACTATACTTAAGTTTAGCAAGTACCGGGGGTAAAACCTTCAAGGTCTTACAACGTAATAGCTCGGCTAGACCTTGAAGGTTTAAAAAATATCAAAAATATGCAAGTTGTGATAATATATATATTAGGGCAGTTAAGAATAATCTTAGCTGCCCTTTTTATTATTTTATTTGTAAATACCTTTGGGCAATTAAATCTTGTTAAGAATCCCGATTTTATTGATAATACCTTGCCGAATCCACTTCCAACCTGCGGAGGCTCTTTACGCTATTGTGATGGTGTTGTCGTGCCAACATGTTATTTCCCATATCTTACTCATTGGTTTAGAGCCGTTACAACGACACCTGATTATTTCTATAATGAAAATCAGGTTGGAATAATATCATATTTTAACAATGGCTCTATACCCTCTAACTATCGGGAAATTATAGGAACAAAACTTAAAAAGAAACTAAATCCGGATTTTAAGTATCGGATTGAGCTTGAGTTTTCATTTTGTGCCGTTTCAAAATTTGCAATTAACCGCATGGGGATATTATTTACAAACGATTCAATATCAACAAGTAATTATATTTTAGGTGAAGTTCCGCAAATTGAGGTAGACAGTAATCAATTCTATGAAAGCATACATAAGATTGATACAATTTTTTCGCCAACAGAATCAGATATAGAATTTTTGTATGTGGGAAATTTTTATCCGAATGAGCAAATGAAAATTAAAACTACGTCAGGCAGCGAACCTTACTCATATTATTTAATTAATTATGTTAATGTAATTGAAGTTGATACAGTTTATAAAAAGGCAAGTATTAATGATACAATAATTTGTGAAGGTAATTCAGTTCAGTTAAATAGTAGAGAGGGTAGATATTGGCGTAATTATAGTTGGTATACTGATGATGGATTTGTAAGTAATAATTTAAATGTAACGGTTAGCCCAAAGCAAACCACTACCTATTATTTGTATACTACTGATACAATACACGCACCACATACCAGATTAGATAGCGTAACGTTAACAGTATTGCCTTTTAATGTTACATTAACTGATAAAAACATTACGCTTTGTGGTGGTGATACTGTTATATTAGAAAATGTGCCCCAAAGCGGATACAATTACAAATGGCAGCCTGCTCAATATTTAAGTATTGATACTATTGCACAACCTTATTTACAATTGCCTTGGTATTTAGAGAGCGAAACAATTAATTATACAGTTACAGTAACTAATAATAGTAATAATTGTAGTGATAATTTTAAATATAATGTTGTTGTGAATTTTTGCCCCGATAGTTTAGAACCTCAAATTTATATACCCAATGTTTTTAGCCCCAATGGCGATGGTGAAAATGATGAATTTAAATTAACTACGCAA
>JBIICS010000035.1:0-22054 GCA_044238735.1 Bacteroidia bacterium
ATTGGTTTGGTTTTATCACAATTATATGCACCGATATCAATTGAGGTATTGGGATGCGCTGAGATACCTGAAGTATTCATTCCTACAATTTGTCCTCCTAATCCGGATAGATTGTCGTAAGATGCATTTCTATCGCCTGTAAAATGAAAGGGAACATTGGACTGTTGACCAATGTATCCGCTTCGGGAAAAAATCACATAATCTTTTCCGGCATATTTTGATTCACAAAAATTTTTAGCGGCCTTTGCCCATAGAAGAGGGTATTTATTATGCATTGTTAGTCCGTACTCTCCGTTACTTGATAGAGAATTATAGGGAGTATATTCTCCAAAATCATTCATCCATCCATCAACACCGGCATCCGCCATTTTCGTGTAAAATTTAGAGTAAAACCAATTTATTGCATTTGGATTTGTTAAATCAAATTAAAAATATAAACTAAATAAAGGTTACAGTTTATAAACTTCGATTTAAGTTTTTAGATTTGATAGAAAAAAAGAAAAAATTAAGCCCAAAGCAGCTAAAGCTTGAAAAAAACTGAAAAACCTATTTATCCCAAAAACGGGTTAAGTTAGGATCTTTTTCACCCTTCTTGATATCACTTACTATTAGGTCAATCTTTTTTCGCTGTTCCTCTGCTGCTTTAAGCTCATCCTTTAATTTAAATACCAGTGCCGTTTCCTTATTACCTTCTGCAACTTCAATTTTACTTTTTAACTCTGCTTCCTTACGTTCATAGTTTCCTACTAAACCATTAAGTGCCTGAATTCCGGATAATCGAATCCACCATGTTTTCTCATTACGTGCAGTTTCTTCAATTAAAGGCAAGCCACTGTTTACTGTCTCATCATTCATTCTATTTAAATACATCGAATAAACCTGAATTAAACTATAACGACTAAATCCATTAAGGCTCTTAAAACTTTTAACAAAGAATTCGTTTTGTTCGGCTGAACCTGCATCTTTATAAATATCAGCAATAGTTAAAACAATATCCGAGTTTTTATCATTTTCTAACGTTTTGCAGGCTTGCATTGCCTTAGCTTGATCTACTTTTTTTAAAGCGTACAAACAAGCTGCCTGAACAGCATATGATGAATCTTTATATAACTTATCAATAAATAAATCAGCTAGGTCTGGACTAGCATGATCATCAGCCAATTTATAAATAGCTTCTTCGCGCAAAGCAGATTTTAAATTAGTATTTAAGATATTTAACAATAGAGGTTTAACCTGAACTTTTTTATCGGAAGGGAATTTGGATGTAAAATCGATGGCTTGTTTGGATATTGCCCAAAACTTATCATTTAGAGCCGCTAAAATAATTTCTTGTGCCTCGGGACTACCGGATTGTTTTGATAAGGATTCTAAAGCCTCTAAACGATCTAAAAAAAGAGGCGCATTTTTATATTGAAAAACAAGCTCTTCTTTACTTTTCTTTTCCTCTTTTACTGCTAATAACATCTTTTCGGCATCAACATTTACAAGATCAGGCTTAGATGATACTTTAAAACTGAAGGATTGTTCTTTATCAGAAAATATAATTCTTTCGCGTTTTACCTTTCCACTCTCATAAATATCTACATCAATAGGTAAACGATATAATGGAGTATTTTCTAAATTCTGATTTTGCTTTAAAGTAACCGTGTATGTTTTAGAACTGTCTGTATATTGATGTACTATTTTTAATTTAGGATGACCGCTGGCCAGAAACCATTGGTTAAAAAACCAATTTAAATCCTGTCCGGTAACTTCCTCAAATGCCAAACGCAAATCGTGAATTTCAGCTGCTTTAAATTTGTTTCTAGTTAGATATACGTTTAGAGATTTAAAAAAGGCTTCATCGCCAACTGTTTTACGTAACATATGTAAGATGCGACCACCCTTTGAATAAGAATGAGAATCGAACATATCTTCTCTGCTTTCCCAGTTAAAACGAATCATGTTCACTTGTTTTTGTCTGGATTCGGACAAATAAGTATTTAATCCCTGATGATTATGCCTATCTGCTGCATCTCGGCCGTATTTATATTCTTCCCATAAATATTCGCCATAGGTAGCAAAAGATTCATTAAGCGGAAGATTACTCCAGCTCTCACAAGTAACTAAATCTCCAAACCATTGATGAAACAATTCGTGTGCAACGATATCCTCCTGATTACCATCAATCATTTCGCGATGCGTTTTATTGAGAAATTCGCCATGTAAAGTTGCACTTGTATTCTCCATTGCTCCCGAAACATAATCGCGCACAACTACTTGATGATATTTAGACCAGGGATAATCAACGCCCAGAAGTTTAGAATAACATTCTATCATTTCCGGAGTATTACCAAAAATTTCTTTAGCATAAGGCTCGTATTCTTTTTCTATAAAATAATTAACAGCTAAATCTCTCCATTTATCTTTAACTATCGAAAACTCCCCTATAGCCATCATTACCAAATAAGGAGCATGTGGTTGATCCATTTTCCAATAATCGGTTCGGGTGCCATCTCCATTATCATTAGAGAAAATAAGTAAGCCATTAGAGAGCGTTACATCTTTTTTTTCAACTGTTATAAAGAGCTCTTGTGTTATTTTTTCATTAGGAGAATCTATGGTTGGAAACCAAGCAGAACTCGACTGTGTTTCGCCTTGTGTCCAGATTTGACGGGGCTTATTGGGTTCGGCACCAACTGGATTTATAAAATATAAACCCTTATCACTTGTGATGGCATTGCTTCCGCCCTCTTTTAATTCATTGGGTTTCGCAACGTAATCGATAAATAGATAAAAGGTATCTTTTGCGTTGTAAAGTTTATCAAGATTTACTTTAATAATTTCATTATCGTATGTGTATTTTAGGGGAATGTCGGATTTCTTAGCATTTGTATTTTTAGCAGATACAAGTCCCAAGTCTTTAATTTCAAATCCTCGGCCATCAATCTCAACAATATTTTGAGGATAGAAATATGGTTTGAATTTAAGAATTGCCTGCCCGTAAGCATGTTGTTTCTGGTAATTAAATGAAATCCAAAGTTTCATGTGCAACAAGTCTATTTTACGCTCTCTAGATTCGCGGTATACAGATGGTTTAGCGTTTTCTTCTGCTTTTGGTGCTTCTGCAACTACCTCGGCAGGAATATTTTTTTGTTGGGTTACCTGCTTATTGTTTTTACAGGCAAGAACACTTAAAAGAAGTAAAATGCAGATGGAATTAATTATTTTCATTTATAACCAGGAATTTTTAAATACACAATTTTTAAAGCGCTCATCAATTTGAATATACGTACTTCGTTTTTTCTTTTTAATCCAATCGTTTACAGCGTTTGATTGTTTTTGCTGAAGCGCAGCATTTTGTAAACGCTGATAATCGTCTTTTAAATTTGCCTGATGAGCATCTGTCTTTGTTTTAAGATATAAGATTTGATACGCTTTTTTGCCATCCGGAGTTTGATACGATAAGGGTTTACTAAACTCTCCGATATTTAATTTATCTACGGCAAAGAAAATCTGGCGATCCAATTCATTCATTTCAAAACGGGTATTACCAGTGGCGGGGTTTACAATTAACCCCCCGTTGTATTTGGTTTCAGCATCATCAGAAAACTGAGCACAGGCTTTTTCAAAACTTATACTTTTATTATTTAAAAGGTTATTATAAATAGAATCCAGAGATTGCTGAGCCTTATACAAATCGGCACCACTAGTTTTTGGAACCAAAAGAATATGTCGACAATTAAACTGTTCGCCCAAGCGTTCGATAAGTTGGATAACGTGAAATCCAAATTGTGTTTCAACAATTCGGGAAACTTCTCCAGGCTTCAGTTCAAAGGCAACAGCTTCAAACTCGGGAACCAACATTCCCCTACCCATAAAACCTAATTCGCCGCCTTTAGCAGCGCTACCCGGATCTTCTGAGTATAATGCAGCCATGGCGGAAAAATCGGCACCAGCAATTATGCGTTCACGAAGTTTTTCTAATTTCTCTTTAACTAATTTTTTTTCTTGTTCAGATACCGGCGGAGATTTCATTATACGGGCTACCTCAACCTCGGCATTTATAAAAGGAATGCTGTCGCTTGGCAAAGAACGATAGAAATTTCTAACCTCCACAGGCGTTACCGTTAAACCCGCTGTTATTTTACCCTGCATAGTTTGTGTTAAGAGCTGTTCCTTTATTTTTTCCCTGAATTCATCCTTAATTTCAGCAATACTTTTATTGTAAAACTCTTCCAACTTTTGCTCAGAACCCAATTGCTGAGTAAAATAACGAATACGCTTGTCCAATTCTTGCTCTATTTGCTTCTCCGTTACCTCTACGGAATCTACCTGAGCTTGATAAATTAGTAACTTCTGAAAAAGTAATTGCTCTAATACTTCACAATCGGTATAAATAACGGACTCCTCGCCGGCTTGCTCCTTAAGCTGACGCTTCATATTGGTAATGTCGGAAATCTTAATTGGTTGACTTGCCACTACAGCCACTACCTCATCGAGAACTAACTCTTGAGAAAAGAGCCCATTACTATGCATACATAGCAACAAGAATACAATTTTTACTTTATTTAAAAATTTCAAAATCATTGTTTTTTACTGCCTCCTTATATAAATCATTCTGCATTTTATCAATTAACTCCATTTTACGCTTATTAATCATAATGTTTCTAATATTTTCCTTTTCAAAACCCAGAGGAGAAAGATTGTCTTTTATTTTAAATCCCAATATATTTACAAAATAGGAATAAAGAGAATCCTTCATTTCGATATACCTGTTATTTTGAAGAAATTGTTCCTGATTGTATGTTTTGATAGGTATCTCTTTAAGTAAATCATTAAAAAGAAGCCATGATTTATCATCCAGAAAATAATTATCGGCAAACTGATAACAAAAACTTTCCAGTTGCTCTCGGTCTTTTGGCCCTTTTAATTTGTACCACTCTCCTACCTTATTAATTTTCGGGGAGGAATTATTAACTTTTACATAAACAACCTTAACAATATTTTCCTTAAGCTCAAAATCGTCCTTATTCTCATTATAATACTTCTCAATTTCGAGGTCGCTTATATTGGTGTCTAACTTTTGACGAATAAGCTCGCGTTCGTAGGCATATGTAATAAGTGAATTCTTATAGTTTTCGAGTTTTTCTTCAAAGTCTTTTTGATCAATGGTAATATTTTCCTCTGCCTTATGAATTAATACTTGTTTTTTAACCCATCCATTAATAAAATTAGAAGCAAATGAAGCACTGTCTTTACCCTTTAATTTAGGCGGCATCGCATTCAATAAATCATCGAGAAATAGATTTTTATAAAAGGCTTTTGCAATAATTTTTCCATCCGATTTATCACCATTGTTTTTACATGAAGAAATAAAAACAAAAAAAGCCAATGATACCATTGCACATATAGTATGTAATCTTAACATTGGCTTTAAAGAATTATTTTACAGTTTTTAATATCTCCTGATTAACATTAACCGTATACTTAGATCTTAAGCTTTCGATCCATTGTTTTTCTAAATAATTCTGGTAATCGGAAGTTACCAATCCTTTTGCTTCAGAGAGTGTTTTAGTTTCTTTTTTAAGTAATTTATCTATATATATTAAAATCACCTGATTATCCTGGGTAAGTTCTTTCATTGTACCTGGAGCCCAATCCAATTTGTCAATTAAATCATTTTCGCCTTTTAAATATTTAGCAGCTTCAATCTGAATATTTAATTGAGAATCTTTATTTAATTCTTTCAAAAGATCATCATTGGAATAATTTTTCTTTTTATTACCAATCATTTTTTTGGCCTTATCAGCAATTACTTTGTCTTTACATTTATAAATACGGGCCTCTACCCTATCGTCCCATAAATAATTATTCTTGTTTTTTTCATAAAACGCATTTAAGCCCAAAGTATCTTTAACTGCAGCGCTCCATACTTTTCTATCCGTTAACTCAAACAATAAGATACCATCACGGTATTCGTTCAATAATAATTTATAATCCAAGTATTTATTAGGCAACAATAATTCTTCGTATGCCACAACGATCTGATCAGAGTATTGACGGAATAAATTATTTACTAGTGACTGGGTAGGTGTTTTATCCGTTTTACTTTGATTTTTCTCGATAAACTTTGCAAAATCGGATTGTGTATACTTTTGAGTTCCTATAGAAATTAATTCTTTGTTTAATTTAGAGGCCTTCTCAATGGTCCATTTTCCGGAGAAGAAAGACGAATCTACAACATTATAAAACTCATCGCGGGCTTTCAAATTTTCGGTATACCCATTTTGTTTTTTTACACGAGCAATCAGGCTTTCTTTACTTTTTGATGAGCGGGAATCTTTAGCTATTTTATTTTTGAGTTCGGCTTTAAGTTCGTCGTAGGTAGCTATTGGCTTACGATCTAATAGTTTGATGATATGCCATCCAAAAGCTGTAAGAACGGGCTCGCTGTAATCGCCTTTATTTTTTAAGGAAAAGGAAGCTTGTTCAAATTCAAAAACCATCTTACCCGGCCCAAAATAAGGCAATTCACCCCCTTTACGAGAAGAACCTTTGTCGTCGGAAAATTGAGCAGCCAGCTCGGCAAAATTTTCTCCCGACTTTACTTTGCTGTAGATTTCATTTATTTTAGCTTTTACATTAGCAGAATCTTCTTTTGTTGCAGGCTTGGGCATTTTAACCATAATATGCGCCACCTGAACTTGCCCTTGCGATTCGCGACTATCTGATACTTTTATGATATGATATCCAAATCGGGTTCTAACAGGCGTAGAGACTTCACCAACCTTAGTGTTGTAACAAGCTGTTTCGAAGGGATAAACCATTTGTAATCCTGTAAAATAACCTAAATCTCCTCCATTATCTTTTGCAGAAGGATCATCAGAATATTGCTTAGCCAATTTATCAAAAGCCTCACCCTTTAAAATACGTTTTCTTAGATCGATAGCCTTATTATATGCGGCCAAGGTATCCTTCGGCAATGCGTTTTGATCGCATTTAATTAAAATATGAGACGCCCTAATTTCTCTCTTTAAACGATCATACGCTTCTTTTATTAATCGTTCATTAGCCTCGGTATCGGTTAAATAAGGTTGTGCCAATTGCTTGCGATAACCTTCCAATTCATTTTTAAAAGCTGCGGTAGTATCTAAACCCAAATCTTCGGCTTCTTTTACTTTTAATTTAAAGTTGATAAACAACTCCAGATACTCTTTTAGCGAGTTTTCATCCTGTACTTTATCCTTAGGAGAATTTTTATGATAAATATTTTCAAACTCGGCTTTAGTTACTGATTTTCCGGCAACGTTCATCAATACCGGACTATTGTCCTGAGCCCAAGAACAAATGGAATAAAAGGATACAAATCCAGCAGTAAGGTAAAGTTTAATTTTACTGATTTTCATAGGTTTAAACGTTTTAACAAAGCCCACAAAGTTAACATTTCTTTTGGGCTACAAAAATGTTAAATATGGCTAAAAAGGAGGTGTATTAAAGGCATTTCGAATTAAACAAAATAATAGATAATACCATACAGAATATAGACCGTTGTTATGTGAAAATAGACGCTTTTATTCTTTAATACAGGTATAATTATAAATGTTTAAAAGTAGATAATCACATTTAAGCTTTGTTCGCACGAAGTTTCTTAATTGACTCGTAAAAAAAACTAAATTTGCGCTCTATTATAAAGCACTAATGACTATAAAAAACAAATTTTTAGCACTGTTAAGTATAGCAGGTCTATTGCAGGCATGCGACTCTAACCCCTATCCCGGCTTTGAAACCAGCGAGGGTGGATTACCTTACAAAATTTATCGAAATGAACCTGCCAATACACAAACCCCTAAAGAAGGTGATATTGTGTACATGAAGGTTAAATACGAAGCAGAAGACACCGTTTTTTACGATTCATTTAAAGAAGGGAATATGCTTACGCTACAATATCCAACTTGCTCTTACAAAGGCTCTATAGACGAGTGTATCAGCAAGATGACAAAAGGAGACAGTGCACTAATGTGGACCAGTGCCGATTCATTTTTTGTAAAAGTATTACGTACCGAAGTTCCAAAAAAATTAAAGCCGGGAAGCAAGCTGCATTTTACTATACAATTAAAAGATATAATGACTAAAGCTCAAATTGATGTCAAAAAACAAGCAGATATGGCTGAGTTGGAAAAGATGAGCGGCGAGAATAAAAGTAAGGAGCCAGAATTAATTAATGAATTCCTTAAAAACAACAAAATCTCTCAAAAACCAACCGCAAGCGGTTTGTACATAATTATAGACCAGAAAGGAACCGGACCGGTTGCTAAAAGCGGAGATAATGTAAGTGTGCATTATACCGGAAAATTTTTAGACGGTAAGGTTTTTGATTCATCAATTGAGAGAGGCGAACCTATTGAGTTTCCGGCCGGAGTAGGTCAAGTAATTAAGGGTTGGGATGAAGCCTTGTTAGCCTTACCACAAGGAACTAAAGCCAGATTGGTTATTCCTTCTAATTTAGCATACGGTGAAAATGGAGCTCCTCCTGTAATTCAGCCATTCACCCCGTTAACTTTTGAAATTAATTTAGTTAAAGTAACAGCCAAATAAAATGAAATTTTTTAACCTTAAAAATCTTTTAGCTCTAGCCGTTTTAACCGGTGCTATTTATTGCCCTTTTAAATCGGCCGGCTTTTCATTAAAAAAAGAAAAAATGGACACCATTAAAACCGCATCGGGATTGCAATATGTTATTACACAAAGCAACCCAAAAGGACAATCGCCCAAAGCAGGCGACAAAGTAGTAGTGCATTACACCGGAAAACTTACCAACGATACGGTGTTTGACAGCAGTGTAAAAAGAGGTCAACCTTTTCAATTCGATTTAGGAAAAGGCCGAGTTATTAAGGGTTGGGACGAAGGAATTGCTCTTTTAAAGAAAGGCGAAAAAGCGACCTTGATTATTCCTGCAGAACTAGGATATGGTAACCGTTCTGCCGGAAGTATTCCTCCAAACTCTACTTTAATTTTTGATGTGGAATTGCTGGATATTATTGAGAAAGTAATCCCAAAACCATACGATACAAAGGGTAAAGACACCGTTACTATGCCAAGCGGCTTAAAATACATTTTAGTTGAACAAGGCAAAGGGAATAAGGCTGTAGCGGGCAAGAACGTTTTGGTACACTATACAGGATATTTACCCGATGGAAAAATTTTTGATTCCAGTGTAGAAAGAGGATCTCCAATAAATTTTATATTGGGTAACGGGCAAGTTATCAAAGGATGGGATGAAGGTATACAACAATTAAATGTGGGGTCGAAAGCCCGTTTAATTATACCCAGCGATTTAGGTTATGGCGATAGAGGTTATCCACCCGTTATTCCTCCTAAATCAGAATTAATTTTTGATGTGGAGGTAGTAAATCAATAATTTCTTGATAGAGCCCCTTTTTAAAAAATAATTATAAAAAAAGCCGGATTTAATTCCGGCTTTTTTTATAATTATTTTGCAGTAAACCACATTTTTAGTATCTTAATCGATGATTTTTAAAGGTCGCTTTTTTTAATATGCCAATCAAACCTTATCACTTTATAATATCTGTTTTATTACTGCTGATATTGAATTGTTTGGCCATAAAATCGATTGCTCAATGCACCGCTATTATCAATACCAATTTAAACCCTGTTGAGGGTTGCGACCCCTTAACGATTCAACTGTTTGACCAAAGTTCAGGATTTACCGTTAATCGTGTTTGGAATTTCGGAGACGGCACATCCACTAGCGGGGCTCAAAATCCAATTCACACGTTTAATACGGCTGGCAGAGATACCACCTATATAGTAAAACTTAAAACCTTTTGTTTAAATGGTGACAGTAGCACTACAACTTTAAGCGTTAAAGTTTTTGCAAAACCTAAAGTAGATTTTAAAGTAGATACAACCCTTTTTTGTGCCCTAACCGACACTGTATGTTTTACGAATTTCTCCGACCAGGGAGCTGGATTTACCTATTTATGGAACTTTGGAGATAATACTTCCTCTACTATTCTGGAACCATGCAAATTATATACAACGGATGGCACATATAAGGTTGAATTAACCGTTACAGATGATTATGGCTGCCAAAACACCGAAAGTAAAATTAATTACGTATCGGCACAAAGAGCTCCAAACCCTGATTTCTCCTTGGCTGCCTTTTCAGGCTGTGCACCTTTTAATGCATCAATAAGCAATAATACAAACACCACATCGGACTCCATTGCAATTTGGAATTGGAATTTTGGCGACAATTCTCCCGTAGTCTCTATAAAAGATCCACTCAATCATAATTATCCTATTCCCGGAACATATATTATTACACTCCAGGCAACCAATAATCTGGGTTGTTCCAACACCACTACCCGTCCACTTATTGTTAAGGAATCGCCAACTGCAAGCTTTTTATTTCCCAATGATGCCTGTAAAGGAGATTCTATAACTATTAGTTTTACTGGTACTTCTAACACCAACGCTGTTTACTCCTGGAATTTTTCGGGAGCTTTGGTAATTTCCGGAAGTAATCAGGGTCCCTATGTAATCTCCTATCCCAATACTGGAAACTTTAGCATCTCCTCCTCTGTTAGTTTAGCCGGTTGTTCTGATAGTGTTATTCAATCTATTCAAATTAATCAATTACCCATTGGATTTTTAACTAATAATGTAAATGATTCAGCTTGTTTTGGTTCTACGATAATATTTACTGCTCAGCCTGCCAATTATACCAATTATCAGTTTCAGGTAAATGGTAATCAGGTTCAAAGTGGCATTTCAAATGCATACAGTACCAACACCCTAAACACTGGGCAGGTGGTTAGTGTTGCATTTACCGATTTAAATGGCTGTTCGAACACAACCACAAGTAATAATCCCATTGTAATTAAACCAAATCCTCAAGTTGAGCTAATTTCGTTAAACGGTGATTCTATTTGCCAGGGAGATACTGCCTATTTTAAGGCCATCCCGGATACTCTGAATTCCTATACCTTTTTAAACGGTTTTTCACCCATTCAAAATGGAAGTTCGGATACACTTGTAATACCCAATATTCAAACAAATTTAAATATAAATGTTACCGGAACATACAAAGGCTGCCAAAGCAACACAGATAGCTCAAGTTCAGTTACTTTAATTAAGAAGATAGCAGCACCTGTAGTAAATTGTGGAATTACAACCGACACTTCTATTACTTTTATGTGGGATGATGTATTAGGCGCAGAAGGTTATGAAGTAAGCGTTAACGGACAATCATTTATAATTCCCAGTTCGGGTCCTAACGGTTTGGAGCACTACATTAGTGGCTTAACATCTGGAGATACCGTTAAATTAGAAGTACTACCCAAAGGAACCGGAAGATGTGGTAATGGAATTTTATCCAATCAGGCAACCTGTATCGCTCAACCATGCGATCTTATAAATTTTCAGCTAAGTACCACCGCAACTAAAATTTGTGAGGGCGAAATCATAAATGCATCCTTATCAAACATAACTCCAACTTCTTTTCAAAGTAATTGGATGAATACTAATTATGGAACAACATTAACGTATTCATTTAATCCAACAACCGACACCACCCTTATCGTATCGGTTAAGAACAGTTTACAAATAAATTGCCCTGCTGTTGTCAAAAATATTCCTCTGGAAGTAATTCAAACTCCTCAAATAACATTATCTGCTGATAAAGACAGTGTGTGCAGCGGAACTACTATCAACTTTACGGCTAATCCTACAATCTATAATCAATATCTCTTTTACAATGGGTTCGTATTACTTCAAAATAGTCCATCTCCATTTTTAACTACGGTATTAACCAATCCAATTAATACCATTAGGGTAATTGGAAATACGAACGGATGTAGCGATACGGCCTCCGTAATTTCAAACATTAAAGTTATTCCGCCTATTTCTACACCACAAGTTACATGCGGCACTACCACCAATAACAGCATAACATTTAATTGGGACTCAATTTCTAATTCAACAGGATATTTAATTAGCATTAATGGTGGAGCCTTTACAACACCCAGCTCCGGAAATTTAGGTTTAACCCATACTGTTAACGGATTAAATCCGAATACAGGTCTAACCATTGTGGTTCAATCCAGCGGAACTAACCCTTGTGGCAATAGCGACTACTCTTTTAGCCAAACATGCTATGCTAAACCCTGCACAGCTATCAATTTCATAAAAAGCAATGATATTACGGTTTGCGAAGGCGATAGTGTTAGTTTAAATATCTCAGGTATTACTATACCTAATTATAGTGTTGTATGGGATGGTAACTTGCCGGGAAATAATTTAGATTATTCATTTATAGCCGATACCAGCGTTTTAATAGAGGTAAGTGTTAAAAATAATATCGAAACCTCTTGTCCGGTTGCAAAAAAATATATTAACGTAAACGTAATCAACACACCCGTAGTATATATCAGCACAAGCAACGATTCATCTTGTTTGGGTTCTTACGTAACTTTTACAGCAAGCCCGCTTAGTTACGACAATTATACTTTTTTCAATAATTTTCAATTAGTTCAAAATAGCAGCAATCCCTATTACACCACTAATAACTTATTAAATAATCAAAACATAAAAGTTATATCAACAAAAGGTGCTTGTAAGGATACCTCTAACCTTTTGGATATTACCGTCGTATCTCCCTTAATGGTTCCCTTACCTAATTGTTCAACCTCCACTACCAATTTAATATACTTTAATTGGGATTCGGTATATAATGCTAATGGTTATGAAATTAGTTTAAATGGTGGACCTTTTTCTGCTCCATCATCCGGAAGTAATGGAACCTATCATTTAGTAAGTGGTTTAAATGCTAACGACTCTATTAAATTAGTTGTAAGGGCGCTTGGAATTCCTCCATGCGGAAACAGTGCTGTTTCCTCTGAAGCTACTTGTGTAGCCAGAAATTGTACCGGCATCAATTTCAACTTATCAATTGATTCACTTGTTTGTGAAAATACTTCCATTAATGCTGCTATATCTAATCTTAATATTTCCAACTATCAAACCAACTGGCAAAACAGCGGAAATGGAAATCAATTAACCTATACTACAAATGCCAGCAATTCCACTACTATTAATGTTACTGTAACTAACACCTCCGAACCTAATTGCCCTTCGGTAAGCAAATCCGATTTTGTAATTGTTCAGCCCGTTATAAACGCAAGCATCACATCAACTGCAAACTCTGTTAATCTTTGTGAAGGAACAACTGTTAATGTAACGGCTTCTCCACAAAATATTTCCAATTATCTGTTTTATCTCAATAATAACTTAATTCAATCAGGTAACAGTCCATATTGGAATAATGTTCCATTAGTATTCGGATCAAATCAATTAGTATTAATACCAAAGGAAAATTCGTGCAACGGAATTGGAGACACTCTTAATTTAAATTATTTTCAAACCCCTGTTCTAAACTTCAATTTTTCAGGACCGCCAGACACGATATGTGAAGGAAGTTCAATAACGGTTAACGTTATTCCATCCAACTTAAGCAACTATATGTTTAATTATAATGATAGTGTACTTCAAAACGGAACTTCCTCAAGTTTAACCTTTATACCTACAAACAGTAATCCAAATCTACTAACTATAATTGCAGAAAATTCCGGAGGATGCTCCAACAATACCGATTCCGTTAAATTTAAGGTAATTGCATTACCGGTGGTTAGTTTAACTCGTAACACTTCAGATTCAATTTGCAGAAATCAAAATGTTACGTTAAATGCAAATCCACCCTCGATAGGTACCTATAACTTTTATTTAAATAATACTTTGGTACAAACCGGTTCTTCTAACATCTACAGTTCAAACTCTTTTGATACCGGAGATAGCATTAAACTAATTGCAATTAATAATTTTAAATGCCCGTCGGTAATTTCTTCTGCATTTGGATTTACAATAAAGCCTACTTATAAACCAATTATAAACGTTGACGATTCCATTGCAATTTGCTTGGGATCCACTTACACATTAACTTCAGTTGTTAACCCACCGATAAGTGGTTTAACATACTCGTGGAGTAACGGTGCTACAACACCGAGCATAACAGTAAGTCCTTCTACTAACACAACATATCTGGCTTTTACTAACTTAAATTCTTGTTCTTCTATTGCAGACACTGTAGTAATAGCAGTAGACGATCAACCCTTACCCACTGCTGATGCTGGTATGGGCAGCACTATTTGTAAAGGTGACAGTATCGAATTAACAGGAACTGGCGGGCAGAGTTATTTTTGGTATCATGAAAACGGTGATTTAATTGGAAGTGGAAAAACAGTATATGTTAAGCTGTTAAAAGAGGAAACATTTCAATTAGTTGCATTTAATTTAGCTTGCAGTGATGAGGATACGGTAAGAATATTAGTAGATAAATGTTTGAAAGACATTACTGGCCCTATCCCTCAAATTATAAGTCCGAACAATGATGGTGCTAACGATTCTTGGATAATTCCGGATATCGATTATTTTAAACAAAACAAAGTGGTGATATATAATCGTTGGGGAAATGTAGTTTGGGAGGCATCACCTTATTTAAACAACTGGCAAGGTGTAAATGAGAAAGGTGCTGAATTACCGGATGGAACATATTACTATGTTGTAAACATTAACAATACTGAGAATAAAATTTATAACGGTTTCGTGGTAATACACAGATAATGAGAAAAATATTTTACATAATTTTAATTGCATTACCTGCGTTGGTGAATAAATTATATGCGCAACAATTACCAACCTTTACTGAGTATTTTTTTGATAAAGCCATTATTAATCCTGCATTTGTAGGCACACAACCCTACTTCAGTTCCACACTTGCCTATAGGAGCATGTTTAACGGAATTGAAGGAGCTCCCGTTACCCAGTTTTTATCCGTACATGGACCCTGGCAAATTAAAAATGTGGGCATAGGATTAAATGCGATAAATGATAATACCGGACCATTAAACACCACCAAAATTAATGGTATGTTTTCATACTATATTGGTTTAGGTAAGGGTAGATTAAGTTTGGGCATATCATTAGGAGTAATTAATTATTCTTTAAATTATTCAAATCTAATCCGAACAGACGCAATAGATGCTGCGCTATCCGATAATAAATTATCAAGGATCAGTCCTGACGCATCATTCGGCATATTTTACCAAACTAAAAATTATTTTATAGGATACTCAGCCATGCAACTTATTAAGAGTAGCTTGGATCTTACAAAACAAAACAGGCCCGTAATAGCCCAACTATATACACACAATTTTATTACCGGCGGATTAAATTTGGGCTTAAATGATAAACTAAGATTTGAACCTTCCTTTTTAATTAAAACCGTTTCAGCATCGCCATTGCAGTATGATATTAATTTAAGAACTCTGGCATTAAACACCATAGGGGCTGGAATTTCTGTAAGATCAGGAGAATCGGTTTGCGGAATGATTGATGTTTTAATAAAAGAACAATTTAGATTAGGTTTAGCATATGATAAAATCATCTCCGGTCTTTCGCCTTATAGTAAGGGTTCGGTTGAGATAATGCTTTCGTATCGAAAAAAATTATTACCTCCAGCGCGTCAACGCGAGATGCACCCCCGTTATTATGTATTTTAAAAAGCAGATACAACATATAGCTATTTCGTTTTTACTGATTTGTATTGGCATTAATTCATTTGCTCAAAAAAACATTCAGAAAGCAGACGCATATTACGACCGCTCGTTCTTTAAAGAGGCCATTCCGTTTTACGAAGCTGAAATTAAAGAAGGAAGAGAGTCTAAAACAAAAGAAAAAGCAACAGAACGACTGGCGAACTGTTACAGGCTTATTGGTGACTTTGCGAAAGCTGAAGCGCTTTACAAAGAATTAGTAAAGAAAAACACAAACAATGCAGAACATCTACTGCATTACGCAAGTAGCTTAAAGGCAAGCTCTAAATATGCAGAAGCAGCAGATGAATTTAAAAAATATATACAACTTAAACCTAACGATCCTATGGGTAAAGTATACCTTGAATCTTGCCAATTAGCTCAGTTATGGCTGGATGAAAAACTAGGCAACGAGGTAAAACATCCTGAGATTTTTAATACTCCCCATAGTGAATTTGCAACGACTTTCTGGAAAAACGGAGTATTATTTTGTAGCTCCAGAGAAAACAGTAAAAGACCTTTTATAGATTTTGAAGGAGGAAACACAGAACCAAAATTAGATTTTTACTTTATAAACTTAAAAAAACCTTATGATAGTTTAAAAGTAGAAAAGTTTGATAAAGATTTATTAAATAGTTTCCAGCACGAAGGCCCATGTTCGTTCACTCCTAATGGAGATACGATTTATTTTACCAGAACCGTAAAGGGAGTTAGAGACTTGAAGAAAAACGTAAGATTAAAAACACTTCAATTATATACAAGCCAAAGAAATAACCTTGGCAAATGGAGTAAACCCGTTAGCGCTTTTACCTTTAACAGTAAATCTTACAATTGCTTACATCCCAGTATTGCTCCTTCAGACCGTTTTATGGTATTTGCCAGTGATATGCCAGGTGGACAAGGAGCTACAGATTTATACATATCCTATCGCGAAGGAAAAAATAGCTGGAGTACACCCGTAAACTTAGGATCTATCATAAACACGTTTGGAAGTGAACTTTATCCTTATATATTGGACGACCATACAATATACTTCTCCTCTGACGCTCATCCAGGAATGGGCAAATTAGATATTTTTAAAACCTTTCAATTCCATAGGGGATGACTTTGGTTTTATTATGGATAGACAGAGCAAGCATGGCTTTTTCAGTTCAGACCGCTTTGATTCTAAAGGTTTAGATGATATATATGCTTTTTCTGAGTTTGATCCTACTTTAATAATTGCAGAGGGAGCTACAATTAAAATTCCGGACAACTCGATATTTGATGGTTTAAACTTTAAAATACAAGAGAAAGATACGAAACAGGATTCTGACATGGTATCAAGTGCCGGCTTTTATCACTTTACACCGGATACCGGTAAATCCTATGTTATTTCCATTAGAAAAGATGGTTTCTCACATAACAAAATAGATTTGAACCTGAGAAGAAATAGTGGCGAGTACTTTTTAAACTGGCAAATAAAACCCAATAAAAAAGAAATACAAGTAGCCGGTAAACTTTTAGCTTATACAGAAGAAACTAGCGATAGTTTAAAAACAGAAAAACCTGTAGCAGCAAATTATGTTTTAATTAGACATAACGGTAATACTCTTAATCAAACGGCTACAGATATTAATGGATTATTTAAGTTTAAAGAATTTTTAGAACCTAAGAAAACATACGATTTAATTAGTACAAAAAAAGGGAAAGCAACCACATATTCCTTAACCGGTCAAGTATTAAATGACAACATCCCAATTCAGGATGTAGAGCTTCTTTTAATGAAAGATGGAATTGTATATGATTCATCCAAGACTGACAATTTAGGCTTTTATAATTTTAATGGTTTAGTTCCGGCAAACGATTTTGTTGTGGTGACCTCTAAATCTGGATTTAAAAAATCACTTCATGAAATTTCGGCAGAAGACTTTCTTGGAGCAGAAGATAAAGGAGTTTATAAGAATATAACAATTGAAAGTATCAGCACGGAATTAACAAATGAATTAGCTAAAAACAATTTAAACGAAAATACAATTACAACAAAACCCGGTAAAAGTTTTGAACTTGCTTTAAAAATTACCGATAAAGGAAAACCTCTTAATAATGCCACTGTTAAGATATTTGAAAACGGAGCTCTTTTAACCGAAACTATAACCGATAAAGAGGGTTTTGTTGGAGCAAAGCACTTAGATAAAACAAAATCTTATACAATTATTGCTACCAATAATGATGCTAAAGAAAACATCTATCAATTAGATACCAACGAATACAGAGATTCTAAAATAAATATAGTATCCAAACAAATAGATTTTACAGGCGGGAAATTTAACAAGAATCTAATCGATAAAGATCTCAAGAAAATAAATAAAACCAATTTGTTCAATACAACCGATTCACTTTATTTCGCTAAGCATTTAAAAACAATTAGGGGTAACCTTTCTATTGGCGAAGAACCTCTTAAATCAACCGAAATTAAAGTATTTCAAAATGGTGAACTAATTGAAAAAATTAAAACTAACGAAGAAGGAAATTATAATTTTGATAAGTTAAACACTAACTTTAATTATGAATTTGTAGTCTCTTCTAAACTTACAGGCATAACTAAGTTTGAAATCCTTAAAGAAGATCTTAAAAGAACTAAAGAAAATGAATTACTACGAAATATAAATTTAAAAGGGGGTATAGCCATTTCGGAACGAAACAAAAAAGGCAACACGGAAGATTTAAAAATGCACGTAGAGGGATTAGGAAAAAATAATGAAGGTGTAACTGTAAAACTATTTGAAAATGGACACTTGCGTGCAGAAGTTCCCCTCGACCAAAACAACAATGTAAATTTTGGAAATCTAGACCCCAACAAATCGTACGATGTATCTATTGCTAAAGGAGAAAAAGAATTTACAATTGTTCCTATCCCCGCGCGTTCGGATTACTTTACCATTGGAGATACAGTTGATGTGAGTAAAGGATTAAACGAAAACGGCATAATACCGCTTAAATTGGATTTAAATTCATCCGGCAAAGGCTCTGGAACGTTAAATAAAAATGGGATTCCTCTCTCGCAAACCAAATTTAAATTATTTGTTAACGGACAACTAGCAGAGGAAGGTAAAACCGACACTTATGGTAAATTTGAATTAAGTAAACTAAACATCAAGAATACTAATACAATTGAATTTATTGACAAGAGTGGTAATATCATTGTGGAGGATATGACCGAACAAGATTTTAAAGAACTTGCTACTGGAAAAAAAATATTTGAATTTGAAGATCCGGAATTAAACCACCATTCCGTAACACAAAACAATGAGAAAAAAATATCTACGCTAATCGCCTTAAATAATGAACTTATTCAGGCTGAAGTAGAAATATTTGAAAATGGTAACCTTATAGATAAATTGAAAACAAACTCTGAAAACAAAATCGATTTGGTATATCTCGATCCTACTAAAAAATATTTAGCAAAGACTAAAATTAACAATATTGAATACGTATCTACTATTTCCAGAAATCAGATATATAATTCCAGTCAGCCCAAAATAACATTTATTAAAACCCCCAAAAACTCTAATAGTAATATCCAAAAGCAGGCTTCCAACTCAAACAACAATATTAAAGGTTCACCATTTCCAATTGAAGGAAAATTGACTAATAACGGTATACCACTTTCAAACATTGAGATTAGAGTAATTGAAAACGGCAAATTACTCGATTTACTCGAGACTAATCAAAAAGGAGAATATTTACTAACTGGTATCGATCCTGCGAAAAATATTAAGATAGAAGTTTATGAAAAAACAGGAAAAAGGGAATTACTTCTTGCCAGTTCGTTAAACAACAGCGCCGGACCCGTTAGCAATATTACCACAGATATTAGCAAAACTAATTTAATTTCGGACGATAACCTAGAAGATGAAATTAACTCTAATATTAAAGAAATCGTAGCTGAGGGTTCTAAATTAAATACTGAGTTACGAGAAAAAATTCAATCAACTGAATCCGAAAAGTCTTCGAACGTCAATGAATTCTATGATCCGAATTCTATTGTAAAAGGCAATGTATCGTTCAATGGAATTCCTTCGTCGGCCACCACTGTTAGTATTAAAAAAGAAGGTGAAATTTTGGTGCAAAAATTAAGTAATGCAGATGGAAATTTCTCTTTTGAAACCATCAAAGAACCTGGGAATTACGAAATTGAATTTAATAAAGAAGGCTTTAATAAAGAAACTATTAGAATAACGACTACAGATTTTACAAATAATTCAATTAATAAAATCAATCAAAAATTAAATTTAAAAAACGCAATTAACTATAATGGTTATGTAACCAACAATGACAAAAAGGTTGCAAACGCAACGGTTTCTTTAACATACAAAAACCGGGTTGTAGGCAAAACAACTGCAAATGAGCAAGGACAATTTAACTTTCAATTAGAACAAGGTAAAGAATATGGTTTAATTGCGGCATCAAAAGATTTCTTTAACAGTGAAACTTATGTAACCACACACGATAAATTAGCAAACACAACTACAGATGGCACTATAAAAATGAATACCATTGAATTAAACAAGGCTATTCGTTTAGATAATATATATTATGACTTTAACAGCCCTAATATAAGAATTGAGTCGTTACCCGAACTTGAAAAATTAGCTGACTTTATGAAATTAAATCCTAAAGTTAAAATAGAGATACGATCGCATACCGACAACAGAGGTGATGAAAGCTATAACCTAAAGTTATCTTTGGAAAGAGCTCATAATGTGGTGTTGTTTTTAATGATTGAAGATGTGGAAAAACAAAGAATGAACTATAAAGGTTTTGGAGAAACAATTCCTATTATTGCAAATGCACAAAATGAAGAAGAACATCAATATAACAGAAGAACAGAACTTATAGTATTAGAAAAATAAACATATGAAAAGAACAAACAAAAAAGCAGCGTTTTTATTCTTAAGCATTGGGATTTTGCTTGGCGCATGCGGTGGAAGTAAAAATGAAGATGTTGATTTAGAAGACAGTACTTCAGTAAAGAAAAATGTAAACATTTCAAGTGACGTTATTCATGAAGTAATAAAATCTATCCCTCCTCCGGTAGAAATCACCTCTTTAATAAAAGAAAGTGGCGTTTCCTTTCGTTCAGAGTTATTAAACTCTACTGAAAATGCACCCAAATACACCACTACTTATCACAAAGCGCTCAATTTGGGCCTATATGGTGCCGATTTGGGATATATCAATTTATATGAGAAAACTTATCAGTCTTTACAATACCTTGACGCAGTTAGATCATTAGCAAACGACTTAAATGTTGGTCAATTTTTCGACTTTGAAACCATTAAACGTTTGGCGTCAAATGATAAAAATATTGATTCAATTATTTATATTTCTACCACTTCATTTGAAAAGATGAATGATTATTTAGCGAAACAACAAAGAGACAACATCAGCACTCTTATGTTAATGGGAGGATGGATAGAATCTATGCACCTTGCCTCTTCGATAGGGAAATCAGAAAATAACCAGGAACTAATAAAACGTGTAGGCGAACAGAAAGTTGCGCTTGATCAAATTAATATATTAGTTGAAGCTTTTAAGGGTAATGAAGAGTTTGATGCCTTAATACAAGATATTGCCGAATTGAAAAAAGCTTATGACGAAGTTAAGATTACATACGAATACCATGAACCCGTTACTAAAGAAGTTAATGGAATGTTAGTAGTTGAAGATAACAGTACAAGTAAGATTGAAATGAGTTCCGAACAGTTTAATGCCATTTCAACTAAAATTGCTGAAATCAGAAAAAAGTTTGTTAACCAGTAAAAACTTTAATAATGAATAAGTATAATTTTTTAATTTTTGTTTTAGTATTTTGCTTTATTAGTTTATTTAACAATACTGCAAAAGCTCAATGTAGCGACGACGACTTTTTAGACAACTGCGCTGAGCTACTAGACACCTATACCTTTATAAAATCTTTTCCGCATGCAGATGTAGGAAATGGAAAAAAATCGGAAAATCCCTATGTTTTTAGTACCGGACATTCATACGTACTTACTGTTTGCGACCAGGGCTCTAGTAAAATGGTAATAAACTTGTATGATAGAAACAGGAAATTAATCGCTACTAATAAAGCAAATGGTAAATACTTTAACAAAGTAGGCTACAATTGTACTGCAACTGGCGTCTACTACATTGAAACTTACCTGGATAATAATGCTAAAGGATGTGGAGTGAGTATTCTTGGTTTTAAGAAATAATGTCGACTTAATTTTCGCTAAAAATCTCCCCTCGAAAATTTTACCTCAGAATTTTTGAAATAGAATTTTATAAAAATAAAAAAAGCCGCAACGTTAACGTTGCGGCTTTTCATTTTATACTAATTCAAAAATATTAACTGAAAGCATTTAATCCGGTTA
>JBIICS010000036.1:0-21695 GCA_044238735.1 Bacteroidia bacterium
ACAAACATTATCTTGAGAAGTAATAGTCGCATTAAAGTCTGAAACAATAACAATATTCTGAACTGAATCGGAACAACCTGTCGAAGAGTCATAGATCTTTAATTCAACCGTGTACTCCCCGGGGGTGGCAAAATAGTGCCATACTGTATCTTTGTTATCTGAAAAATTATTTAATCCGGATCCCGGATCTCCAAAATCCCATAAATAGGTTGAAGTTGCACGTTGAGTTAACGAAGTGTCTCTAAACATAAACCAACGGCTTTCGTAGTTACACGACACGTAGTCATCTTTTATCCCTTCATTGAATATATGAAAACGTGGACTTGGCCCTTTAACAAATATCAATGAGTCAACTTTAAGTGTGTCATAACACTGATGATGACCTACAACAAGTCTGATATCAAAGTAGCCGGTATCGGAAGGACCCATTGGGTGCCAGGTATCATAGTTAAACAGCGGATTCTCTTCGGTACTGGTTCCGGGTCCTCCAAAATCCCAGTTCCACTCGTCTACCCATTCGCTTGAAGAGTCCGTAAACTGAACATTAAGAGGATGGCAGCCAATTAAAGGATCTGCGCTAAAATTTGCCGTTGGCAATAATCCGGGTTGTATGTATCCGTTTTTTAGTGTAGTATCTTTACATCCCAGTGCATTTGTAATAATCAAGGTTACATCAAATTCTCCCGAATCCGGATAAATAACGTTTTGCGGGTTGGTACTGGTTGAACTTGTGATGCTTCCGGCAGAATTTTCAAATATCCAGCTGTAAGTTGCTGCATTTCCATTGGTGCCATTAAATCCAACATTACTTTGATTGTTAAAATCAACCGAGAGTGGAGTGCAGCCCTTAATAGTGTCTGCATTAAAATTGGCTTGGGGTTGATTTACTGCTATAAAAGCATTTTTAGTAATAGTAGTTACACAACCATAACGATTGGTAATGGTGCATGACGCATCATAGGTGCCTTCGGGAAAATTGTGAGTGTACGTAGATCCGTTCCCGCTTCCGGCATTTCCAAAATTCCAGGAATAGCTCGCACCGGGCGAAACGGGCAATACATCAAAAATTACTCTAAACAGGGGTTGGCAGCCTTTTGTGGTGTCTGCTTTAAAATCAAAAACTTCATCATCTAATACAACCAGATTTAACGTAGCGGTATCTTTGCATTGCTGTACATTACTGGTTATAAGTTTTATTGGATAGGTTCCGGGGTTGGGATAGTTTTGAGTAGGAGGATTTTTAATCGAACTGGTGTTTCCGTTTCCAAAATCCCAGTTCCAGTTATTGGGAGTACCTGCTGTATTGTCCTGAAAGGTGACCGTTCCCCCTTTACAAATGGTGTCGTTATTTATTGCTTTTATGTCGGCCGAAAATAGTGTAAGGGATACAATTTTGGAATTTGTTATTTTACATCCATTGCCGTCTGTTACGGTAAGTGCTACTGTATAATTTTGATAGGCTGAGTATGTGGTTAGGTTAGGATTTGGAAGATTGGAATTTTGACCATTTCCAAAATCCCATGAGTAAGTATAAGGTACGGCGCCTCCGCTTACATTACTATTAAAATCAACGTTAAAAGGACTGGAACACGATATTAAGTTGTTTGGATTGTTGCTTATGCCAACTGTAGGCGCACTCGATACATCAATACTAATATTGGTTTTTTTTCCAACGCATCCGTTTTGATCGGTTGCTGTTAAGGTAACCGTATTGCTTCCAATGGTATTGTAGGTGTTATTTGGATTTTCTAGGTTACTGGTTTTTCCATCTCCAAAATCCCATTTCCAGTCGGTAATTGGTGCATCACCTAATTGTGTAAGATTTGTAAACGATACTTGAGTTCCTGTGCAAATTGTGCTGTCGCTTACCGAGAAATCAGCAATTGGATTTTTGAAAACAATTACCGGATAGCTTGATGAAGTTGAAGCGTTGTTAATTTTTAGATTTACCGTGTAGTTTCCGGGGATATTCCAAAAAAATGTAGGACTTGCCAAGGTGCTCGATTGTCCATCGCTGGTAGTCCAACTGTAGGTATTAATACTTACAGCACTGCTTGCTGTAAATTTAGCTGAATGAGTAACGCAACCGTTTTGTTTATCGGCACTAATACTAGCTGTTTGTGCCCGGCCGGATATTCCTGCCAATAAGAGCAAAAACGTAATTAAAAATGTATAATAGCGGTTGGTGGTTTTGGTCATTTTTTTTAACGTTTTTTCTTGCTCTTTGTTTTTCCTTTCGAATTTTTTCCTTTCGAATTTCCTTTTTTCTTTTTGTTCTTTTTTTCTATCACCACTTCGCTTTTAACAATTTTATAATTAACCCCAATGTTGGCATAAGAAGTTCTTCCATATCCTGCTTCCACATAAAATCCCAAACGATCATCTGCCATGTAGCGAACACCCGGATAAACACCAAAATTAATTCCGCCTTTTTTAGTGTTTAAATCAAAGGAGCGGTTTAATAAAAAAGGATCGGGTTTTAATGCCAGATTAAAACCCAAAAGGGCATTTAGGTATATATCCCATTTTAAGGGATTTAAATTAAATAAAGGCTTTGATGGATTAAAAAAATGATAAGTCCCCCTGAGGCCAAACATCATTAAACTATAAGTGTAATTTTTACTTCTTACCGTATAGCTCCATTCTTTTTTATCCTCATCTCCATAGCCCTTGGTAAATTGATTTATCTCTGTTAAATGTCCGAAATAAAATCCGGCAGTTATTTTTTCGTTTATAGTTTTGTCGGCGTAAAATTGAACCGGCGTTGTATACGTATAGGGTTTTAAAAGCGAAACCTGAAATCCTGCATTCCATGCACCCAACTCGGTAGGATAAAGATCGGGTGTAAATATCTTGGCCATTTCAAATTCCGATTTTAGAGAAGCAGAGTCTTTTTTAAATTTTGTTAAAGCATCCGTTCCTTTTTGAAGGGCATCTTCTCTAATTAGTTTTTGTATGGTTTCTATCTCCTGATCAACCTTGTCAATTTTTAATTTATAATCTTCGCGTAGGTTTTCTTTTACATTTGTTTTGCGCGATTGATTTATGAAATAAACTTTAAGTTTGGTAAGTTCATGAATTCTTTGCGAGCTGGTATCCAAATTCTGACCCATACTTGCCGAAATGAAAATAAAGGAGGAAAGGATGCAAAAGAATAGTATAAACTTATATTTCATTAAATTAAATGCGGAATAAAATAACTTCTTTAATTAATTAACTAATTTAGTAAAAAACCATTGAAAACCCCATTAATTATTCATTTAACATTTTGTTTTACAGTATTTTGTATGTGTTTAAGGGGCTTTTCGCAGAACATCCCCGATTCATCAACCTATTTCCATAACCTGGGAGTGGAGGTTTTATTAAGAGGCAATCCTGAATTGGCGATTGTTTCACTAAAAAAAGCAAATTCGTATAATCCTCTCAATGAATTTACCTTATACAATATCGGTCTTTGTTATCACGAATTAAAACAGTATAACAAAGCAGTAAACTTTTATAAAAAAGCCCTAAAAATAGACCCTGTTTATTGGAGTGCAATTAATGGCATTGCAAAATCCTATCAGGCCCGGGGTAAATACAAAAAGGCAAAAAAATATTATTTCAAGGAAATTTATAATTCTGCCGATAATTGGGAAACCCTTTATAATTTAGGAGTAATTTATTATGAGGAAAAAAATTTTAGCGAAGCTAATATGTATTTTTCAAAAGCATATAATTTAAATCCTATTGAAAATAAGGTTTTAGTTTATTTGGGAATAATAAAATATACTTTTAAGGAATATGATCTGGCACTTCGCTTTTTTGAAGAGGCGCTTAGTAATGATAATATGGATGTTATGGCCATTTATAATTCGGGTTTATGTTTACTCGCAAAGGGCAATGTAATGGCGGCTTGTTTAAAATTTAAGGAAGCCGAATCATTTGGATATGTAATTGAAGATAAAATTAAAAATAAGTGTACTCAATGAATCGAATAGCAATAGTTATAGGTGCAACAGGATTAATAGGCAAACAGTTAGTTGATTTGTTGTTAAATGACCCAAAAATTGATAAAGTAAAAGTATTTGCCCGAAAAGAAATAAGGGCGAATAGTTTAAAACTGATTTTTATTAAAACTGATTTCGATTGTATAGATTTGGTTAAAGATGAAATATTCGGAACAGATCTTTATATCTGCATGGGTACAACAATTAAAGTGGCCGGATCTCAAGCTCAATTTTATAAAGTAGATCATCATTATCCATTGAACTTTGCTAAGTTGGCTAGCGAAAACGGCGTCGAAAACCTTTATTTGGTTTCCTCTATTGGCGCTAACTCAAAAAGTCGAAACTTTTATTTAAAAACAAAAGGCGAGTTGGAAGAACACTTGGCCGCACTTAATTTTAACAAAACAATCATTTTTCAACCTTCTATGTTGTTGGGCGAACGAGTTGAAAAGCGCGTTGGTGAAAAAATCGGACAAATTATAATGGCCAAATTAAATTTTCTGCTTGCAGGACCATTAGCTAATTATAGGGCAGTGGATTCCTTTAAAGTGGCTAAGGCCATGCTGGCATGGAGCTTTAAAGATTACAAGGGTTTAAGAGTGGTAAGCTCATCCGAGATTTCTAATCATAACTAATTTTCAACCGTCTTTAATGCTTATATTTTTGGCAGATATTTCTTAAATTTATAAAAATTAGATTCTATGTTCGGTCAATTAAAAGAAGCACAGGAAAAAATGGAAGCCGCCAAAAAGCGCCTGGATGAAATTTTTGTAAGCGGCGATGCGGGTTCGGGTGCGGTTAAAGTAAACGTTTCGGCTAGTAAAAAAATTAAGTCAATTCACCTTTCGGATGAAATTATTGGCGATAAAGAACAGATTGAAGATCTTGTAACGATAGCAATTAACAGAGCTTTAGAAAATGCAGAAAAAGTTGCAGAAGCCGAAATGCAAACTATAGCTCGTGAAATGATGCCTTCCATGGGTGGTTTAAGTAATTTATTTGGAAAGAAATGAGAAAACTAAGCTTTATCATTGCCTGTGTATTTTTATCATTAAGTATAAAAGCACAGGATAAACAAGAAGTAATTTTAACGGGTGAATATCGTTTTGATGAATTGTACAATAATGCTAAATTACCTTGGTTTCAATCCAATTTTATTCAATATAACTATAATTCTCAAATTGTTCAGCAATTGCATAAATACAGCGATACAGAAATTCGTTTTGTTGTTTTTGGTGGCACTTGGTGCGAGGATACTCAGAACTTAATTCCTCGTTTTTATAAGGTAGTTACAGATGCTGGCTTCCAAGAGCAAAATTATAGTTTGTATCTGCTAAACCGGCAAAAGAAAAGCCCGGGGGGACAGGAAGAGGGTCTTAATATTCTTAAAGTACCTACTATTATTGTTTATCGCAACGGACAAGAAATTGGAAGAATTATTGAGGTGGTTACCCGGAATATTGAGGCTGATTTATTGGATATTATCGAAATGCGTTAAACGAGAAATTAAACTGCCAAAGTATTCACTCAGGAGATAAAAGTCATTAATTTTTAGTTTTAAAATGAATTCAATTAAAATTAAAAAAAACACCAAAGTCACTAATAAACCGAAACTAAATTTCAAATAAATTAAAAATAATGAAAGGAATCATTTTAGCCGGAGGTTCCGGAACCCGTTTGCATCCACTTACACTTGCCGTTAGTAAACAACTTATGCCGGTTTACGATAAACCCATGATTTATTATCCATTATCGGTTTTAATGATGGCCGGAATTAAAGATATTTTAATTATTTCAACTCCACACGATTTGCCCAATTTTGAAAAATTATTGGGAAGTGGCGATAATATTGGGTGTAATTTTAGTTATGCGGTTCAAGAGGTTCCTAACGGTTTGGCACAAGCCTTTGTTATAGGTGAAAGTTTTATAGGTAATGATCCGGCAGCACTTGTTTTGGGTGATAATATATTTTATGGGCAGGGTATGGGCAGACAACTGGCTACTTGTAATAAGCCCAATGGCGGAATTGTGTTTGCCTATCATGTTAGTGATCCCGAGCGTTATGGAGTGGTAGAATTTGATAGTAATTTCAAAGCCCTTTCTATTGAAGAAAAACCAAAACAACCTAAATCTAATTATGCAGTTCCGGGTTTGTATTTTTATGATAATGAAGTGGTTCAAATTGCTAAAAATTTAAAGCCAAGTGCCCGGGGAGAATATGAAATTACAGACGTTAATAAGCATTATCTGGAAAGCGGTAAATTGGAGGTAAGGGTTTTAGATAGAGGTACAGCTTGGCTAGATACCGGAACCTTTGCTTCTTTAATGCAGGCCGGACAATTTGTTCAGGTAATTGAAGAAAGACAAGGCCTTAAAATAGGTTGCATTGAGGAAGTGGCCTACCGTATGGGCTTTATAAACAAAGAACAGTTACATAAAGTAGCGCAGCCGCTCATTAAAAGCGGGTACGGAAACTATTTGCTTACTATTTAGTTTTTTAAAAATTTAAACAATAACTACCCCAACAATTTGGGTGTTCTGCTATAATTGATAAACTAGTTTTTTATTGGCATTGCTCAATACTTCACTACACAGCGATAATTGCCGAGCTCATAATCTTGTTTAACAACTTTCATAATTAATTAAATCATTTTTGTATATAAAATAAAAATGCTAATAGAATCTATAATTGGTGTTTTAATTTCTTTTACTTAATTTAAATGCTTTAACTTTTAATAAAGTTGGTATTGGTTTTTATTGTATCCCTCCATTTCAAAAATAAATTAGTATGAAAAAAATAATTTACCTGATTTTAATTTCTATATCTTTTCTTACATTTAAATTATACGCTCAAACAAATCTTATCACATCTGGTACGGATTCATTAATATTCCTCAACGCTGGTTCTAAAAGTTTAGTTATTTCTCCGAATGGAAGTATGCGATTAGGTAATGTAGAATCAATTAATGCCAGCGCTCTTCTTCAATTAAATTCTACTACTAAAGGTTTTTTAGCACCCCGTATGACACTTGCACAGCGCGATGCCATTTCTTCTCCGGCTAACGGTTTGCTTATATACAATACCTCTTCCGGCGACTATAATTTTTATAATGGTATTGCATGGAAAGAGTTTAGTAATAATTCATCTTCTTCAATCAAAGGTTCGGGTGTTGTAAATTATACTGCACGCTGGATAAGTTCGGATAGTATAGCTTACGGGGCATTTCAAGACGATGGAATCAATGCCGCTATAGGTACTTCTCCTAATAATTTAAATAGATTAAGTATCATGGCTGATGGTTCTACAACCGCTTTAGCTGTTAATCAAACCCAAAATGGATCCGGAGCGTTTATTTATTTGAGTGATTTTTCAAATTCTTCCTATGCTCTTCGAGCTCGTAACGATGGTTTAGGTCCGGCCGGTGAGTTCCAGATTGTAAATTCTGCAAACGGTTCGGATGTTTTAAGTGCCACCACCAACGGGGCAGGTTCGGCTTTTAATGCTTTTGCCTCGGGTGATGGTAATGCCATTAAGGCTTCAGTAGATGGTGCAGGGAATGTAATTGATGCAAAAACAACCGGTACATCCGGAGTCGGATTTTTTGAAATTATAAATTCTTCAAATTCCTATGCTACTCTAACGGCTGTTACCAATGGTTCGGGTTCTTCCATTTTAGCTTCCAGCTCCGGAACGGGTTCTGCGGGTCAGTTTACGGTTAGTAATGCAGGAAACACTTCGGCAGCTTTAAGTGCATCTTCTTCTGGAACAGGCCCTGCATTGCAGGCCACTAGTTTGGGTACCGGTAATGCTATAAGTGCTTCTGGTAATAATTCTGCTACCGCATTGTTCGCTTCAAACATTGGAAATGGCTTTTCTCTGGACATAGTAGGTAGCGGAACTAAAACAATTGGTAATACGATGGCTCGTTTTAATAATACATCAACAAGTAGCACAGCGAGTACAACTAAAACAGCGGTTGCAATAAATTCCACCGGCACCTGGAACGGAGCCGGTTCAATAAACAGAGGATTGGATGTTAATGTATCCGGCGGTACTATCAATCAGGCTGCATTGTTTAATGGTGGTAATGTGGGTATTGGCACTACAAGTCCTACTCAATTATTAGATGTTGCAAATGGTAATATTAGCATCAGCAATACGGGTACTGCAGGGGAGTTACGTTTATTGGAACCCAGCGCTTCCGGTAATAATTATACCGCAATAAAATCGGGTGCTCAGGCTGCAAATATCACGTACACTCTTCCAACAACTTTATTAGGAGGTAATTTCTTAACTACCGATGGGTCTGGTAATTTATCTTGGGGTTCAGTTACCGGTACGTTAAGTGGGGGTACGGCTAATACAATTCCAAAATGGTTGGGAACGAATGCACTTACTAATTCCAGTATTTTTGATAATGGAATCTCGGTAGGTATTGGTACTCTTACTCCATCAAATACAACTACTTTTCATGTTGTTAAATCAACAACTACAGCATCCGGAGAAATCGGTTTGTTGTCTGAAATAACGGGTTCGAATGGAAATACTAAAATAGGTGTTTATGGCTGGGCTCAAACTTCAGGCGGAACAGGGGCTACATCTATAGGCGTTGTTGGTATAGGAAACACCTCGGCGGTGGCGCAGTGTGGTGTATACGCAGGGCTATCGGGAACAGCGGGGTCTATACCAAGTGTAGCCGACAGAGCTGCCCTAATAACTAACGGTGGTACTAACCCCAATGCCCTATTTCTAGGCTCAGGCGGAGTAGCTATTGGTACCAATTTTGTTGGTGTTAATTGTGCTTTAAACGTTAAGGATGGTCATCTAAAATCGCAACAAACTGCTCTTCCAAATATTAACGGAACGGGTTTAACTTCTTATACACCTGGTGCCAGCTCTACCGATGTTAAAGGATTAATAACTACTACCGGCTCTTTAAATAACGCACAAACGGCTACAATAATTGTAACTTACAATAAGCCTTATACCGGTGGTTCGGTTCCGGTAGTGATTCTTACACCTGCTAATGCTGCGTCGGCCATAAGATACTCCATCAGTTCCAGTACTCCCTCAGGTTTTACGGTTCACATCAATAATGACACAGGTGCACCTGCCTCAAATTTAAGTTACTATTACATGGTAATTGAATAAAAGTCTTTCTGAATATCGGTAAAAATAATTTTCCCTTTGTTTCGGGTAAAGGGCCAACTTGCGTTGGTTAATCTATTTTGTATAAACGTATCCTTTAATGTTTTTTTGAGTTAATATTCTTTTGAAATGAGGTAAATTTTTAGATTTACATTAAAGTTTTAAGAAATAAAACCGAATAAAAAACCGGACATGAAATTAGAAGACGAAATAGTACAACGTAAATTTAAATCTAACGCCCAAAAGTTGGCTATCAATTTAATATACACTCATAACTGGCTGGTTAATCAAAATGCGGAGTTATTTAAAAATAAAGATATTACACCTCAGCAATTTAATATTTTAAGAATATTAAAAGGTCAATATCCTAAAACTGCTACCATAAAATTATTGCGCGAACGCATGCTCGATAAAATGAGTGATGCTTCGCGTTTGGTAGAAAAACTTCGAACTAAAGGATTGGTGAGCAGATTGGAGAATAGGAATGATAGAAGAAATGTAGATGTGCAAATTACCCCCAAAGGTTTGGAATTGCTGGAGAGCTTAAACGAAATTGATAATTACTACGATCAAAAGTTTAAAACATTGAGCGCGGCAGAAATAAATACCTTAAACGATTTGCTTGATAAATTAAGGGGGTAGAGGGCTTTAGGGTTTCACTTCTTTTTCTTTAATTATATTACCAGCTTTGTAGGTAGTAATTTTAATTAGCTTACCGTCCTCATTATATCTTTTCCAATCCCCTTCCTCTAAATCATTTTTATACACTCCTTCTTCAGCTAAACCTCCGCTCTCGAAGTATGATTTTGAAATTCCATCTAAAACACCGTTAATGTAGTTGTTTTCAATGGTTACTTTTTCGTTTTGATAATACCATTTAACAGTGCCATTGCGTTTGCCATTTAAATAATTACCTTCTTCCATTAATCTGCCGCTTTCGTAATAAATAGCATAGGGTCCTTCCAAAACACTATTTTTGTAATTCTCTATTAGTTTTATACGACCCCCGTATATAAATTGTTTTACTTCGCCGTTTAGTATATTGTTTAGGTAATTTTCTTCTTTCTGAAGTTCTCCGTTCTTACCAAAGCTGGCAGATAAACCCTCTTTAACTCCCTGGTTGTAATCTTCAATTAGCGATATGGTTTTATTTTCGTTATAGGTTGTCCATGCGCCTGTTTTTAATCCGTTTAGTAATTTTCCTTTTGCTATTAATTTTCCGTCGAACGAATTAACCACACAAATAGCTAGCGGACCTTTTCTTTCCACTACTAAGGTATCGTATCTGGGAATTATTTTAGCGCTTTGAGCATAGCTAAAAAAGTTTAAAAAAAGAGGAACTAAATAAAGGTATCTCATATTCTTTTTTTTTGGTGGTGAATTGGAATTAAAGTTGAAAATACAACACGCTGGTTTTATAGAAAAGAAATTTAGAGTTGTTTAACAAAAATTTGGTTCAGAGCTTAAACACTTTTATCATAAAAATTGTTTATACAAAATTGAAATAAATTTAATATTTATTTATGATAGTTAATTGTTTTTTAATGAGACTAATAGGTATTTTTATGCTTATTTTGTCAACTGTTTAAAATAAGCATGCAAAGCGATCCTGTATATATATTTAAGATTTTTGAGTACTTGTCTTCTTTTTACAAATCGGAAGAAAACATTAATGCTTTAAAACGAAAAATCAAGAATATGGCTGGTTTCCAGCCGGTTTCATTCGAGGGTTTTTTAAATGAATTAATTGATGTTGGTTATATCGCCAATTTAGGATTTATAGAAAAAGAGATTGAAGAAAACGCCATTATTCGATTTATTGAAAGTATTAACTATCCGGTAATTGTTTTTCGTAAGCGTTATAAGTTTTTAGAGCCCCTCATTATCCGTCCTCTGGCCGAAAACGGTTTTGAGGTTTACGATCCCTCCGAAAACATTACCACTACTATTCAGTCTAAAGAATTAGCCACTTTTATTTCAGAAAATAAGATTCTAAAATTGGAATCGGGGCAATATAAAATCATCTTGCCGTTTAAAAACGAATCCCTTTTCAGTTTTAAATCCGAGGACCGTATTACGCCCTTAAAACGATTTTTTAATTTACTTAAAATTGAAAAAAGGGATATCGTCTATATCTACACCTTTGCGATCCTAATTGGGTTAATTGGTTTAACCTTACCGCTGGGAGTACAGGCAATTATATCCCTTATTTCAGGCGGCATGGTAATTAGTTCGGTGTATGTTATTGTAGGGCTTATCATTTCGGGTATTATTTTAAGTGGATTTATACAGATATTGCAAATGTCTTTAATAGAGGTGTTGCAACAGCGTTTGTTTACCCGTTTATCGTTCGAGCTTACCTCAAAAATTATTCGGGTTAAGTTTGAGGAAACCCTGAAGCATTATATGCCCGAGCAAATGAATCGCTTTTTTGATGTTCTGACTATACAAAAAGGAATTTCGAAGATTTTATTGGACATAACAACCGCTAGTATGCAAATTGTATTCGGGTTAATTTTACTTGCACTCTATCATCCTGTTTTAGTTGCGTTCGGTTTGTTTGTTTTTAGTTTGCTTATTATATTTTTGCGTTCTACAGCCCCTGCCGGTTTAAAATCAAGTTTAAATGAATCTAAGTACAAATACAAAGTAGCTTATTGGTTACAAGAGCTGGCGCGTACATTAACCTCGTTTAAATTAATTGGTTACTCTAATTATCCTTTGGAAAGGTCTGATGATTTAGTATCCAATTACTTAAAATACCGCAAAACGCACTTCGCTATATTAAAGCAGCAGTTTCTTTCTCTGGTATTGTTTAGGAGTATTATTACCACCGGTATTTTAATTCTGGGTATTTATTTTGTCTCTACGCAGCAAATAACCATCGCTCAGTTTGTGGCCTCCGAAATTGTTATCGTACTTATTAATGGTGCGGTTGAAAAATTAATTTTTAGTGTGGATGTTATATACGATATGCTAACGGCCTCCGAAAAAATTGGAAGTGTAACGGATTTAAAATCTGAGGATCCTAGTGGTATTACACTTTACGAACGCGATTTAAAGAATATTGAAATCTCCATTAAAAATTTGGTTTATTCTTACCCCGACTCACCCAAGCCAGTGCTTGAAGGTGTTAATTTATCCGTTAAATCGGGCGAACATATTTCAATAGTTGGGGAGAGCGGCTCGGGAAAAAACAGTTTGTTAAAGGTTTTAAACAGAATGTTAGATAATTATCAAGGCTCCGTTACTTTTAATAACATCTCTATTAAAAATATCAATAAACACAGTTTAAGAAGTTTAATTGGCGATAACTTTTACGAAGAAGGTATCTTTAATGGAACCATAGAAGAAAACATTACATTGGGAAGGAACGATATTTATTTAAATGATGTAATTGATGCGGTCTCTAAGGCCAATTTAAATTCGTATGTAAATACGTTGAGTGATGGTTTAAATACCGAATTAAGGCCTGATGGATATGGGCTAACCCGATCTATAAAACAAAAAATACTTTTTGCTCGTGCAGTTGTGGGTAATCCGCCTTTATTATTGTTTGAAGACAATCTATTCTTCTTAAACCGAAAAGATAAGGCTGAGCTTTTATCTAATTTAATGAATGAGAAACGAGTGCAAACCATGGTTTTTTTAACCAATGATATTGATGTGATAAAATGCTGCGATAAAGTGGCTATTATGGATTCAGGAAAAGTGGTGGCTTTTGATACTTATGAAGTGTTAAACAAGGACGAGAACTTTAAACGATATTTTGAGGCATGAGTGATTTAAAAGAAAATAAGCCGTTTTATTCGTTAACATTAGTAAACACTCCGGATTATGGTAGAAAAGTGAGTATGGCCATTTGGATCCTGTTTGCTTTGTTTGTTGTTATATTATTTGTTCCGTGGCAACAAAATATTAATGCAGATGGAAATATTATTGCCTTTAACCCCCAAAATAGGCCTCAGGTTATTCCAACCATTATAAGCGGAAGAATAGAAAAATGGTATGTGCAGGAGGGACAATTTGTAAACAAAGGCGATACCATAATTTTTATTTCAGAGATAAAAGAAAAGTTTATTGATCCGGAAATACTTACCCGATTAAAAGAACAATTAACCTCAAAACAAGGGGTAATAACTGCCACTCAACAAAAAGCCGATGCGTTAAATAATCAAATAAACGCGCTAAAGTCGGGTATGGAATTAAGCTTAAGTAAGGCTCAAAATAAAATTATACAAACCGAATACAAATTAATAAGCGATAGTATGGCTTATGAAGCCGAAAAAACGCAGTATGAAATTGCTAAGGTTCAGTATGAACGTCAACAGGAATTATATAAACAGGGTTTGAAATCTTTAACCGAACTCGAAACCCGAAAATTAAAATTTCAGGAAGTTACGGCCAAATTAGTTTCTGCCGAAAATAAATTCCTGGCTACACAAAGCGAATTAGAGAATACCAGAATAGAACTAAATTCGATTAATGCCGATTATTTAGATAAAATCTCTAAAGCCGAATCCGAATTAGGGAGTGCACTTTCCTACTCATTTACTGCAGAAGGGGATAAGGCTAAAATCCGAAACGAATTGCAAAGCACGGCTATCCGAAATAAATTTTATCATATTTTGGCCCCGCAAGATGGTTATATTGTTAAAGCTCTTGCCAGTGGTATTGGCGATTTGGTTAAGGAAGGTGAAGCCGTAGTAACTATTATGCCAAGTGACCCCGACATGGCGGTTGAGCTCGATATTAAAGCAATGGACCTGCCTCTTGTTAAATTAGGCGAAAAGGTTAGGGTAGAGTTTGATGGTTGGCCGGCACTTGTTTTTTCGGGTTGGGACGGGGTTTCTATAGGTACATTTGGGGGTATCGTAAAAGCCATAGATTACACCTCCAGTAAAGCAGGTTCTTTTAGAATAATTGTTATACCTGATAAAGACGATAAACCATGGCCTCCGCTTTTAAGGGTGGGTTCTGGTGTAAACGGTTGGGTAATGTTAAAGTATGTTCCTATTTGGTACGAGTTATGGCGTCAGTTAAACGGCTTTCCGCCTAAGGTGGATAAGCGTGATGTTAAAGCAGCCGGAGAAAAAAAGAAAGATAAAAAAGATGAGGAATAAATTCTTTACGATATTTTTTCTTTTTCTGTTTGCTATGTATTCTTTATATGCGCAAACAACAAAAGAATTTACATTTGAGGAATTTATTGAAATCGTACAAAAAAATCATCCTTTTGTTAATCAGGCCCGTTTACTCCAGAAAGCTGCTCAAGCTCAGTTAATGCAGGCTCGTGGAAGTTTCGATCCTGTTATAACTTCTAATTTTGCAGAAAAAGAATTTACAGCAAAGGAATATTATACTAATTGGGATGGTTATTTAAAAGTGCCCACTTGGTTTGGTCCCGATCTTAAACTGGGAATCGATAACCGTTTTGGAAATTTTGTAAATCCGGAAGAAGTTACTCCTCCAGGCGGTTTGTTGTATGCCGGTATAAATATTCCCTTGGGCCAGGGTATTATTATTGATGAACGAAGAGCAATATTAAAACAAGCTAAAATTGCTGTTAAACTTAATGCTGCTCAACAACAATCTGTAATTAATAAAATTATTAAAAGCGCTTCTAAAGATTATTGGGAATGGTATTATTATTATAAGCAATTTAAATTATATGAAACCGGATTAATACTGGCAGAATTTAGACTTAGAGCTATTAACGAACGTATTAAGTTTGGAGATGAAGCTCCTATTGACTCGGTTGAAGCTAAAATTGAAGTTCAAAATCGAATTGCCTTGTTAAATCGTGCGCAATTAAATTATAAAAATTATGCTCTAATTGTATCTAATTACATGTGGACTCAGGATGGGAGTCCGCTTGAGTTGAAAGAAAATGTTGTGCCCTCTGATAAGGGAACAGACCTGAGAAATAATATTACTTCGGATACACTTAAAACCCGGATGGATTGGGCGAATGTAAATCACCCCGATATATTAAAACAAACTTATAAAATTGATCAGTTAAAGATAGATCGTAAATTAAATATCGAAATGCTAAAGCCCAATGTAAACATTAATGCAGGTACGCTGGGTTTTGCTACTCCATATAATTTAGATTTTTCATCGTCTTCCCTTCAAACTAATTATAAAATTGGAATGGATGTATACGTTCCCATTTTTATGCGTAAGCAAAGAGGTAAATTAAAACAGACTAATGTTAAATTAATGGATGCCGATTACGAATTGGATTATCTGGGTTTATCAGTTAAAAACGGTATAATGATGGCTTTTAATGAAATGTTTGCCATACAACAACTAATGCCCGTGCAAAGAGATAATGTGCAAAACAGTATTGTTTTAAGGGATGCCGAGCAACGTAAATTTGAAAATGGCGAGAGTTCTCTCTTTTTAATTAATACACGTGAACAAAAATTAATTGAATCGCAAATTAAACTGGAAAAGCTTAAAGCCGATTATGCCAAATCTAAAGTAGATTTTATGTTTAGTACAGGTGTAATTCGGTTTAACGATTTCTAAAATATAGGCTCCTAAATTTAATCCGAGTGCCCCTTTGTTTGTCCATTCTTTATTTTTCCAGTTTCCCACATTTCTTCTTCTTCTTTAAATTGCTTCTTTAGCGCCTCTGTAATTTCTTTATCGCTTAAACGGTTTAGATCTGGTTGTCCTGCATTAACCCAGGCAGTATACCATAAACTACCAATGGCTAAAATAGATCTTCGAAATCTTCTTTCTACTTGTCCGTTTAGCATTTTATCAAAACTGGTAGCATAACCTTCGCAATAGGTCTTCATGTTTACAGTTCCGCGGTTTTCGATGCAGTATTTTTGATCGGGTGGTGTTTTATCATTTAATATCCGTTCAAACATTAAAACGGAATCGTGGGCTAAAAAACTTTCTTTTACATAATTCCATATAAAATCATTTATATGTTCAATATAAATGGCTCGGCCAACAAAATAATCCCAATTTGAAGCTTTTAATTCCGGAATCCTTGATTCCCAGAAGCCGTGAATGCCTTTTTGGTTAGTTAGCTGACCGTTATAATTTTCGGTAGTGTGTAATGGAACATGACCATCGGCAACATAATGCCCCAAATCGGCGCTGTAGCGTAATATTTTATCAAGATTTTCTTCTTTAAATGCTTCTGTTAATCGCCAAACTATTTTCTCGGTATACCAGGGATTAATGCCATATGCGTTTAGTGTATCTTCTGTGTATTTCTCAATTGCCTTTTTCCAGTTGTGGGGCACTAGGTATAAGCAGCTGTCTCCAAAATGATCTAAATCTATATGATGACGTGGAGCTTCCTCTTTAACTCCATACCTGCGTTTATCGGGATCTATAGCATGCTCGGTAATAAAGTCGATATGTTTTTTGTAGAAGCCCATAATAGATGATGGAAGAGTAAATACAGCCATTCGGTTTATGCGCTGATGCCCGAAAAATCCCCAGCTGTATAATTGAGTTTGGTTCGAAAAAAAAGCCGTTATAAAAACGGCTAAACCAGAGATTATTAAAGCGGTTTTAAAACGCATTGTTTTAATTTCTTCAATTCGTTATGATGAAGGTAAGGAATTACGGGGCATATATCAAGCGTTAAACAATATTCGATGTCTTGTTCCAGTTCCAGTTTTTTTAGTCGTTTACGATGTGAAGAATTTTCAAGAAATTTATTTAAATCGTTTTTAGCAAGGTGATATAAATGCATACTGGCGATTGCCGAATCACAATCGCTTTCAAAATTGAATTTATGAATTAGTACCTCACTTAACGCACCGGCAAATAAGGTGTCTTCTAAATTAAATTTATCTTTCCATCCCGCACACAATACCAAAACATTTTTTTGTAATTCATTTAAATGTTCGGCCAGATAATTTAAATTTAGAAATGAACCAATAAGAATGGAGCTGGAATCGTTTTTGGCAACATTAATAGCTTTTGTGCCATTTGTGGTGGTAATTACAATGGTTTTATTTTTAACATCCTCTCCCATGTAACAAAATGGGGAGTTGCCAATTTCAAAGCCCTCTAAAACCATACCGTCTCTTTCGGCGGCAGCTAAATAACCTCTTGCTTTATAGTCGCGTGCTTCTTCCACAGTAGCAACCGGGATAATGTTTTCTACACCATGGTAAAAAGCAGTTACCATTGCAGAGGTAGCGCGCAAAATATCAACTACAACTACAACTTGATCGGTTTCGGCAAATAGCGAGTAAGAAGCAGGTGAATAACAAACGCTAATTTTGGGCATGATTAAGATTTTAAAGCAGATTTATAAAAGGGTAATTTAATTACCTTGGCTTTTACTTTGTTTTCACGAATTACAATATTTATTTCGCTGCCTTCTTTGTGAAATGGCGCGTTTATATATCCCAGTCCGATCGCTTTTTGTAAGCTCGGCGATTGTGTTCCGCTGGTTACAACCCCAATTTCATTTCCATCGTTATCCGCAATTTTGTATCCATGGCGAGGTATACCTCTTTCAATAAGTTCAAAACCTACTAATCTGCGTTTTATACCTTCCTCTTTCTGCTTAAGTAGTGCAGCACTGTTGGTAAAGTCTTTTGTAAATTTTGTAATCCAACCAAGCCCGGCATCTAAAGGCGATGTGGTGTCATCAATATCATTGCCGTATAAGCAAAAACCCATTTCTAATCTAAGCGTATCTCTTGCCCCCAATCCTATAGGCTTTATACCATGGGCTGCACCGGCTTTGAAAATTTCGTTCCAAATGTGCTCGGCATGTTCATTATCAAAGTAAATTTCAAACCCTCCTGCTCCGGTATAACCGGTACTGGAAACAATTACATTATCAATACCCGCAAATTTACCCTTGTTAAAAGTGTAATAAGCCATTTCGGATAAATTAAGGGAAGTTAAGCTCTGTAATGCCTGTGTTGCTTTAGGTCCTTGCACCGCCAATAAAGAGGTTCTATCACTAATGTCTTTTATATCAACATTAAAGGTGTTTTGAGACTTTATCCAGTTTAAATCTTTCTCAATGTTTGAAGCATTTACTACCAGCATATAAGTTTTATCATCAATTCTATAGACCAATAAATCGTCTATAATTCCTCCGGTATTGTTGGGCAAGCAGGAGTATTGCACTTTACCATCGGTTAAAACAGAAGCATCATTACTGGTTACCTTTTGTATTAAGGCTAATGCACCATCACCTTTTAAAATAAATTCACCCATGTGCGAAACATCAAAAACACCAACACCATTTCTAACGGTTTCGTGTTCAACGTTTATTCCCTCGTATTGAACGGGCATATTATATCCTGCAAAGGGAACCATTTTAGCTCCTAGTTTTACATGTAAATCGTTTAAGGCAACGTGCTTCATAAAGTGTTTTTTAAGGAGGTCTAATTTACTTTTTTTGTACTGAAAAAGTAAGTGTTTTGCGTTTTTAAAACTGAATTTTATTGACAAAAAATGATATTTAGTTTGAGCTATGTATTTTTTCGAGATTCCCGGAAGCACAAGTCAAATCTGAATTACCGGTGCGATTAAGGTGCTATCCGGGATCTGCGATTATACCCCTATTAAACACAGACCCGGAGTCTCCGTTATACTACGCCCGGGGGTCTGACAAAGATAAAACCTCAAATTCCCCTGCTATTTGCCCATTATATTTAAAAGCTATCAACTTATTTTCGGTAATGAACGGATTTAAAGGATTTACGGAAAAACGCTGAAAAACAAAGCGATGGGTGTGATGGTTTAGTTGATGCAACATCACTAATTTTGATGATTCCTCAAAAGAAAGAGGTTGGTTTAATATTGGTTTTGGTTTTATTTTGGTTTGAGTGTAATAATCAAATGTTAGAAGTTGTTTATAAACCAGCGAATCATCGAAATAATTATCAAGAAAAGAATATAAAACTTCGTAAACATCTTCTAGTGTATGTTTATGTAGTTCTTTATGTTCGCTGAAGTAAATTCCGAGTTTGGTTAAAAAGTAAAAGATGCTGTCGGTTTCAGTTACATATTTTAAAGTATTAATGGCTCTTTTTTTATTCCAGTATATTTCAAGTGCATGTTCGAGCATGGTAATTTGATGTAATTCCTGACGACTTAAAAAATCACTTTCTATTATTTGGTAGGGGGGATTGGGATCGAATTTAAAATGATAGTTCTCGTGTTTATCTCTAACCGGCGTGCCTTTTAAGAACTTTAGAAAGCCTAACTGCAGTTCAGGCGCGAAAAGCTTAAATACCTCTTCGAAACTATATTGTATGTCTGCATAATAATCCAGCGGAAGACCTACAATTAAATCGAGATGTAATTCAATTTTTTCTTCAACCGATTTTATTACTGCTTTTGTTTTTTCAAAATTTTGTTTTCTGCTTACTTCTAAATTGGCTTTCTGATTTACGGTTTGTATTCCTATTTCGAATCTAAATAAGCCTTTAGGAACTTTTTCGTTAATAAATTTAATGATATCAGGGTGAAGAATATCAGCCGTTATTTCGAATTGAAAGACATTACCGGGCCGGTGGTGATCCAGAATAAACTGAAAAACATCAAGTGTAAAATCTTTTTTAACATTAAAGGTTCGGTCCAGAAATTTAATTACACGGCCGTGCTGCATCATAAACAATAAATTACTTTTTATGGTTTCTATTGGAAGATAGCGTACTTTATTGTCTAAACTGGCCAGGCAAAATTCGCATTTGTAGGGGCATCCACGTGAGGTTTCGAGGTAAAGAACTTTTGATTTTAGGGTATCGGTTGGATCATTAGCGTAGGGGTTGATGTTGGCTAAATTTACTACCTCAAAATTTATATTTTGTTTATTAAAAACAATCTTTTTGTGGTCTTTCCATACTAAGTTAGGAACTAATAACGGTTGTTGGTGATGTTTGATAAATTCGGTAAATGGGATTTCTCCTTCCCCAACAATAATAAAATCGATATATTCTCTATTTATAATATCTTCATAGTCGTAACTTACTTCTGGTCCGCCTAAAAGTATTTGAATTGCCGGATTGCGTTGTTTTAATTCCCTGGCTACATTTAATGTTTGGGTAATATTCCATATATAGCAACTAAAAGTAACAATATCATACAATAAACATTTTTCTAAAATTTCTTCTAAGTCTTGTTTAATAGTAAACTCATGCCAGTCAAGATTTTTATTTTGTTTATTTAATTGAAATAAAATTCTGATAGCAAGATTGCTATGTATGTATTTAGAATTAAGAGTGCTTAATAAAATTTTCATAATTAGTGCGGAGCACCGTTTGTATTTTCATAATCAATACCCTGTTTAGCCAGTATATTTTTAACGGCGTAACCATAATAGGCTAAATACGCAAAGCAAAGAGCAGGAATTATATAAGAGTGGTGAATGCCAATTATATCGCTTAAATATCCTTGTAGGGGAGGGATAACAGCTCCGCCAAAAATCATCATAATTAACAATGCTGAACCCTGGTTAGTGTATTTTCCTAAGCCAGCAATAGATAAACTAAAAATACACGGCCACATTACTGAGCAAAATAAGCCACCGCTAATAAAACAATATACGGCTACCGATCTGTTAAGCAGTAAACCCAATATCATTAATACCATTGCAATGGTTCCAAATAGCATCATCGTTTTAGCTGGTTTTTCTTCAGCCAAAAAGAAGAACATAATTAGAATAACCAAAAAGGGTATAAAATATAGGAAGTCGTTCATGGGAGATCCCTTAATAAAATTAACCAGCATAATAACACCATAAACCAAAAATGGAACAGTTATCGTTAAAATATTTTTTTGAATTTTAGTAAGATTGAAAATGGTTAAGGCGCCAACCCAACGGCCCACCATAAGGCAACCCCAATATAGTGATATAAAGTGAACACTTTGGGAGTTGTCTAATCCTAAAAACCGCGGATCTTTTATAAGGGTTTGTAAATTACTTTGTGTGGCTACTTCCACTCCAACGTATATAAAGATGGCAATCATCCCTAATATAAGTTGTGGAAATTTAAGTGCTCCCAAATCTTTCTCTATTTTTTCGGTATTGGTAACGGGTGGAAGTTTAGATATTCCCAATAAAAGGGCAAAAGCTATAAAAGCAAATGCTAAAATAGTGTAAGGTGTTTTTACAAAATTAATATCCACTGCGGCGGTGTTTTGATTGTTTATACCACCAAATAAGGCATAGGCAATAAGCAATGGACCAATGGTTGTTCCAAAGGAATTAATACCCCCGGCTAAACTAACCCGGTGTGCACCGGTTTCGGGTGGACCCAGAGCAATAACATAGGGATTGGCAACTATTTGTTGAATTGCAAAACCCAGAGCAACAATAAATAAGGAAGTTAGCATAAGTGGATAAGACGACAAAGAGGCAGCTGGTAAAAAGCCTAGAGCCCCTATAGCGGAAGTGCACAAACCGATAATTAATCCTTTCTTATATCCTATTTTATTAAGTGGATCTCCTATCGATGCTGAAATTAAAAAGTAAATTAGCGAACCAATGCCATAGGCTAAATAGAATGCGCTGTCTACCCACTGAGATTGAAATTGGGTTAGCTGAAATT
>JBIICS010000149.1:0-6500 GCA_044238735.1 Bacteroidia bacterium
TATAGAATGACTCTCCTAAAATTCGGGCAATTTCGGGAGCACGTTTAGTATTGGCACTATCTAATAATGCCGGTGCATAGGCAATTACCTGCTCATAACTGTTTTGGAGATAGTATAATTGGGCGATATAGTAGGGTACAATATGAGAGAACTGTGGACTATTAGTTAAACTCAGAAATCCATTTAATGCGGTAGTGTAGTTTTTTTGAATATAGGCTATATGAGAGAAGTAATATTGTGCCGGCGATTGATAACGATTTTCTTTATCCTTAATTTCTGTAAAATTTAATTTCGCCTTTTCAAAGTCTAATTGATCAAAATAAGAGTAACCCAGTTTAAAATAATATTCCGATAGTTGTTCCGATGTTAACTGATAGGTATCCGATTTTTCAAAATATTCTATGCATTCTTTGTATTTCTTTTTTCGATAAAGGAAATTTCCTAAATTAAAATAGGCCATTTTAATTTTTGGTGATTCCGAGTAATCTCGAATAAAATTTTTAATAAGATCTTCGGCATCTTCATTAAACAACTCTATTGCACAAATAGATACATAATAATTTGCATCGGATACATTAAGAGCATTTAAAGGTTTTTGTTTTAAATACTGTTCAAATTGTTGTTGAGCTAACGCAAACTTTTGTTTAGAAAACAAATCGTGGGCGTTTTTAAACAGGTTATCGGGTTCTGTATATATGTTGGTTCGCTGAGCATATACAGGGCTAAATGAATTCCCAATAAGGAACACAGCAATTAATAAACAAATTACTCTGGTCATACTACTTTATATCAGCTTTAAAATTAGAGAGTAAAAAAGGGCTTATTTAATCGGAGTGTTTAAGTTATTAACGGCAGTGTGTTAAATATATTATAAGGCACACCCGTTTTTTTGTGTTGGAGTTTTGCATTATTGTAATATAAAATACTGTCATTGCTAGAATAATGGAAATGTATATTTTAAAAATAAAAGGCAAAGCCAAAATACCCGATTATATTCAAATTCGAGATGCACATTTTACTTTAAAAGGTTATTTCAGAGTTGATCGACCGGAAAAAGGTCTGGAAAAATGTGGATTTACCGGCGATAGATTATCTCAAATAATGAATTTAATTAGCGAGCTTCCTTTTGGTAAAGTTCATAAAATTGATATATAATGGCTCTGGATACGGTAATTGCACTCGAAAAAGCATCGGTAGAACAAAAAGGAAATTTGGTAGTTACCGACGTTACTTTAAATATAGACAAAGGTGAATTCGTGTATTTAATAGGTAAAACAGGAAGCGGTAAAAGTTCCTTATTAAAAGTATTGTACGGAGAGTTGGATCTTAAAAATGGTAAGGGAAATATAGCCGGTTACGACTTAAATAATTTAAAGCGAAAAGACATTCCTTTTTTAAGAAGAAAGCTGGGAATCATTTTTCAGGATTTTCAATTACTTACCGATCGTAATGTATACGAAAATTTACTTTTTGTAATGAAAGCAACGGGTTGGATAGATAATGCCAAGATTCAGCAAAGAATTCAGGATGTTTTAGATAAAGTTGGTATTGGTGCAAAGGGAAGTAAAATGCCCTACGAACTTAGTGGTGGTGAGCAACAAAGAGTGGCAATAGCTCGCGCACTTATTAACGACCCCGAAGTTATTTTGGCAGACGAACCTACCGGTAACCTGGATCCTGAAACCTCTCAGGAAATTTTAAATTTGCTTAAAGAGATAAGCAATAGCGGCCGGGCAGTTTTAATGGCCTCACACGATTTTAACATAATGGAAAGATTTCCAGCCAGAACCATTCGTTGCGAAAACGGAAAAATCTATTTGTAAGTTAATAATGAATTATAATTTAATTAAACATACGATATTATTTATCCTATTTTCTTACAATACTTATGCGCAAAACGATAGTACAGCATCTAAAATTAAGTTTTCTGGTTTTATAGATGCTTACTATAATTTTAATTCAAGCGGAAAAAGCATTCGAAACATTCCCTATACCTATAATCATTCAAAGAACAATGAACTGAATGTTAATCTTGCTCTTTTGCACGGTAAATACTCTAACGACCATGTTAGAGGGAATATTGGATTACAGGCAGGTACATACGTATTGGCTAATTATGCTTCCGAACCCCAGTTATTGCAACATATTTACGATGCTAATGCCGGTGTTAGATTATTTAAAGATCTTTGGTTGGATGCCGGAATTTTTGGCTCGTCACACGTTGGTTTCGAATCGGCTGTCTCTAAAGACAACTGGACATTAACCCGATCGATATGTGCTGAAAACACGCCCTATTACGAGGCAGCAGCCGAACTTAATTACGAACCTCAACATGGTAAATTATTAATTTCTTTAATGGTGTTAAACGGTTGGCAGGTTATAGCAGATAATAATAATAACAAGGCTTTAGGCTACCAGATTAACTGGAAACCCATTGATAAAATTACCATTAACGCTAGTTCTTATTATGGTGAAGCGTATAACCTCCCAAATTCGAATAGTATGCGTTATTTTCATCATTTTTATTTTACCTATTTTATAAATGAAACTATTAATCTTTGTGGAATCTTTGATGCCGGAATTCAAGAGGAAATAAATAATCGCAAATACACTAACAGTTGGTATAATCCTACTTTACTAATTAAAGGTATTATTAATAAAAAATGGTCGTCCTGTTTCAGAGGCGAGTATTATCACGATCCTTATAATGTTTTGGTGAGTACGCTAAATGCCAAAGGCTTTGAAACGTATGGCTGTTCTCTAAATCTTGATTACACGCCTTATCCAAACATTTGGTTAAGAATTGAGGGAAAGAAATTATTGGCCAAGGAGGCTGTTTTTCTTCAGTTTAACAAGCCTTCTAAATCTGTAAATCAGCTGGTTACCTCTCTGGCCGTATCCTTTTAATTTTATAAAAAAATTTGCAAGTAAGTAAAACAATTGTACCTTTGCAGGGCTTAAAAAGCGCAGGTGAGGTGGGTGAGAGGCTGAAACCACCAGTTTGCTAAACTGACGTACGGGAAACCGTACCGCGGGTTCGAATCCCGCCCTCACCGCAAGTAAATATTCATTCCCGCCTCTGGCGGGTTTTTTATTCTTAACCCTAATTTTTTTTTTCAAAATTCTCGGTTCAACATTACCCTTCTATCCACTATTTAATTCAGCTATACTCCCTACTTTAACTTATAATTTAAACTAAGGATGCTTATTAATTAATAAAATGTTTTATTAATAAGTTTAATCGTGCTTCATTATTTTATAAATGCCAATTGGTTCAACGGCTATTAATTTTATTTCTGGCAAAGTATTTGAATTCTGATCAGTATTATTAATTTAGAGGAAATGAAAACAATTACTTTTTTAATCCCATGCATAATTCTGTTTACTAAAATTGCGTTTACTCAAATTAATGCTAATGCGGTTATTTTTGCTGAAAAAGGAGAGAGGTTTGTGGTTGTTTTAAACGGCGTTCGTCAAAATCAGGATTATCAAACTAATGTTAAACTAAGTGACCTTAACGCAGAATTTTATAAACTCAAAATTCTTTTTCAAAATCCTGCCGCTAAACCGGTTAATTTAAACTTATATGTTAAAAGAGGTTTTGAAATCACCTATAACTTAAAACGGAATTCTAAAGGTAAATACGTTTTACGTTTTACGAGCGAAGTTCCACTTATGCCTCCAAAGCCTCCGGTGGTTGCTAATCCCTTTAATACTCCCGGCGGAACTTATATTAATAATGGAAATCAAATTAACGTTCCGGTAAACGTAAATGTAAACGTGGGAGGAACACAGGTTGTAACTCCCGTTCCCCCTGTTTCTGTTTCAAATGGTAATGTTCCAGTAAATAACGGTATGCCCATGACCAATACCGACTTTCAAAGTGCGAAACAAACAATTGCCGGTAAAAATTTTGAAGACAGTAAACTGCAGGTTGCTAAGCAAATCGCTAGCTCTAATAATTTATTGGCCTCGCAAATTAAAGAGATATTGCAGCTTTTTTCATTTGAAACCTCTCGACTTGATTTTGCAAAATTTGCTTATAATTCTTGCATCAACAAAGGAAATTATTTTGAGGTAAATCAGGCTTTTTCGTTTGATTCCTCAGTCGAAGATTTAAATCAATTTATCTCTACCCATCGATAATGGAAAATAAAACAATAGGAATTTTAGCTGGAACGTTGGCTGCAATTGCGGTTATTCTGGGTGCTTTAGGTGCGCATGCTCTTAAAGCTAAGTTGCCGGCCGAACAACTCCTGAGTTTTGAGACCGGAGTAAAATATCAGTTTTATAGTGCCTTTGCTCTAATGGCCGTTTATATTATTCAAAAACAAAATCATTCTAACGATTTAAATTTAAGTGCTTGGTTTTTTTTCATTGGTACTCTTTTTTTTAGTGGATCTATTTATATACTCGCCACTCGTTCTTTATTTGGAATGCCCGGAGGTTTGAAGTTTTTAGGGCCCATTACCCCTATTGGTGGAGTTTTAATGATTGCCGGCTGGTTAATTTTTATTTTAACAATTATAAAAAAGGGATGAATACTTATCAGGATTATAAAGATTATGGTGCAAAAATAATGGATGTAAATGCAGCCATTGGCCTTTTGTCTTGGGATCAGGAAACATATATGCCTGATGGAAGTAGCGATTTAAGGAGCAGACAAATTGCTACCTTATCCGGTATTCTTCATCAAATGTTAACCTCAGCTGATTATCATCAATTATTGTTAAAACTGAGTGATGATGATTCTTTAAGTTCGGAACAAAATCGAAATGTTCAACTTTCTGTATTGGATTACAATAAGAAGGCAAAATTCTCTACCGAATTTGTAGAAGAAATGTCTAAGTCTGTTTCTATTGCTTTTCAAGCATGGCAAGCTGCAAAAAGTAAAAACGATTTTTCTTTGTTTGAAAAGCCTCTTGAAGATTTAGTAAAACTTAAATTTAAAGAAGCCGATATAAAAGGGTACGAAGGCCATATTTATAATGCTTTTGTGGATGACTATGAGCCGGGTATGACGGTTGAAATATTAGATAAAGTATTTATTCCGGTCAAGGAAAAACTCGGCCCCTTGGTCGAGCGTATTTTAACAAAAGCCTGCAACCTGAAAAATTTTAAAAATCATTATGATACCAATACTCAATGGGATTTTACAATAGAACTTCTTAAAAAGTTAGGGTACAATTTTAATATAGGTCGGCAGGATAGATCATCTCATCCGTTTAGTATCTCTTTTGGTCCCGAAGACGCCCGTATTACAACCAGAATCGATGAAAAAGATTTAACCGAGAGTATCTGGAGCACTATTCACGAATGTGGGCATGCCTTTTATGAAATGGGTTTAAAAATGGAAAATTACGGTATACCCGCAGGTGAAGCTTGTTCTTTAAGTATTCATGAATCTCAGTCGCGTTTGTGGGAAAATATGGTGGGTCGTTCTAAGGCCTTCTGGGAATATATGTTTCCTATTTTAAAAAGTTACTTTCCCGAGCAGCTTTTTAATGTAAGCTTGAACGATTTTTATTTTGAGTCTAATAAAGTTGAAAAAGGCTTAATTAGAACGAATGCCGACGAAATAACCTATCACTTTCATGTATTAATTCGATACGAAATTGAAAAAGCGTTATTTAATCAAGATATTACGGTAAAAGATTTACCCAATACCTGGAATGAATTGTATAAAAAATATTTAGGTATTGATGTACCTAATAATAAAATGGGAATTTTACAAGATGTTCACTGGAGTCATGGTAGTTTTGGATACTTCCCCACTTATTCTTTGGGTAGTTTTTATGCTGCTCAATTTTTCGAAACAGCCAAAATTCAAATACCAAATTTGGAAAATCATATCGCTTCGGGTAATTTTAATTTGTTGTTAGATTGGTTAAGAAAAAATATACATCAATACGGAAGAATCTATAACTCGGAAGAATTGTGCAAAAAAGTAAGCGGAGAGGGACTAAATTTCAATTTTTTCTATAATTACATTGATTTAAAGTATAAGAACTTAGTTAAATTTTAAAAAAATATATCATGAATAAATTAGTATTAATTATGGCCATTGTGGGAATTTTAGGAATAAACGAAGCGTGTAAAGCAAAGAAAGCTGCACAAAATTCCGATTCAAGTGCTTCAAAATCAAATAATTGCTCTCTAAGGATTGATTTTTATAGCATTGGAGCCGGTACCGATTATAAAGCCATTGAAGCTTTGGTTAAATGCATAGAAACCAATAAGATAGCTTACGAAACCAAACCGTGGGGTCGCGAGGGTGAGGTGATTTACTGTTTGAAATTTAATGATCGCAGTAGTAAGGAGGCTAAAGTAATAAAAGCTGAGGTTAAAAAGATGTTAGCAAATTCGCAACTTGTTCGTATTGAGGAAGATGCGCCTATTGTTAAGCAATAATTTTCAACTCCAAAAGTATTCGCGAGGATAATTTTTGTACCTTCGTGCTCAAATTACAATATTCATTTTTTACACATGAAAGAATTTGG